>JAYUHK010000067.1:0-9734 GCA_043767025.1 Saprospiraceae bacterium | reverse complement strand
TTTCGCTTCGCCAGACGATATTTTTGCAAAAACTTGAATTTCTACAAGGCACGTCTGAAAAAGACAGTCAAATTGAATAAAATGCTGCCTGAAATTTTTAGTAAAAAAATATTTTGCGTAACATCAATTAGTAAAGCGTATGCCCAAAAAAACCGTGCAATGATAAAAAAATTTTTTGACGATATGAAACTCCACTTTTTATTACTTCTGGCGTGCATAGTATGGCAGGAAAATACCTCTGCTCAATGTGTAGCAGGCGACTGCCGAAACGGGAAAGGAACTTACACGTTCCCGAGTGGCAGCCGATATACAGGCGAATTTAAAGACGGCGAAGTGAACGGCTACGGCGTTTGCGCCTACAAAAGCGGTGGAAAATATGAAGGAATGTGGAAATCAAGATTTCCTGACGGCAAAGGCACACGCACCTACAAAGACGGCTCCGTAGCAAAAGGCAACTGGCACAGGGGACAACTCTGGGACGAAGACGACAATCCAGTATTCAGCAAAAACTCCGACGACGGCACGGATATTCAGGCAGGCTGCTTGCTCGGCGACTGCCAAAGCGGACTCGGATTGTACGCCTTTCCCGACGGTAGCAAGTACGAAGGCGAGTTCAAAACAGGTAAAGCCGACGGTTGGGGAACTTTTTTTTATACCAACGGCGACCGATATATCGGAAATTTTAAAAGCAACTTTTCGGACGGCAAGGGAAGCATTTACCACTCGGACGGCAAAAAAACCATCGGTGTCTGGAAACGTGGCGAATACATCGGCAATCCCGCCGAAACTACCGCCGCTACCCCCGAAGAAGCAAAATCCAAACTCGGTTGCTTGCGCGGCGACTGCGAAAACGGAAGCGGCGTATTCGCTTACCGCGACGGCAATCGATACGTCGGACAATTCAAAAAATCCAAACCAGACGGCAAAGGGTTGATGACCTACGCCAACAGAGAAAAATACAAAGGCTTCTGGGAAAATGGCAGCTATCAAGGTATCGGAACACTCTACGCTGCCGACGGAACGAAGACAGAAGGCACTTGGGAACAGGGAATTTATAAAGGAGATGTCGACTTTGCCGATAGCGACGTACCGAATGCCGTGGAAGACAAGTCAGTACCCGAAAAAATAGTAAAATCCGAGAAATCAAAAATTGATAAAGGAACGCCACCCAAGTCGGAGCTGATTACCTCCGCCAATTCGCGTGCGCCAAAAGTTTGGGTCATGGTAGTCGGAGTAGCTGCCTACGACCATATGCCAGTACTAAAATACACCGACGACGATGCCTACCGAATGTATGCTTTCTTCAAAAGTCCCGAAGGCGGCTCTGTCCCCGACGAGCAAATGCGCATCTTGATAGACGAAGAAGCCACCAAGTCGAACATCAAAAAGACGATGACCGAAACCTTTATGAAAGCAGGTAGCAACGATTTGGTCATACTTTATTTTTCGGGGCATGGTATCAAAGGCTCTTTTTTACCGATTGACTTTGACGGCTCTAATAACAAATTGCCGCACGAAGAAATCACAGCCGCCCTCAAAGCCAGTCCCGCCAAGTACAAACTTTGTATCGCCGATGCTTGTCACTCGGGGAGTTTGCTCGCTGCGCGCGGGACGGACGTACAAAATATGTTAGCAAATTATTACGCATCTTTGGCGCAAGCCTCGCCCGGCACTGCGCTCATAATGTCCTCCAAGTCGGAAGAAAATTCGCTCGAGTCCAGTGGCTTGCGGCAGGGCGTGTTCAGCCATTTTCTCATCAGAGGACTGAAAGGAGAAGCCGATGCCGACGGCGACCACATCGTGACGGTGCAAGAACTCTACACATTCATCAACTCTAAAGTCCGCAGCTACACCGGCAATCGCCAATCGCCCGTCATACAAGGCACTTACGACCCCAATATGACTATTTCGGTATCTCGGTAAGGAATGAAAAAATGGGTAATTTATTTTAGGAACGCGTCTAAAATAAACTACTTATTTTTTCTTCATTCCTTAGACGCGTTCCTGAAGAATGAATAAGTTTTTTATTTTAAGTTCCTGCACTTAAATAGATGACATTTAATATTCGACATAATTCGTTGATTTTCAATAGTTTATGACGACTCAAAATTAAAAACTAAAAACTTATAACTACTCAAATAAATTAAAAAAAATTATTTTATTCGCTCCAAAGAAGCCATATAAAAACCATCGAATCCAAAGACAGACGGCAGCAAAGTTTGCTCCGCAAGCAGCTTAAAATTAGGATTCTCTGAAATAAAATGTTGGATTTGTAGTTCGTTTTCGGAAGGTAAAAGGCTGCAAGTGGCATACACCATTTTGCCGCCGACGCGCACGATTTTAGAATAATTTTGAAGAATATCTTGCTGTGTGCTGCGAACTTTATCCAAAAAATCGGCTTTCATTTTCCATTTTGCGTCAGGATTGCGGCGCAACACGCCGAGTCCCGAGCAAGGCGCGTCCAACAGCAAGCGGTCGGCAGAACCGTGAATGCGCTTGACGGTTTTGCTGCCTTCAATTAGGCGCGGCTCCACGTTACCGACTCCAGCGCGGCGACTGCGGCGACGGAGTTCTTCGAGTTTCCACTGCTCTATATCCATCGCTACGATGCTGCCTTTGTTGTGCATCAAAGCTGCAAGATGCAGTGTTTTTCCACCTGCGCCAGCGCAGGCATCTACGACCCTCATTCCCGCCGATGCGTCCAAAAATGGTGCAATTAGTTGAGAGCCAGCATCTTGTAGCTCAAAATATCCTTTTTGAAATTCCTCCAACCCAAATAAATTCGCACGTTTTTCGAGTCGCAAAGCGTGTGGCGCAAGCGGAACGCTTTGGGTCAAAATATCTCTATTCTGAAGCAAATTCGCCAGTCGCTCCGCCGATATTTTCAAAGTATTGACACGAATAACGACCGACGCAGCTTGCTGCATTGCCGCCAACTCCTGCTCCCAACGGCTTGCTCCGAGTTCTTGCTCTCCGATTGCGTCTATCCAATCGGGTATCGAAAAGTGAATTTTTCGAGTTTTTTTTCCTTCGTCAATTTTTTGAGCTACTTCGTCCGCTCTGATATTTGCAAACTCGTCCCATGCGGGAAGCTCTGGGATTTTTTTGTCCAAAAATTGCCTTGCACCAAGGAGTTTCCACGCAGAAACCCTCTCCCAATCCCCGTTTTCTCCACCCACTGCGAATGACAACAGGCGACGGTGGCGGACGATTTCGTAGGTATTTTCGGCAATGAAAGCACGGTCGCGCGCGCCCCACTTTGGGTTGGACTTCAATATTTTTTCAATTACCTTGTCGGCAGGGCGAGCCTCTAAAAATATTTCTTCCAACGCCTTCACGACAGCTTCGGCGAGGTTGCGGTACATAGCAAAAAAATAGACAATTTATTTCAATTCAGGTTATAAGAAATCAGGAATGAGGAAAAAATGGATTACCTTATTTTTCCTCATTCCTGATTCAATATTTCTAAATTATTTTTTTACAAAACGAGCTTCTTGTATAGAATTGCCTTCTGCATCTGTCGCACGGAGGAAATAAACTCCCGTAGCAAGATTGGTCAAATCTTTTTCTACACGATTATTGCCAGCTTCTAACGCCTGCTCCCACTGCTGTACGAGTACGCCCTGTACGTTGTAAATACTAAAAGTAGCATTGGTAGCGGCTTCGCCAACTCCCATCTCGACGGTAAGCTGCGCACTTACTGGATTCGGATAAAGGTGCAAACTGCTGCCTTTGTCCATGCGAGCGGTAGCAACTGCGCTGTATTGGAAGTTGCCGTCCAAATCTACTATCCGAAGGCGATAATAGTTGATGCCTACATAAGGATTGGAGTCTGTCAAAGCGTAATTTTGAACTTTTTCGGATTTTCCTTTAGCGGTCACAGAGCCTATTTCACGCCAGTTTTTGCCATCGGCGCTGCGCTCGACGGTAAAATAGGAGGAGTTTTTTTCGGAAAGACTTTTCCAATCAACGGCTATCGTATTTTGGCTCGGACGCGCTGAAAAATCTACCAACTCAATAGGAAGTGGAGAGAAAGAGCAGCCGATACCGCCCGGAAAACCATTAGAGCTTGCAGTAGCCAGACCATTCACTGTAAAAGTAGTCGAGTAATAAGTGCTTGCAGCGAGCGGATCTCGCATTATATAGTTAGTACCACCTACAGTAATATCTGTTTCTGTATATAATTCTATTCTGTAAGTAATCGCTCCCGTAGAAGAATTGACCACACAAGCTGCGGCTGCGGCAGGCAAAACATCTATCATCGCATTAGCTCCTCCGCGTCTGTCCCATCTTTGGTCCACTTTGGCACCATTGTCAATTTGGCAGGAGCCGCCCAATCCAGCAAAGGTATTGATATAGGTCGGCATAGTGCCGCTCGAATACGGGCAGTCATCTCTGAATGGCAACGTAAAGTTATTCCACGCACCCGGCATATTGAGGCAGGCAGGCGCAGCACCCGCCGCACTTATAGCTGTCAAACGATAAAACATTCTGTTCCCAGTGACGTTACTCGCTCCAAACCAGTCATTTTTGTAGGTATTGTCTTCTGCTCCGATTTTGAACATACTGCTGCTACAAAAGCCACCAGCATTGGGTCCAGTAAGTAAAGCAGGCAAGTCTGTATTTCCCGGTTGAAATTTTAACAAGTCATAATAAGTATTTCCGCTTCCGAAGTCCATGATGACCATAGAGCGAAAAATACCAGCACTGCCTACTGTAAAGTACTGCAAACTGTTACCAGTTTTGGTAACGTAGTCCCAACTTTTGTAAGTCACGCCGCCGTGCGTAGCTTCACATTCCCAAGAGTAGCGACCGTTTGGAAGCCCCGCAGGAAGGGTAGCTTTGTAGCGGTCGTTGCTGCCGCTGTCATTGTTGTAAGTAGCTGTGATGGTCTGATAAACCACCGTTGCGTTAGAGAAAGTAGCATCTCTGCTGGTAGATTGAGTGCGAAGTTTTATTACTGCTACTACGCCCGCTCCTTGACCAGCCGCATCAGTCACTCCTGCTTTGTAAAAATCAAAAAAGACATCGAAAGTTGCTGTGGTAGAGCCTCCCAAAGGAGCGTTAGATGCCAAGTTTTGAAAGCTGTTATTGAATGGGTTATAACCCACGCCTTGCGAAAATGCGGCTTGTGAAAATAACAACAAGCCAATCGCCAAAAGTAAATTTTTTTTCATACTAAATAATAAGGTTTAAATTTTGAAAAATTAATTTTTTGTACGGGGCAAAGTTAATACATAAAAAGCTATTTATTGCTATGTCACGACAAGTTTTTTTATCGAATGTTTTTTATTTTATAAAATTAAATTTTTAAGCCCAATTTAGTGCCTTGCTCGATAGCAAATTTTGCGTCCAATTCTTTGGCTTCTGATGCGCCACCGATGAGATAAGTAGGGATATTTTTTGCTTTCAAGGGTGCTTCTAATTCTTGGAGCGGCGACTGCCCTGCGCAAACTACGATATTATCTACCTCCAAAGTCATTGTTTGACCTTTTACTTTGATGTGTAATCCCGCATCGTCAATTTTTAAGTATTCTACACCGTCCAGCATTTTTACCTTTTTCATCTTCAATGCAGCGCGGTGAATCCAACCTGTGGTTTTGCCTAATTTTTCGCCGAGTTTGCCTTCGCTTCGCTGCATCAGGGTTACTTCCCGAAGGGCGGCGTGTGGGCGTGGCTTGGTGAGTGCGCCCCGATTTTCGTAAGTCACATCTACGCCCCATTCGGACATAAATGTTTCGGTATCTGTGTTGGAGGTCTGCGTCAAAAATTCTGCCACATCAAACCCGATTCCGCCCGCACCGATGACAGCTACTCGCTTACCAACCGCTTTTTTTTGTGCCAACACTTCGATATACGTCATCACTTTGGGGTGGTCAATGCCTTCTATTTTTAGTTTTCGTGGAAGTACGCCCGTCGCTATCGCTACGTCGTCAAATTTTTGCGCAGCCAAAAAATCGGCATCTACACGGCTGTTGAGGTGCAAATGAACGCCCGTCAGCTCGATTTGTCGCCCAAAGTAGCGCAGCGTTTCATAAAATTCTTCTTTGCCCGGTATTTGCTTTGCCATATTGAATTGCCCGCCGATTTCGCTTGCAGCATCAAAAAGATGCACCTCATATCCGCGCCGAGCGGCTGTGGTCGCCATCGCCAAGCCTGCTGGACCAGCACCTACGACCGCAATTTTTTTCTTCGTAAGAATACTATTTGTGACATAGTTCGTTTCGTGGCAAGCTCGTGGATTGACCAAACAACTCGAAGTTTTTTGATTGAATACATGGTCCAAACACGCCTGATTGCAACCGATACAAGTATTGATTTCGTCGGCTCTGTTTTCGCTTGCTTTGCGCACAAACTCTGGGTCGGCAAGAAACGGACGCGCCATCGAAACCATATTGGAGCAGCCGTCGGCGAGGATTTGCTCCGCAATTTCGGGCGTATTGATTCGATTGGTGGTGATGAGTGGAATGTTGATTTTGCCCATCAGTCGCTTCGTCACCCAAGCAAAACCCCCACGCGGCACCATCGTAGCGATGGTCGGTATGCGAGCTTCGTGCCAGCCTATTCCGGTATTGATAATCGTTGCGCCAGCCGCTTCTACGGCGAGCGCGAGCTGCACCACTTCTTCCCAACTGCTGCCGTCTTCTACCAAATCAAGCATAGAAAGTCGGTAGATAATAATGAAATTTTTGCCTACGCGCTCGCGGACACGGCGCACTATCTCGACCGGGAATTTGATTCTATTCTCAAAACTTCCGCCCCATTCGTCGGTTCTTTTATTCGTTTTTGTGACAACAAATTGGTTGATGAGATAGCCCTCCGAACCCATAATTTCTACTCCGTCGTAGCCTGCTTCTTGCGCCCGTGCGGCGCAGTCCGCAAAATCTTGAATCGTCATTCGCACGCCCCAACTCGGCAACGCCCAAGGTTTGAAGGGCGAAATTGGGCTTTTGAGGGCGGACGGCGCGACGCAAAAAGGGTGGACTCCGTAACGCCCTGCATGAAGAATTTGCATACAGATTTTGCCGCCTTCGGCGTGGACGGCATCTGTGACGATGCGATGCTGGCGGACTTCTTTGCGCGTAGTTAATTTTGCGCCAAAAGGTGCCAGCCAGCCCGTCCGATTGGGTGCCATTCCACCTGTGACGATAAGCCCAACGCCGCCTTTGGCGCGCTCCGCGAAATAGATGGCGAGCCGCTCAAAGCCGTCTTTTTCTTCTTCAAGTCCCGTGTGCATAGACCCCATCAATACCCGATTTTTGAGCGTCGTGAAGCCCAAATCTAATGGCGCAAGAAGGTGCGGATATTTATTTGGCATATTTTTATTTGTTAAATTTGAAACTTATGAATGCGTAAAAATACAAAATCCATTTAATTTTTTTAAAAAATCGAATAGATTACTTTCAAAAAATAAGTATCTTTGCACCGTTTTTTAAATTATGCGATGCGTCAATTTTTGCTTTCAGCTATTTTTTTAACTAAAAAAATGATAAGTAGCCTTGTGTTACTTTTGTTGCCTGTCCTGCTTTTGGCACAGACGGGAGGCAATCCACTCGACCTGACCAATCGCAGCAATTCAGCTCCGGTAACGCCTAATTTTGAGAAACAAAATACCACTTCTACAAAGTCCGAGACGACTACCTCCAACAAAAATACAGGCAGCAACAACCCTTTTGACGTACAGAAAAGCGGCAGTCCAAGTGTCGGCGGCGAAAATAATTTGAACCCCAAAGCCAGTATTTCCAACGCAGCTCCGACGGCGGCGGAACCCGCAAAGCCTATTTTTACGCCTTCAAAACCAGTTTCTGATAGCGAAGTGCCGCAGAGTTTTTTATTCTGGACGGTGCTTATTATGCTGTTGTTGCTCACTACGTTGCTGACGTTGAGCCGCAGTTTGGTAAGTCGAATTTATCAAGCATTTTTCAATGACAACGTGCTGACTGCGCTGCACCGCGAGCAAAGTGCCGTCACTAATTTGGTGTATGGATTGCTGTATGCCATGTTTGTCGTCAATGCGGGCGTGTTTGTTTTTTTACTTCTCCGACATTACAAAATATTATTAGACGGCAGTGCATGGCTGACTTTGCTCTACGCGCTGCTTGGGATAGCAGCGATTTTTGTAGGAAAATTTTTAGTAGTTCGCTTCATCGCCAACGTATTTCCGATGCAAAAAGAGATGCGACTGTACGGCTTCACGATACTGATTTTTGGGATTGTGTTGGGGATTGCGTTAGTGCCGCTCAACATTGCCATCGCCTACGCCGCGCCGAACTCGACGTACAACTGTATTTTGACTGCATATATGGTGATTGGGTTGGTGTATATTTTTCGCGCGCTCCGAAGTCTGTTTATCGCTCGCGAATATTTGTTGTACCACAAATTTCATTTTTTGTTGTACCTTTGTGCGATAGAACTTGCGCCTTTGGCGGTATTGGTGAAAATATTATCTTAATAATGCGTCTAAAATTAGATGTCTTAATTTTTCTCCATTCGTTAAAAAAACAAAACTGCACATTGAGAGGTTTAATTATTTCGTTTCAGAAGCAACTCTCGTATGTCTTAAAATAAAAAACATTAGAATGACCGAAAACAGAACTGCTGTGAGTCCAACGTATAAAAAAGTACAAAGTATATTGATTTCGCAACCGAAGCCCCTGCAACGCTCCCCATATTTTGATTTGGAGCAAAAATGGAGTCTTCAAGTTGATTTTCGCACGTTTATCCACGTCGAAGGTATGACTGCGAAAGATGTTCGCAAACAACACATCAAGCCCGACGAGTTTAGTTCCATTATCCTCAACAGTAAAAATGCAGTGGATCATTTTTTCCGCTTGTGCGAAGAGATGCGCATCAAAATGTCGCCCGAAACAAAGTATTTTTGCCTCACCGAAGCAATCGCCAACTATCTACAAAAGTTTATTTTGTTTCGCAAGCGAAAAGTATTTTTTGGGATAAAAACCATTCAAGACCTATCTTCGTCGCTTTCCAAACACAAGGACAAAGAAAAATTTCTGGTACCTTGCTCCAACTTGGGCAGCCAAGATATTGGTGTGTGGCTGCGCGAAAAGAATTTTACTTTTCAAGAAGTCGCTATGTATCAGACAGTTAGCAGCGATTTGAGCGATTTGAGCGACATTACTTACGATATTTTGGTGTTTTTCAGTGCCACCGACATAAAATCTTTGTTCGACAATTTCCCTGACTTCAAACAAAATGAAACGCGAATCGCAGTGTTTGGCACTGCCGCCGCCAGAGCCGTTTTAGATATGGGACTGACTATCAATATCCAAGCACCTGAACCCGACGTTCCCTCGATGCCGATGGCTATCGAGAAATATTTAGGACTGTCCAATAAGAAATGAAGAAAAATAAGCTGTTTATTTTTTCTAAATTTGTCACAAAAACCACAAAATTATAATTTTTTGTGAATATACCGCACACGCATTTCACTTCTTTGCTCAAAGAAAAATTACGTCTGCCCCTGCCCGGCGAAGTCGCTCAATTCAAGATGGCGCACGCTGCGCGGTACTCATTGGCTACTGTGGCACCCGCAACAGCGAAAGTCGCCAGCGTGATGATTCTTTTGTTCCCAAAAGAAGAAAATACACATTTTATATTGATAGAACGAGTACAGACGGCGGGCGACGCGCACAGTGGACAAATTAGTTTTCCGGGTGGAAAACGAGATTTTTCGGATATAGATTTGGCACAAACCGCACTTCGCGAAACCGAAG
>JAYUHK010000066.1:0-10955 GCA_043767025.1 Saprospiraceae bacterium | reverse complement strand
TAGAAGAACGGAACAGCAAAAGTTATCTTCACATTGATTTCATTATTCGATATTCGGCGTTCCTTATTCGATATTCGATATTTGTTGTTTGACACTTAATTGATAAAAAAGTACACATTAAAGAAATAAAAATTAGTTTTAGTTCGTGCTATTTTGAAGGTTGGCACGCTCAAAATGTGTATTTTTGTTGTTATTTAGTTTATTTATTTTTAGTTTATGTCACGTTTATTCATATTTTTTATAAAAATAGTTTTAATAACTTCGACTATATTTTTCAAAACATCGCTTTCCATTGCGCAAAATAATTCTCCCAATAATTTGAAATGGGTAAAAATATCGGGCGAAGTTCAAAATCCTAAAGCGGAAAAAATCACGCTAACAGTTTTTAATGATTTCATCAATCCTCCGACTATAAAAGAAACCTACGCCGACGGTTTTTTACACTTTAATTTTGATGTTCAAATTTCAGAATCCACTTCTGCTATTATAAATTTTTTGGGTGACGAAATCGAATTATTTTTAGAACCCGACGACAATATTAACCTAAATTTTGACGGAAATGACCCATCTGGAACTGCCACTTTTAGCGGCAAAGGCGCAGAACACAACAGATTTTTGAAAAGTTACAATTATACATTCAAATATTTGAGTACCAACACGTTAAGGTATGACATGACTCAAAAAAAACCTGCTCAGTTCAAGACATTTTTGGACGAAATTCGTCTGCGAAGATGGTCATTTTTTCAAAATTATGACCCTAAATCCAAAGCACAATTTTCTTCTGATTTTCTTTATTTCATGTATTCAAATATTGACTATTGGTGGGCAAAAAATCTCTTAAAATACCGTGCTGACCACGCTACCGCTCTCGGTTCTGCCGTGCCGATTTCGTTGCCTGATGCCTATTTTGACTTTTTGAAAACCCTCAATTTTAATGAAAAAAACTACCTGAAAAATAAGAATTTTGTCGAATATTTGGACTTATTTGTCGCTTGGTTCAAGCAAGACCGACTGCAAGTTGATAGACTTTTAGAGCAAATCACGCCGATTGCGGTCGCCACTGACTCTATTCCGATTTATGATGAGCCGACCCCAAGCAAGGTGCGTATTGGCAGTTTATACAATTCTATCCCTGTCACATTTTTAGAAAAATACTGCAATATTAGTGCTTCCGACTCTGCGCAGCTAAATTTTCAAAAAACGACCGACTGCTACTATAAAATTCAGACGGCGGACAACTGGACGGCGTGGGGAAAAGCGACAGATTTTGTATTCAATCTGAACCAAGTCAAACGTCCTGCTCAACAAAAAGAAAAATTAATCGTTGAAAATCAACGAGTTGCAATGAAAATTATTTGTTGGATGGATAATTTGGCACTGCGCAACAAGCCCGAAGATGAAACTATTACAGCTACGTTTCTCAAAAATGAAGTTTTGGATTATCTGAATCAAAAAACCGAAAATCGAATAATGTACACGATTGACGGCACACATTATATGGATATTTTTTATAAAGTGCGCACCAAAAACGGACTCGAAGGCTGGATATTTGGAGGCGGAGTCAATATTTTTGAAAAAACCGATACGATTCGTACCGAAACAGAACAGATTATGCCCGAAAAAATCTCTAAATTAAACGACTTTGATAGAGTATTTTCGGAAAATATTTTAAACTTTGTGACCGCGACCGACATAATTCGCCGCTCCTACGTGGAGTCGCCGATTACTTTGAAAGTGATTGTCGATGAATTTTTTGCTACCAATCAAGTCAAAAAATACGACTTGGCGGTCTTAAAAGCGTACAACACAGCTTGTGAAAATTGGAAAAATACCCTTGACAATCAAGCAAATATAAAATTACAAACCGGAAAGTCAAATACCTCTGTTGTTCAAAATTCCAATAAAAATGTAGCTCCACCCGTCACTAATATTTTTGATAAATACAGCAACAAACAAACCGTAACGAATAGCAAACCATCGGCGAAAATATTTACTCTACTCAATAAAAGTTTTCCAGAGTTAGAGTGGGCGATTGTCACAGAAAACCTAAAAAAGACAAAAATTTCGATAGAAATATCAAGTGATACTCGGCTCGGATTACAGCTAATTTTGTTCAAAGACCCAACTCTCTACAGCGAAACTGTCTGTAAATTAGTTCCTAATACCAACAACGGAATCGAAAGTTCTTTTGATATTAATTGTCCCACGATTGGCGAAATTAGGTACGGCGATAAGAAAATTGAACTTTTTATTGAGCCGGGAGATGAAATTAACCTAAAATTCGACGGTCGTGACATATTTTCGTCTATCCGCGCAGAAGGAAAAGGCAGTATTAATAACAATTACATTTTTGACTTCAAGCGAAAATTTGATGTCACAGATGTAGAAATGAAAGAAAAAATAAAAACCTATAATTTCCAAAATTACAAGACCTATATGCGCAATCTTTTGCGCATAAAACAAAAATACTTGCAAGAATATCCCGCAAATAAACAATTTTCAAACAATTTCAAATATTATTCAGCCGCAGATATTATTTATTGGTTTGGATTTTATCTCCTCAACTATCCCTACGAATATCCGCTTTTTCATGAGATGGAATCGCCGATGCAGTTGCCAGAGTCTTATTATGACTTCCTCAACGAAATAAATATTAGTGCCGCCAACGTTCTGCCTAATCAGTATTACTCATTTTTTCTGCAACAATATTTGGATTACTCCAACCAAATTTCTAAACAAAAAGTTGAAAATGAATCTACTTTCGCAAGTTCTATTTTGACGGGAGAAGCGCAAGCATTTATGAATGCAAAGGCTTTGACTTTTGAATTTAAAAGAGATGGTTGTGACATGGTAGCACCTAAAATGATTAAGTTTTTAGAAACCTGTACCTATCCCAAATACAAAAATTGGATGCTCGAACTGTACCAAAGTAGCAAACGAAGTTTGGACGGAGAGCAAGCTCCCAGCTTCTTGGTGCGCGATAACTTGGGCAAACTTTACACCAATACGGACTTTGCAGGAAAGGTAGTTTGTATTGATTTTTGGGCTACTTGGTGCGAGCCGTGCTTAATATCTATGAAATCCACCCAACATTTAGCCAATAAACTAAAATTAAATAATGTCACATTTTTATATTTTTCTGTTGACGACAAAAAAGAAACTTGGGAAAAGTACCTCAAAAATCATCCATTGGACGGGCTGCAATTATTTCCAGATTCGGTAAAGCAACTTTGTTTTTCTTTTCATATCAACAGCCTTCCCCATTATGTAGTGTTGGATAAAGAGGGAAAAATAGTTAAAGTTTACAACGGAAATCCAGACGAAAGCGAGTTGGAAAAATTTATTTTGGGTCTTGAGAACTAAAATAATCAATTATATACCAACGTAATTGTGTGGTTCTATTCGTATAAGTTCTTGTTTTAAGCTGTCACTAATTTGTAAATTATTTATAAAATTAATAATGTCTTCGCGCGCTACTTTTACTTTTCCACGAGTCAATTCTTTGAGCATTTCGTATGGATTTTCGATGCCTTCTCTTCGCAGTATTGACTGGATAGCTTCAGCTATAACCATTTGATTATTAGCTAAATCCATATTTATTTTATCCATATTTAACTCTAATTTGGACAAACCTTTTATGATTGATTTGAGGGCAATAAGAGTATGGGAAAATGGTACGCCTAAATTTCTCAAAACGGTACTATCTGTCAAATCTCGCTGCAATCTTGAGATGGGTAGTTTGTCACTAAAATGCGAAAAAATTGCATTTCCTATGCCCAGATTTCCTTCTGCATTTTCAAAATCAATCGGATTTACTTTGTGCGGCATTGCGGACGAGCCTATTTCTCCAGCAACGGTTTTTTGCTTGAAACAATCTAACATAACATAAGTCCAGACATCGCGACAAAAATCAATAAGAATAATATTGATTCTTTTTACTGCGTCAAAAAGTGCTGCAAGATTGTCATAATGTTCGATTTGGGTAGTTGTTTGTTGTCTTGTCAGCCCCAAAACAGTTGTCACAAAATCGTCAGAAAAAATTTTCCAATCAAAATTTGGATACGTAATATGGTGTGCATTAAAATTACCAGTAGCACCACCGAACTTAGCTTCGATTGAAATGTTTTGTAATGTAAAAAGTTGCTTTTTCAGTCGCTCTACAAAAACTAAAAACTCTTTGCCGAGCATTGTCGGCGATGCGGGTTGCCCATGAGTGCGAGCTAAAAATGGAATATTTTTCCAACTTTGTGACATTTTTTCTATCTCATTGATTAATGTCACAATTTGAGGATAATAAACTCGCTCCAAAGCCAATCGGAGGCTGTACGGAATTGCGGTATTGTTTATATCCTGCGAAGTAAGACCAAAATGTATCAACTCTTTCCACTTGCCGAGTCCGAGCGACTCAAATTTTTCTTTCAAAAAATACTCTACCGCTTTTACATCGTGGTTGGTAGTTTTTTCAATCCGTTTTATAGCTTCTGCATCTGCCAGATTGAACTGATGATAAATACCCCTAATTTCAAAAATTGCATTTTTAGGTATGTCGCAAAGTTGTGGAATTTTAAAATTTATTAACGCAATAAAATATTCTACTTCGACAAAAATTCGATATTTTATTAGTGCATATTCGGAAAAATATTCCGAAAAATCCGAAGTCTTATCGGCGTATCTTCCATCTATCGGAGAAATTGCAGTAAGCATAAAAAAGTTAAGGATTACAAAAATGAATTAAAAGTCTATCTATCAAGTATTTAGGTGCTAAAAGTCGTTTCTTACTGGTTTGGTCTATAAAACAGAGTTTTACTTCTCCTCCACATATTAGTTTGCGTTTTTCGTTAAAAATTTCGACAAAAAAAGTAATTGTATCGTTGGGAAGTTGGCGCAAAGTCGTTTCGATAGTCAGCAAATCATCGTAAAGCGCGGGGCGAATGTACCGTATATGCAAACTCATAACGGGCATCAAAATACCGTATTCGTCCTCCATTTCCTTGTAACTCAAGCCCAAACTTCGTATCATTTCTACTCGCCCTACCTCGAAAAACTGCGCGTAATTGCCATAATATAGGTAGCCCATAGGGTCAGTTTCGCCGTATCTTACACGGAGTTGCGTACTGGTTGTAAGCATTTTAGACGATTTTTTGTTAAAAATTGATTCTATTGCAGTGGATTTTATTACGTCTTTCCGCACAATATTAACACAAAATTTTAATATCTTTACCAATAAACAATAAAATTTACTCAAAAGATGAAATATTTTGTCACAATTTTGGTATTTATTTTAATAAATACATTAAAAATAAATGCCCAGACCAATGAAAGAATAAATCCTACGTCTGCGTCACAAAGAATAGACGGGTTGGGGCAGCGGCAGAAACTTCAAAATAATTCGGTGGTCAATAATGTACCTTTTCGTTCTGTCGGACCGACTATCATGGGCGGACGAGTAGTAGATTTGGACGTAGATGAAACTGACCCAACTCATTTTTTAGTAGCTTACGCTTCGGGTGGATTGTGGAAAACTGAAAACAACGGAACTACTTTTGAGCCGCTGTTCGACCATGAATTGGCGATGACTATTGGCGATATTGCTGTGAATTGGAAACAGAATATAATTTGGATTGGCACGGGCGAAAATAATTCGAGTCGCTCCTCTTATTCGGGTGTGGGAGTGTATAAAAGTTCTGACGGAGGAAAAAACTGGCAACACAAAGGATTGGAAGAAACTCAGCACATTGGAAGAATTATCTTGCACCCAAGCGATACAAATACGCTTTGGATAGCTGCATTGGGTCATTTATACTCGCGCAATTCTGAACGTGGGATATACAAAACAAGTGATGGTGGAAAAAATTGGAAAAAAACTTTATTTGTAAGTGACTCTTGTGGAGCAATAGATTTAATAATTGACCCGCTCAATAGCAATATTTTGTATGCTTCTTCATGGCAACGAGAACGTTCCGCATGGAATTTTTCGGGAGCAGGTACGGAATCAGGTATTTGGAAAAGTACAGACGGTGGCGAAAATTGGGCTTTGGTGACTACCTCCCAAAGCGGATTTCCAACAGGCGACGGAACGGGTAGAATTGGGCTGCAAGGAGTCGTAATAGACGGAAAACCTGTAATTTATGCTGCACTTGATAATCAAAATCACAGACCAAAAAATATAAAAGAAAAGAAAATTGATAATTTAGATAAAAATGAATTTCGTAAAATTACAAAAGAAGATTTTTTAAAATTAGAAAAAAACAAAATTATTAGTTTTTTAAAAATTAATAATTTTCCTAAAAAATATACTGCTGATACCATTTTTAATTTAGTCAAATTGGATAAAATAAAGCCTTCCGCATTAGCAGATTATCTCGAAGATGCCAACGCTCAATTATTTGATACAGAGGTTATTGGGGCAGAAATTTGGCGTAGCTTGGACGACGGAGCTTCTTGGAAAAAATGTAACGAGCAATTTTTAGATGATACTTACTACTCTTACGGTTACTATTTTGCACAAATTAGAATTTCGTCACAAAATCCTAAAAAAATATATATTTCTGCCGTTCCTCTTTTGAAAAGTTCAGACGGCGGAAAAACTTTTATCAACACTAATTCCGAGAATATACACGGCGACCACCATGCACTGTGGATAAACCCTAAAAATGAAAAACATCTTATCAATGGCAGTGACGGCGGCATCAATATCAGCTACGACGAAGGAGAAAGTTGGTTGCGCTGCAACTCGCCTCCAACCGCTCAATTTTACGCCGTGAACGTCGATAATGCTGAACCTTACAACATTTACGGAGGACTTCAAGACAACGGAGTTTGGAAAGGTCCGAGCAGTTATTCGCCGTCGTTGGGCTGGCAATCTATCGGAAAATATCCATACCAGTTTATTTCTGGTGGTGACGGAATGCAAGTACAGATAGACCCAAAAGATAACCAAATAATTTATACAGGTTCTCAATTTGGTTATTATTCGAGAATAAATCTGAAAGACGGAACACGAAAAAATATCATGCCCAAGCACAACTTGGGTGAGCGACCGCTTCGTTTTAACTGGCAAACACCTATTTTATTGTCGTCACACAACTCAAATATTTTATATTTTGGAACGAATAAACTTTTTAGAAGTTTTAATCAAGGAGATGACTGGGAAGCAATTTCGGAAGACTTAACCACCGGTGGGAAAAAAGGAAATATTCCTTTTGGCACTGTCACAACTATATCAGAATCTGAAAAAAAATTCGGACTCATATATGTTGGTACAGACGACGGAAATTTGGCGGTCACAAAAGATGGCGGAAATAATTGGAATTTTATCCAAAATAATCTGCCAAAAAATCTTTGGGCAACTCGTATTCAGGCGAGTACGCACGAATTGGGTCGAGTTTATTGCGCTTTGAACGCTTATCGAAACGATAATTTTAAACCATATCTGTATTCTTCCGATAATTTTGGGGAAACTTGGAAGGCGATTGGTACAAATTTACCGATTGAACCAATCAATGTGGTAAAAGAAGACCCAAAAAATCCCGATATTTTGTATGTCGGAACTGACCACGGTTTGTATATTTCGGTCGATAAAGGAGAAAATTTTATGGCTATGAACAACAATTTACCTGCGGTTGCTGTGCATGATTTGGTAATTCATCGGAAAGCCAACGACCTTATAGTAGGTACTCACGGGCGTTCTGTTTATGTTGCGAGCGTCGCCGAAATACAAAAGCTGAACCCTGAAATTTTAAATTCTAAATTGTATATATTTGATATTCAACCTGTTAGCTTTGACGAAAGCTGGGGAAACAGTGACTACTTTTGGGAAAATGCGAAAGACCCTATCGCAAAATTTCCAATTTTTTGTAAAGAAAAAGGTGTCGTCGAACTAAAAATTAAAACAGAAAATGGCTTGCTTTTACAAACGCAACAAAAAAATGTCACAAAAGGAATAAATTACGTAGAATACAATCTAACTATTTCGCCAGATCAATTAAAAAAATATGAGAATTATTTGTCTTCGTCCAGCACGGAAAAAGAAAAAAATATAAATTTATTAAAATCAAAAACAGGTAATTATTTTATTCAGAAAGGTAAATATGAAATTTTTGTTACGAAGGAAAACACAATATTAAGCAAAAAACTTCTGGTAGAATGAAAAAATGGTTTTGGATTATATTGTGTGTTAATACGTTGATTATCAGACAAATACTAAAAAATTATCCAAATGTGGTAGAAGAGTATTATTCTCGTGGTATTTTCATTTGGATAAGGTATTTTTTTGACAAATTAGGCTCAATAACCTCATTTTCAGTAGCTTGCGTATTAATTATTTTTTTAGTTTATTTCAAATTTATTAGAAAAATAAGAGAATTTACCTTCTCAAAAAATAGCATTTTACAAGCCAGTTTATCTCTCCTAAATTTGATTGCTGGATTGTTATTTTTCTTTCTAATTCTTTGGGGTTTTAATTATTTGAGGCTTCCGCTCGCCCAAAATATTGGGTTAGAAAATATGCCATTGAACATATCGGAACTCTCCGATGAACTTGATTTTGCAAAAAATGAAGTCGTAAATATAAAATTGTTTATGCTCAACAATATCACAATACCAGATAATTATGTAGAATTAATCAAGCGCGACGTGACGCAAAAAATGACGACTTGGGGCTTGTACGACGGCGGAAATCCACCCGTTCGTATTTTGTCGCCCAAAGGCATACTCTTACATTTTAGTACCAGCGGAATTTATTTTCCCTTCACGGGCGAATGTAACATTGACGGTGGTTTGCACCCGCTTCAAATTCCCTACACTTTGGCGCACGAAATTGCGCATGGCTTGGGTTTTACGAATGAAGGCGATTGCAATTTTATAGCCTATGCTGCTACCCAAAACTCTGATAATCAATATATTAAGTATTCGGCAGCCCTAAATTATTACAGAGAAGTAGCGGCTCAATACAAGTCTTACGAACCCGAAAAATATCGCGCTTTTAGAAAAAAATTACCACCTGAAATTATTGCAGATTTAGACGAAATCAATGCTAAAATGATAGGTTATAAAGATTGGTTTCCCGAAGTTCGGGACTTTACTTATGATACTTTTTTGAAAAGTCAGGGCATAAAAGAAGGGCTAAAAAGTTATTCTACCGTCATTGCGCTGGCTCGTTTTGAACGGCTGCAATGCCGCGATTAAGTACCAAAAGTTTCGATAAGCTCCGTCAAAACTTCGTTCAGATTCGTGATAGCCAACGGAATATTCCAATTGTCACGATTGCGGGGTTCTACAAAATTTGAAATGGCTCGTATTTGCAAAAAAGAAATTTTTTCAACCATACACACATAAAAAAATGCTGCGCCCTCCATCGTTTCTATCTGCGCATCTGTTCGGTGCCGCAAAGCAGCGATGGACGAACTTTGTCCATGTACTTTGTTGATAGTCAATCCTTTAGCTTTTGGTAAGAACGAAGAAAAGTCCTTATCGGGGTTTTCTAATTTTCCGTTGCGGAAAGGAAATTCATTTTTTGGTATCAAATCCAACTCGTGCATACTTGAGAAACTGCCGTCGGAATTTTCTACGCCCACATCTCCAAACACTTCGGATACTACATTTACTATGTCACCAATCTTAAAAATTTGGTCAATCGCACCAGCAATACCAACATTAATTGCAACATCTATTTTATATTTTGACAAAAACTTGCCCAAATTATACGCCGTTAGTGTCATGCCTATCCCTGTAATTTTGAGATATATGTTTAATTTATTATTTGTAAATAACTGATTGTCAATATTTTGAAAATTATTTTCCAAATATTTTCTGAACGGTGCTACTTCAAAAATCGTAGCGGAGCAAATAAGAATATTCATCGTAATATGCTAATTGTTGATTTTTGAATATACGACGCCGACCGACGGAGTAACCCCCAAAATAGGGTGATAAGAAGCCGCAAAATCCGCCGTCAGACCGCCTTTCATCTTGACTCCCACCCCAAAACTCAACTGCACAGGTTCGGTACGAACACCAGCGCGGACGAAAAGCAACTCCGAAAATCCGTACTCAAAACCAGTTTTTAGAGCCAATTTTCTATCTATATCTTTTTCTATTTCTGCATTCAATGTTATATTTTTGCTCGGCAAATAAACGCAACCCACTTTCAACAAAGTCGGCAGGCTTTCAGTTTCAGAAATTTTTACCCGAATTGGGTGCGACACATGAGCCGCCACTCGAAAATTGGAGGTCACGGACGAGTGAAGTCCCAACTCGAAAGAAAAAGCATTATTATTAGCATATTCGGGAATGGTCGTTTGCAGGTAATCTATTTGCGCGCCGAGACTCAAAGATTCTGTGAGTTTTCGCCCGTACGCCAGTCCAACTTTTTTTTCAGAATATCCAGTATTTCCAAAATATTGTACTGTAAGTCCAAGCGTTCCCGAATTTGTTGGAAGTGCTACTCCAGCTCCCAGAGATTTTATGTTGGTCAAAAATCTTTGCTCTCCCGTAGCGACTGCTGCGAATTGCGTTAAGTATGCCAATCCAGCTTGGTTGCTAAAAATGCTGTGAATGTCCGTAAATGCGACGGAGGCATTCGCCATTCCCGCGCCTCTGGCTCCCGCGACGGTTGAAATTCCATTTTGTGAGTAACCCAAAAATGGCAATGTAAGGGCGATAAAAATAGGAATTAGAAGTTTCATAATGGTTGATTTAGTCCCTCAAAGTTAAAAATATTTTTTGACGAAATTTTAAATTTTTATTGTCAAATTTTACAACATTGTTGATTGTATTTTTTCATTCCAAGCGAAATATGAGCTTAAAAAAATTAACCCAACTCGGAAAGTAGAATGAAAAAAGTGATTGCTTTCATTTTTTTAATTACTTACACCTAAATAGATGACATTTAATATTCGACATAATTCGTTGATTTTCAACAGTTTATGACGACTCAAAATTAAAAACTAAAAACT
>JAYUHK010000065.1:0-7797 GCA_043767025.1 Saprospiraceae bacterium | reverse complement strand
TAGTAATAAGTTTTTAGTTTTTAATTTTGAGTCATCATAAATTATTGAAAATTACAACCTGATGCCAAAGGCATCAAACATTTATAGAAAAATATATGGTACATCGCGTCCGACCCCGAAGGGGTCGCAGATATAGGGTATTTGTCTTTTATAAACATTTAATCCCTTTGGGATTTTTAAACGAAAGTAATTATGCACAAGTATTTAGGTAGTTTTTAATTTTTAATTTTGAGTCATCATAAATTATTGAAAATCAACGAATTATGTCGAATATTAAATGTCAGCTATTTAAGTGCGGGAACTTAAATTAAATTACTTATTTTTGTTCATTCCTAAAAAGTTCAATATCGCGTTTCTAAAATTATTTTATCTATGGTTATCAACAATTCATCGCCGTTGCTCATCGAATCCGCTTGGGAAGTTTGCAACCAAGTAGGCGGTATTTATACGGTCATACGGAGCAAAGTTCCCAGTATCGTTCAGGCTTGGGGCGAGCGTTTTGCCCTCATCGGACCATACTTTAGTCAGCACGCCAACGTCGAGTTTGAACCCTCCGAAGACTACAACAATCCGTTTGGGAAAGCTGTCTTGAAGATGCGAAAGGCTGGTTTTGAAGTGCATTACGGTCATTGGTTGGTGACGGGAAGACCCAAAGTGATACTTTTTCCGACCGAACTTTCTGAGCTCCGAATGCGCGCACTGCGGAACGAATTGTTGAAAAATCACCAAATTTCGGTTTCTGAATCCAACACTTTAGTCAATTCAGTGCTTGCTTTTGCGTCCCTGACGACCGAATTTTTTAAAAATCTTGCCGACGGCGAAAGTACCAACCAACCAATTATCGGACAGTTCCATGAGTGGATGGCGAGTATGCCGATTATGGAAATCAAAAGGCTCGAATTGGCGAATGTGAAAACCGTTTTTACGACCCACGCAACTCAGTTGGGCAGATATTTGGCGGGCAACGACCCTGATTTTTACCAAAAACTACCTTATTATGATTGGTTGCGAGAGGCGCATTTTTTCGGCATCGAATCGGTGGCTTTGGTAGAGCGAGTTTCGGCGTTGAGCTGCGATGTTTTTACGACCGTTAGCGATATTACTGGAAAAGAATGTGAATATTTTTTGGGAAGAAAACCCGATATTATTACGCCAAATGGCTTGAATATCAATCGTTTCGTAGCACTTCACGAGTTTCAAAATCTTCACAAAGAATTTAAGGAAAAAATCAATCAGTTTGTGATTGGACACTTTTTCCACGCCTACAAATTCGACTTAGAAAACACCGTTTATTTTTTTACTTCTGGTCGTTACGAATACCGCAACAAAGGTTTTGACATTACGCTCGAAGCTCTCAACCGCCTGAATAAAATGATGAAACGCTACAACGTGCAGAAAACGGTAGTTACTTTTTTTGTCACCAAAAAGCCATTTCACAGCATCAATCCAGTCGTTTTGCAGTCGCGCGCTTTGCTCGAAGAAATCCGACAAACCTGCTCGTCTATCCAACGCCAACTCGGAGAGCGGCTTTTTATGGAAGTCACGGCTGGCACAAATGCCAAGCTGCCGCCGATGAACGAACTGGTAGATGAATATTGGAAACTTCGTTTGCGCAGAAATGTAACTTCTTGGAAAACCCAAAAGCTGCCGATTGTGGTGACCCACCTATTAGAAAATGATGCGGACGACGAAATCTTGGACTATGTCCGCGAAAATGAACTTTATAACGCACCCGACGACAGAGTAAAAATAGTGTATCACCCCGATTTTATTTCCTCCGCCAGTCCTCTGTTTGGTATGGATTACGGGCAGTTTGTGCGCGGTTGCAATTTGGGCGTTTTTCCGAGTTACTATGAGCCTTGGGGCTATACGCCGTTGGAATGTTTAGCGAGCGGCGTGCCGTCGGTCACGAGCGATTTGGCGGGATTCGGCGACTATGTGATGAAAAATATTGCCAATTATCAGCAAAAAGGAATGTATGTCGTGCGCCGACTCAACCGAAGTTTTGACGAAGCCGCCAACGAACTTGCTGATCAAATGTACGCTTTTGTCCAACAATCACTCCGCGAGCGAATCCAACAGCGCAACCAATCGGAAAGTACAGCCGATGAATTTGATTGGAAAAACTTGGTGCGTTTTTATGAAGCCGCTTATCGAATGGCTTTGAAAGAATAAATAAAAGTTCTCTTTTTACCAAAAAATTGGTATAAAAACAGGTATTTTAACTTTTTTTTAGGTATGATAGTTGGTGGGAAGCCAAAATAGTAGTAACTTTATTAACGGAATATATTTATTCCTCAAAATAATTTTTGTCGCATGGTAGAAAATCATAGTACGTCCACACCTATTGCGCTGATTCTTACGGATACGCAAAAGAAAATTCAGCACATCAATAAAGAATTTTCTAAAATGAGTGGTTACTCGTTAGACGAAATCGTTGGCAAAACACCAGCTATCTTGCAGGGCGTAGCGACTGACCGCATTGCCGTCCTTCACATCAACGATGCCATAAAAAGACACGAGGTAGTGCGCTCCTCCATTCTGAATTACCGCAAAAACAAGGACTCCTACGAATGTAATCTTCTCATACACCCAATCCTGAACGAGTTGCAGGAAGTCGAGCATTATTTAGCCTTCGAAATAGACGGAATAGACGAACTGAAGAACAAAATTTTAGATACGCTGGCGCAACTCAAAATTTGTACCGCTCAAAGTGACGATTCGTTAGAATTTTTGAAAGACATAAGCGCGATGGCAAACGCTTCTCGCCTATTGCATACCGAAATGTTGTACCTAAATCCAGATTTGACGCTGTCGGCTTTGGCAAAAAAACTACACATCGGAAGCAAACATCTTTCTCAAATCATCAATAAATATACCTGCGAAAATAAATCGCGCTACCTCAACCATTTTAGAATTAATTTGGTGAAAGAAAAATTGCGCGAAAAAAAATACGACAGACTTACCATTTATGCGGTCGCGCAATCTTGCGGCTTCAAAAATAAATCTACTTTTTTCAAAGTTTTTCAGGAATTGACTGGCACTACGCCCAAAGATTTTATTCGGAGTTTTAGCTTTTCGGGAAGCTCTGACAATTAAAAAAATTATTTTCTAATTCCTTCCCGCTTGAATCCTGCGCACGAACATTTCGGGCGTGCCTTCTGCTGCTGCCTCTATTTCGTAAAGTTCGCCGTCTTTCATTTTTTTCTGCTTGTCTTTTTTCTTCAACTTATCCAATGCCTCCATAAACTTTGGGTCGGACGAAAATGCGCTCATCACGCCCTGCTGATAGCCAAAATAATAGTAATTTTCACTCGGCGATTTGAGGTAAATATACACGCGGTCGTCCTCACTGGACGGCATCCGAAACTCCACAAAAGCACTAATCATCTTATTGAGCGGCACGCCCTTGATGCTCGAAAGTCCCAATTTATCCTTCGTCGTAATTAAAGATTGATAATCAGGATTCCATTTCATAGACAAATTGGAGAAAAAGAACGCGTAAGGATTGTGTTTTTTGGACAAATCAAGCGTTTTTTCGCGCATTTTTACCACTTCTTCCAGCAATTCTTTGTTGTCTGGAATAAACTCCGCCAAACTTTTTTCGTAAAAATCACCGTCTTTTATGTAATCTACATAAGGCGTTTCGCCCGCCGAAGACTGAATATCGTTGATGATAATATCCAAAAGTTTGTCGGGCAAAAACGCCTCAATACCTGCCATAAGTTCAGCTTTTACCTTAAAATCAGGCATTTGCGGCACGCCCGCCGAGTCGGTTTGGACTTCTTGGACGACCGTTTGAGCTTTTCCAGCCGCTTTTACTGAAATATATTTCAGTCCGCTTCCTATTTTAAAGGTTCCCTCTACCGCCACATTTCCGTCTTTATTTGAAAAAACTAATTTATTTCCGCGTTTTTCTCCGCTCACAATTTTGGCGGAATCTCCAAAAATAAATTCATCTTTGAGTTTGTTGTATTTAAAAATACCGCGCACGTCTATCAGCGTCCGGTCGGTCGTAAAAAACAAAGGCTGCATCACAGACGGATACGCTTTTCCAGTTTCCTTACTCGCATACAAACCCGTCCGAATGTTGTTGCCGTCAAAATCTTTCGGCACATCATATTTGATAAGCAAGTCGTTTTTATCGCCGCCGCTGTTGATAGAAAACCATCGACGATTGGGCAAAGTTTCGGATTGGAGGCGCGCAAAACCTTCCAATTTCAAGTTTTTATTCTCGGCTTGCATACTTATTTTGCCGTAATAATTGGTTTTTTTGTCGATATAAAAACTGTCTTCGGGCTTTATTTCGCCTGTCGCTCGTGTCATTGCCAATCTTTCGCTCATTTTTCCTTTTCCGACTCGTGCGCCGACGATGTCCGAAAATAAAATTTCCTGTTTTTTGTCGCCCACATTGTATTCATAAAATCCTTTCGCAGTATAAAGTTTTTTACCTTTTATATACACCGTCGAGCGGTTGATAACGTGGTATTTATTGAGGGTGTCGCAGACGATTTTTGTATTCGTAAGGCTGTCCATTGCGCCGCCAGAACGCACCAAAACATCGCCGTTTTCGGGATAAATCACAGCATCGGCAGACTTGATGAATGGAATACCGCCTATTTTCAACTCGTTGTTTTTTAGGTCATAAAAAGCTGTTTGTCCCTGAAAAGTGAGCGAATCTTGGTCAGGCGCAATGGAGCGAAAAGTCGCCAGCTTGTCGCCTATATTTTTGAACTTAATGGTTTCATTTTTCAAATCCCAATCAAATTCGTTCATCGAAGTTTGGTATTTGTTGTAAGGCATGGTGGTCGAAATCTCATTAGAGTTGGCTTTGAAACGTCCGAACTGCTCGTCGAAATCAATTTTTCCTTTGATATTTTTGGTATCAAACGCCAATTCGTCTTTGTTGATGGAGCGAATTTTCAAATCCATCGTATCCGCCGAAGTCGAAAACGCGCCAAAAGCCATTAATCTGGAAGTAACATTTCCCTTGCTCCAATCAAAAATCCCGTCGCCTTTCAGACCGCCCGGAGTCAAGATAGCAACGCCTTTGAGCGTGTGTTCTTCCTTCGGAAAAAGCGCGAAAGGCTTCTCACGGGTCGTCACATACATACTATCTCGATACGGCAACCAATTCACATTTACGTCCAAACCGAGTGCTTGTGGCACTTCTAATTTTGCGTCGCGACTTTCTGCCAAATTAAATTTGCGAGAGTTGCAAGTAAGTTGCTTGGGACGAAATAAAATGGTGTCCGACTGAACGGCTGCGCCCAAATAACTCAAAATACCATTGCCCAAAAACCCGCTGTTGCTCAAAGAAACGCTGCCTTTGTAGTTTCCTTTGTTGCGATAATTTCCATATCCGTCGGCTGGCGTTTGAGTCGTAAATCCCAGCGATTGGTCTTTTTGGACAGTCACAGTTTCTTTAAATTCGGGAAAAATATCTGCCGAAATCATACTTCCTTTGAACGCCACATCTGCTGCCACAAATTTGTCCAAACTGTTGAGGCTGAATTTGTCGAGTTTGAAAAAGAAAGAATCTCGCCTGTAAGCTGCATCTTGGGTTTCTTTGCGGTCATAAAAAATATAGCTCGAAGTTTTGGTCTGTAGGGACGGGAACATAGCAATATCTTCCTTTCCAGACTTATTGTTGGGTCCGTCAATCAATAAAATGCCGCTCAAATGCTCGATTCGAGAAGCCATTGAAAGGGCGACGGGTTGCCCAGCTTTGTCCTTTGCGCCGGTGGGAATAAACAAATCAAAATAGCGAACAGAGTCCATTTTCACCTGAAACCTATCGTAATCAAACCCAAAATCCTTGCCTTGAAAAGTGCCAAAGCCAGCAAAAAATTTCCCATCGAAATTAATATTTCGATTGTTTTGAAGACGAATCGTGCTTAAAAAAGGTTTCGCCGCTACTTTTTGAGTCGGACTGAACTCAATCCCTTTCACGCCTTTTATTTCTATATTTTTATCTTTTAAGAAAAAGACTGCGTTGGTTTTCTCAAAATCGGACAAAATATTGAGAATATCAAAATCGACTTTTTTCTGGTTGGCTTCTGCATAATGGAAAACCTTGTCGCGGAGCGTCACAGTTTGTTTTTCGCTGTCGTAATTGATAAATCCTTTCGCCACCAAGTCAAAGTACAAACTTTGTGCCATTGTGACATCTAAATTGGAGTTAATTTCTTTTGCCAACACATTCGCATCAAGCGTATTTTTGCCTTCCGCCAACGCCACTTGACGCATGACGGCGAGCGGATTGTTGCTCGAAATTCCCTGTATTCGGCGATAGTCGCTTTCTTCATAAAACTTGAAAGATTCAAAATTCACGCGCGTGTTTCCAGCACCGCCAAAATTTAGATTTTTTTGGTTGATGACCATTGAGTCCGCCGCTATAAACCAGTCGATTTTGTCGGAATTAATATTCACTTTGTGGTAAGAGTCATTGAACGGATTGCGGTCGCTGCCACGAACGCCTCGCTCCAAAAAAAGTTCTTTTTTAGCGATTTCGTACCGAAAATTTACGGACGGGTGGTAGATAGAATCCGCCGCAAAATAGAGCGTAGATTTGACTTGCTCACCGACGATTTTTTCGCCTTTTCTGATGACAAAAAGCTCCGCCTCGCCGCGATAAAGTTGTTTTTTTTGTTCATCAAAAATTCCGATGTATGCTTTTTCATCTTTCGAGCCAAGTCCATAGACCGAAGTTCCTTGCAGTCGGAAGCCGCCTCGATACCGAACACCAGCACCTAAATTATTGATAGTCAGCACTTTATCAAAAGACTCAAAACGTGGATACGAGCCTTCGACCGCCTTGTTTTCAAAAATTAATTTGTCTTCAAAGCTGCCTTCTATATCGCCGTCTGGAAAAAGCTGCGAATAATGCAGTTTTACTTTCGGAACATTGTAAATGACTTTTTTTACGTCTATCGAGTAGTCGGTAAAGGCGGCATAAACGTTTTGTTCGAGTCCGAATTTGGTCCAATTCACCTTTCCGCCGTTGCCTTTCCACAAAAATTCGAGTGGAAAAAAAATTCCTTTCGTATTCAATATTGCGATAGAATCCTGCTTGCGGGCGCAAATAAGGACTAATTTTTCAAACGAAACCTGCGGTTTTTTTTCTTTGTATTCAAAAATATATGGGTCGCCGTTGGCTATCCACGAGAAAGTGCCGTCTGTATAAATGGTATTTTTTTCGTAAAAATTAAAGGCAAAAGTCAAGAAATTGGCATAGGGATTGAGCTGCCCTTTTTCGATGTCTGCGAGCAAGCCCGCAAGCACTTTATGAAATTCTTTGAAATGCTCGCCTGCTTTTTTTTCTTCTTTTTTGGCGGCACCCAAACATCGCAAATAATCCAAAAAATAAGGCGAAGCAGTCATTTTTTGCGCCAACATTCCGTTCATCGTTTGGACGACGACGCTGATTTCTTCGGGTGTGAAAGCGTTGTTTCGGGCTTGTTTGGCAAAATTTCGATACGCTTCGTCCATAATTTCTCGCTTGGAGGAAGTCATAAACGGCTCTAATTGTTTGAGCATTTCTTCGGTTTGCTCCGAAAACTTGTCCAATTTTTGCTGCGCAAAGGATTCTGTTGCTGAAAGTAAAATCAACAACAGCGATAAATAGAGTGGTATTTTTTTCATATTTTTTTAAAAATCAGACTAACGAAGTCATTTAGGAACGCGTCTAAAATAAACTAAGTTCTTACACTTAAATAGATGACATTTAATATTCGACATAATTCATTGATTTTCAATAGTTTATGACGACTCAAAATTAAAAACTAAAAACTTATA
>JAYUHK010000064.1:0-14833 GCA_043767025.1 Saprospiraceae bacterium | reverse complement strand
TGCCACAAATTTCTGGCTTGTCAGCGACCCGATTCGTTAATCTTCAACACACTTTTAGCGACGAAGTAGCTGCCTCTTTCGATAACAAAAGTGCGGGCGACCAGTTTTTGTATCTGCAAGGAATGGGCGGACCGAATGTCAAAGTGTCATTGCCCAATATCAAAAATTTTGGTAGCAACATTATAGTAAATAAAGCCGAATTGGAGCTTTCGGTCATCTACAAACCTGGCGACAATCAACTGCTTTATACGCCAATAGACATCTTGATTACCGCTTACGACAGAGACGGCACAGGAATTTTGAACGTCACTCGCGATGTGCAGCTCGGCGGCTTGGGCTTGGGTGCTGTGCGTACCATAGATATGGGCGGCGGAGTGACGGTGAAAAAATATAAAATGAATCTTTCGGAACACGCGCAAAGAATGATGCGCGGAGCCGTACCCGGTTCGATTGTTTTGACCGCTTACGCCAAGTCAGAAATCGCCAAACACACTGTCATCTGCGGACCCAAACACCCAATGTATCCGATGAAATTGAATCTCACTTACACCGAGTTGTGATATTTTTAGTCAAAAATAAAAAAAATCTATACCTATATGTGTGGAATAGTAGCCTATATTGGAAAAAAACAAGCCTATCCGATAATCATTAAGGGCTTGCAAAGATTGGAGTACAGAGGCTACGACAGTGCCGGAGTCGCTCTTCTCAACGACCAACTCAACGTCTATAAACGAAAAGGAAAAGTCAGCGAACTCATTAATTTTGTAGAACACAAAGATACTTCTGGCACGATGGGCATGGGTCACACTCGCTGGGCGACACACGGAAAACCCGACGATATCAACGCTCACCCTCACGCCTCCGGCAACGGGCGTTTGGTGATAGTACACAACGGCATCATCGAAAATTACGCCGTCCTGAAGTCTGCTTTGCAAAAATTAGGTCACACCTTTACCAGCGAAACAGATACCGAAGTACTGGTACATTTTATAGAAGAAATCCAAGATAAAGACAAACTCTCTTTGGAAGAATCCGTCCGTGTGGCACTTACCAAAGTGGTAGGAGCTTACGCTATCGTAGTGATGGATAGAAACGAACCTGCCAAAATGGTGGCAGCGCGCAAACAAAGCCCACTGGTGGTCGGCATCGGGGAGGAAGGCGAATTTTATTTGGCTTCCGACGCAACGCCTATCGTAGAATATACCAAAAAAGTCGTCTATGTCAATGACCAAGACATAGTGACAGTCACTCGCGGCGGCGAGCTGCAAATAAAATCTATACACGGAAATATTGAGCAAACTCCTCACATTCAGGAACTGGAGCTTGAAATCGAAGCCCTCGAAAAAGGTGGCTACGACCATTTTATGCTCAAAGAAATCAACGAGCAAGTCCGTACTATCTCGGACTGTATGCGCGGACGAATGAACGCTGCCGAAGGTTGGATACATCTCGGCGGCTTGGAAGAATACTCCAACCGCATCATGCGCGCCCAACGACTTATCATTGCTGGCTGCGGCACTTCGTGGCACGCGGGAATGATTGCCGAATACTTGTTTGAAGATTTGGCGCGGATTCCCGTAGAGGTCGAGTATGCGTCCGAGCTTCGCTACCGCAATCCAATTATTACCGAAAATGATGTCGTGATAGCTATTTCTCAATCTGGCGAAACCGCCGATACTATGGCAGCCCTCGAAATGGCAAAAGAGAAAGGAGCTTTGATTTATGGCATCGTCAATGTGGTCGGCTCGTCCATTGCCCGCATTACTCATGCGGGTTCTTACATTCACGCAGGACCAGAAATTGGCATAGCCTCCACCAAAGCCTTTACGGGACAAGTGACTTTATTGACCATGATGGCGTTGAGTTTGGCGCGCAGCAGAGGCACTATCAACGAATCTTACTTCCGACTCCTGCTCAGCGAACTCGAAAGTATTCCTGCCAAAGTAGCCGAAGTGTTGAAAGAAAGTAAAAAAATTGAGTATATTGCAGGCGAAATAAAAGATACTGCCAATGCTATCTATCTCGGGCGAGGCTACAACTTCCCCGTCGCTCTCGAAGGAGCTTTGAAGCTAAAAGAAATTTCATACATTCACGCCGAAGGCTATCCAGCCGCCGAAATGAAGCACGGACCGATAGCTTTGATAGACGAAAATATGCCAGTAGTCGTTATCGCAACCAATAAAAGTGCTTACGAAAAAATCGTAAGCAATATCCAAGAGGTAAAAGCGCGCAAAGGTGTCGTGATAGCAATAGTTACCAAAGGCGACGAAATTATTAAAAACATCGCCGACTACACCATCGAAATACCAGAAACCGCCGAGCCACTTACGCCGCTTTTGTCCGTCATTCCGCTACAACTTTTGTCTTATTATATCGCCGTGATGCGTGGCTGCAACGTAGATCAACCCCGAAATTTGGCAAAATCTGTCACGGTAGAGTAAATTTATTGTTGGAATTACTTAAGTTACGCCCCAAAACCAATATTTGCAATGCAACATAAATCGTTGATTGCCAATAATTTATGACAACTAAAAATTAATACTTAAAAACTTATCACTACTTATATGTTAGGAATAGAATACAACTCTCAAAAAGATGAACTCATCATACCAGAATATGGGCGCAACGTCCAGCTTTTGCTGCGCCGCGCTCGGGGTATCGAAAATATTGCGGAGCGACAAGCCTACGTGGAAGAAATAGTGGGTCTGATGCTGACGATGAACCCCCAAACCAAAAATTTGGACGACTATCGCGACCGACTTTGGAAGCACGCTTTCCGCATCGCAGAGTACGACCTGCCGGGCGTAATGCCACCCAACGGCGAAATCCCTACGCCCGAAAATGTGCGCAAAAAACCCGAAAAAGTTGGTTATTTGAAAAACGATACCCAATTCCGTCACTACGGCAACAACGTCAAGCAGCTCATCAAAAAAGCGATGCAAATGGAAGAGGGTCCCGTCCGCGATGGCTTCGTGAACGCTATAAGCTCTTATATGAAACTCGCCTACCGCACTTGGAGCAAAGAACACTACATCAGCGACGAAGCAATAAAAAACGACTTAAATGCCCTGTCACAGGGAGTGCTAAAAATGGACGAAGAATCCGCTATCGAAAACTTCAACAACGGAAGCAATAATTCTCTCAGAAACGTCAACCAAAATAGCAACAATAACAACAACAAGCGAAAATTTTCGGGCGGCGACAATCGAAATAAAAATTACGGAAACAACAACAACAATAATAATCGCAACAACAATCAGAACAACAACCGTAAAAAATAAAGAAAATATTTGCGCTTTTTATGCAGACTTTAACACAAGCGGGCTCGAACCCAACCCAACAGGACAATTTTCCACTCAAAGGCACTGACCACATTGAGTTTTATGTCGGCAACGCCAAGCAGTCTGCGCTGTATTACCAAGCGGCTTTTGGTTACGAATGGGTCGCCTACAAAGGTCCCGAAACGGGGTCGCGAGAGGTCGTTTCGTACGTCCTTCAGCAAGGAAAAATACGGATTGTCCTCACGTCCGCCCTATCTTCTGACCACGAAATAGCCAAGCACGTCGCACTGCACGGCGACGGCGTGAAAGTCCTCGCCCTTTGGGTGGACGATGCCGTAAAAGCCTACGAGGTTGCTGTGTCGCGTGGCGCAAAATCCGCCTTTGAGCCTATTTGCCTCAACGACGCGCAGGGTCAGGTGACACTCGCCGCTATCCACACCTACGGCGAAACAATACATACTTTCGTGGATAGAAGTCAGTATTCGGGTGCTTTTATGCCCGGCTTCGAAGCGCGCAAAAGCAGCTATCCCGCCCAGTCGGTTGGCTTAAAATTTGTCGATCACTGCGTAGGAAACGTCGAATTGGGCGAAATGAACAAATGGGTCAAGTTTTATCAAGACGTGATGGGCTTCAAATTGCTGATTACTTTTGACGACAAAGATATTTCTACCAAATATACCGCTCTGATGAGCAAGGTGGTCGCCAACGGAAACGGCTACGTCAAATTCCCTATCAACGAACCTGCGCGGGGCGAAAAAAAGTCACAAATAGAAGAATATTTAGATTTTTATAAGTCCAGCGGCGTGCAACACATCGCCATCGCTACCGACAATATCGTAGAAACAGTAAGTCAGTTGCGTAAGAATGGAGTAGATTTTTTGCTCGTCCCGGACACTTATTACGAGGATTTGGTGCAGCGCATTGGGACGATAGACGAAAATATTGAAGACCTTCGCCGCCTGAATATTCTCGTAGATAGAGATGACGAAGGCTATTTACTGCAAATTTTTACGCGCCCCGTCCAAGACCGTCCGACTGTTTTCTTCGAGATTATCCAACGCAAAGGCGCGGTTTCTTTCGGGAAAGGAAACTTCAAAGCTCTTTTTGAAGCCATCGAGCGCGAGCAAGCTCTGCGCGGAAACTTATGATGTATTTTTTTTCGTAAAAAAAAACATCATAAAAAGGAGCAACAACCCGTTTGGTTGTTGCTCCTTTTACTTTTTCCGAAATGACAATTTCGTTTATTTCAAACCCAACTTCGCTTTCACCAAGCCGCTAATATCGTCGGACTGAGCCGAGTAAAGCGACGCGCCAGCCGAAGTGTCGAACACGAAACTATAGCCGTTTTCTTTCGCCACGCCTTTTATGATAGCATCTACGCGCTCCAAAATGGGTTTGAGCAGCACCTGACGTTTTTTTTCGAGATTGGTCTGCACCTCTTGGCTGTATTTCGAGATTTTTTCCTGTTCTTTCTGCAAGCCAGCTTCCCGAGTGTTTCGTTCCGTTTCGGTCAGGCTCTGCCCTTCCTGCATATATTTTTGGTATTTCTCCTGAAACTGTTTGCTCATCGTCTGCCCTTTTGCCATCAGTTGTTTTTGATAGGCTTCGAGCTGCTTATTGGCTTGCTTTACCTCGGGCAATTTTTCGAGGATATTACCACTGTTCATGTGAGCTAACTTTTGTTGGGCTGTTGCTGACGCAAAAGAGCAACAAACGAAAGCGAATAAAAGAAAAATATTTTTCATAGAAAATAGACTTGTTTGTTCTGTTGTGTTGTATTATTTTATTCTCGCCACAAATGTAGCAGTCTTCAAGTAAATATTCCAATTTTTTGGATTTTTTTCAAAAAAAAACAAATTATCTGACAAAAAAAAGTTGAAAACTGTTATTTATCCACGTCTTTGAACGCACATTGTAGGTCTAATATTGTCGAAAAGCATTTTCGTATTAGCAAAATACGAACTACCTTTGCGGGAAGCGTAAAACAGTCCTATGAATGTGGCACGCCAACTATTTACAAAATTAGCTAAAATACAAAAGCGATGTTACTTTACAACGTGACGATAAAAATTGATACCGAAGTTGCCGATGAGTGGTCGGCTTGGATGAAAAATTCACACATTCCGGACGTGTTGGCGACGGGACTTTTTACGGATTCGAGGCTTTGCCGAATTTTGGGCGACGACAATCCGGACGGAATTACATTTGCTGCGCAATATCACTGCCCAAGCATGGAGCATTTTCAACGCTACCAAAAAGAATTTGCGTCCGCTTTACAAGCTCAAACCCAACAAAAATACGGCGGACGCTTCGCAGCTTTCAGGACGGTCATGGAGATTTTGTGACCAAACTTAAAATCCTACCATATCTTTTACCTTCACTTTGTCCCGCGCGGGATACGCCGTTGGGTAGTCCGATTTGAGGGTGTAAAGCAATTTTAGTGTTTCTGTTTTGCTCCGAAATGCGCCAGCTTTCAGCTTGTAGTAGGGCTTTTCGTGCGTCCAATCTATCGCAACATCTGGATATTTGGAGTGCAATACTTTTTTTGCTTCTTCCACTTTGCGGCGGTCGTTGATGACCAAAAGCATCACCGTCCAACCTGCGATGGTTTCGGTCGCTTTGTTGATGCGCACATAGTTGGTCATCAGTCGAGTGACCGACGAATCTTCCTCGATGAGGACGTTTTGTGCAAAGGTGTGAATTGTCACAAAATTCGAGAAAATAAAAATAAATAAATATTTTTTCATGTTATATTTTTTGTTCGGACATGATTTTTAGACTTGCAGAGCAGCCGATGCGCGCCGCGCCAGCTTCTATCATTCCTGCTGCGTCTTTATAACTTTGTATGCCGCCCGAAGCCTTTATTTTTATTTCTTTTGGTGTATTTTTTCGCAAAAATGTGACAGCTTCCAACGTAGCTCCGTCACCGTTGAAGCCCGTTGAAGTTTTGAAATAATTAGTCCCAACACTAACTCCCAACTCACAGACTTTTAGGATTTCGTCATTCGTGAGCAGTCCTGTTTCTATGATTAGTTTGGCAATTTTTCCATGCAAATGGATAGCGCGCACGGTAGCGTCAATATCATTTCGGACATGGTTCCATTGCTTACTTTTCACGGCGGCAATGTTGATAACTACGTCTAATTCGTCGGCTTCTTCCATGATAGACCGCTTTATTTCCTCAATTTTTGAAGCAATACACGCATAGCCCATCGGAAAACCAATCACTGTACTCACTTTTACTTTCGTGTGTTCGGTCAATATTTCGCGCGCATCTCTCACAAAATAAGGTGGCACGCAAACTGCCGCAAAATGGTATTTTTCTGCCTCTTCACAAAGCACCCGAATCTCGTCCAGCGTACAATTAGGTTTCAAAATAGTATGTTCGATTACTGATGCAATATCTGTCATATTGAAGTTTTATTTTATTTTTTGTTCTAAAAAGTGACACGTTATTTTATTCACTTTTGCAAGTCATCTCGTCTTTGACGAACACTCGCCGATTGCCAGCGTACTTTTTTTGTACCGACTTTTTCCACTTCGCCAAGCATTTTTTATCTACAATTTTGAAGCAAACATCTTTTTCTCCTTCCCGCCCCCAAGCGCGCACAGATTTTTCTATTTTGCAAATATTGTCTTTTTGAAATGTCACAAACAAGTCATTTAATTCGGTAAAAGCATTTCCATCAATCCCGCCTCCTATACTGATGAACGAAACGGTAAATCCTGCTGCTGTTGTGTCCTCCGAATCGGTAGCTTTTGTAGGATTTTGCGCTGTCGCCGTATTTTTAAGACTCATACAACTACATGACAAAATGGCAGCAAAAATGATTAAAATAGATTTTTTTTGAAACATAATTTTTTAAAATATAATTTTAGCAATACAATTCATTCTGCAAGTATCGCAATTTTTTTTTATTTTCGGGCAAAAGCGCGAAAGTATTTACATTCGGCGATGGCTTGCTGGTAAGTGTCGGTGTCTGCGTATTGTTTTTTGAGCAAAGAAAAGTAAGTCGAATAAGGCTCGGGAAGTTTTGGGATGTTGTTGCTGCCCACATGATAGGTATTTTCTTTGCTCGAAAAGTACATTTTTTGTTGGCACTTTGCCGCAAGAAATATTGCTTTTGCCGCCAGTTCGTGGTTGCCGCGGCTGGAAGAAATCGCTTTTTGGAGGTAAGTCAATGCCGCCGAACAGTCCAAGTTTTCTCGGTTGCCGACTGCCGCCGAAGGATTAGAAAAAACCGCGCGCTGCTGCCCCATCTGCCGCCAGCTTGCTCCCGATCGAAAAAAATCGGTCGCCCCAAAAGCATTTCCAAAGTACGTCATATTATAAAATGCCACGCCGAGTAGATAGTAGTTTTCGGCAGCTTCGACAGGCGTTGCGCTTTTGGCTCGCGCCTCCAAGTCCAATAATCTTTCGACAATTTCTGCTTTGTCATACAGCTGCGCGTCGCTCGGCAAAGGGCAATGAACGCACTCCCGGACGGACGCATAGAACGGATTATATAGGCGTTTGGCTCGATAAGTCGGCGGAATCTGACGAAAAACTTCCAACGAAGCCTCCAACCGGAGGTCGAGCAAAAGTTCTGTCGCTTTGAGATCCAGCAGTTCATAACTGATGTCTTCGGCGTTTTGGTCAGAAGTAAATATTTTTTCTAACTTTGTTTTTGGCTCTTTGCCGCATAGCCCGAGCAAGTCGTCAATGACTTCTATTTTTGGATTTTTTTGCAAATCCTGAAAGCTGTATTTCGACCGAAAAGCCTTGCCACGCGCGCCGACTTGTGCGTAAAGTGAAGCTACTTTATCGCAAAAATAGTCAATAAATCGCGGCTCATTTGCCGAAAAAACATCGTTTTTGAACCGAATTTCGTAAAGTTCTTCTTCGGTCGCAGCGTCGGCGGCTTGATAGTTGGCGATGCGTGCTGCCAATGCGCAAAGGGCGATTTGTTGGTCAATTTTTTCGTCCGAAACTTGGCTTCGCAGTTTGGAAAAAGTAAGTTGGGCGGCGTAATAATCGCCTGCCAAAAATTCTAAATAGCCGTTGGCGAGTTGCCAAAGGTCGGGACGGAGAGCTTTATTTTCGCCCGCTATTTTTTGCGTCAATTTTTGTAAATCAATCAAATAACTGCCCGATTGTGGTCGTGTCGGACTGCGATGATTGCTGAAAGAATTGCCCAAAAAAACTTTTTCCATTTTCCTAATTTCGGCGACTAATAGAGATAATAGGTAGTCACATTTAGGATTTATTTCGTAAATTTTTTCTATATCTTCGGCGGCGTGGCTGTCGTCCGAAGCTGCTCGAAGTGCGTACATAGTTGTTTTTTCGCGGTCATTTTTACAAAAAGAAAGACACTTTTGCCACTCCTCGTCGGTGCGAATATCGAAACTTCTGAAAGCAGATTCTCGCTTGCTCTCGCTGTCCTGAAACACTAAAACGTAGTAATACGCAGCTTCCGCACGTTGCCCGAGCTGACGCAAAGCGGCGGCTTTGTGTCCCAAAATCCAGTGATGGACAACACTATTCACCCTTTTATCTACTTTCGGGAGCAAGTAATCGCAAAGGCTGACGACTTGTTTGTAATCTTTTTTGTAATGTGCCAACCGAATAAGTTGGTAGGCGTAGCGGAGGCGAATAAAATGAGATTGGAGGCGAACAAAAGGCTTTTTCCCTTCATCTATCAGCATTTGCATCAATTTTGGGTCACGGGTAGGATTTTTCCAAGGGTCGGCGGGAATTGTCACAAAAGGCTCACATTTTTTAGAAAAAATAAGATATTCAATCGTTTCAAAACACTTATTTTCTCGCAATATTTGAGCAAAAGTATTGCCTGCCAAACGCCCGTCAAGACCCAATCGTTTGCTCTCGGCGATGGTCTGAAGTCGTTCTAAATCTTCGAGTGGAGTGCGATAAACCAAGCTCTCAATGTCGTCCAAAGTAGGTTCGCCGCAGAATCTTCCTTGCCATTCCAGTAGATTTTCGCGCCTTGTGTTGTTGGTATCGGTAGGAAATTTTTGCGCCCAATTTTTTTCAAAACTCAAAAAAAGCGGAGCTATCGCCTGCGGCAACGAAAAAACTTCGGGCAATAAAAAAGAATAGCCCAAAAAACTGCGTTCCGAAAAGCCGCAACCCTCCGCAGTCCGAGCTGGAAAACACGAGCAACCGAAAGTGAATAAAAAAAATAAAAGTTGTTTTTTTAGTCTTTTCATGCGTAAAAAAATTGTTTTTTAGCCACCGATACAATTAATTTTCCATTGTTCGTGCCAAAAAAGGGCGAAGTTGGTCGTACGGTATCGTGATTCGCAGCCTACCGTAAACGGGATTAAAGGTAGAGAAAAAAATTAGTCCGCTTTGTCCGATGGTAAATAAAGTATAAGGTTCTTTTTCTGCCCAAGTTTTAAATTCAGCATCGCTCGAATAGCGCGGATGTCGCTTCAATTCCTGAAAAATATACTCTTGAATAAAGGTTTCGTAATCGGTATTTTTTTTAAATAATTGGCTTTTTGTGACTTCTTTGCCGCCGTCTAAAAGGTCAAAATTGAAGGATTTACTTTCATTTCGTTCTTCCCAAGTGCGGCTGAAAGTGACCAATCCCGATAAATATCGGTCAGAGATTTGGCTCATTTCTGTCCAAGCGTAAGCTCGCACCGCCGCTCGCAGAGCAGGAGAGAATGTCACAAATTGTTGTTTTATTCGCTCGGCGTGGGCGCGACATTCTTCTATCCACTGGGCGTTTACTTCGTCCATCCAATGGTTGAAAACGATTTGGTTGGTTTTAGGGAAAAGTAAATCGTAGCACATCATGAAGTCAGCATATTCGATGCAGCCAACTGAAAGTTGTTCTTTTAGTTCGAAAGAAGTATAAGAATTATTTTTATTTTTATCCACAAATGTGACTCGCCTTAAATCCAACTGTCCGTTGTTAGTACGGCAGTTCATAGTTCCGACTATCTGGTCGTAGTCGTTTTTTAGGGTCATCGAAGTAGTCAAATTATTCTCGGATAAGGTGCCGCTAATATTGTAGGTGCGTTTTTCTTTCTCAATAAAAACAGTACCTGTGAGCCGTTGGTCGGTATTTTTTTGGAGGATAATAACTGCTTCGCTCTGTAGAAACGAACCATAATAGCTGCGAATCCATTTGTCATCGCCACAATAGGAAGGTGTAATAATTTCTTTTTTTACTTCTATTAGTGACATGGTGGAACCCAACGTATTGCCTACATTACTCCAATCTAAAAGCATATTTTTATCTTTCAAGATACCTTTCCATTCTCCTGAAAGCAGTGTATCGGCATAAAATTCGTGCAGCAAAAGCATCGAATCCTGCTCAATCGTTCCTTTCAGGAGGAAATGACTACCGCTTCGCAGATACGTTAATGTGCCGACACATTGGCTCTGATTTTCTACCGAAAGCGTAACGGCGACATCGTTCAGGTCGTCAATTCTACCTTTGTAGTGTCGCAGGCGAGCAGGATTTTGTTTTCTAAATACATCGTTTTCTATTTTTTGAGAGGCGAAAGTTTGCGCAGATAAATTATTTGTAGCAGCTCCAAAAAATAGATTAAAAACTAAAAACGTGACAGGGTAAAAAAAATACTTGTTGGGTTGGAAAATAATTTGTATCAAAATTTGTAGTAATTTATGTTCATTGTGACGGAACTGCAAATATATAAAATAAAAGTATATGTATGGAGGAAAAAATTTTATTAATTTTTTGACGAAGTCGTATTTTTTTTAAAAAACATCTAAAAAACTCTTATTTTTGCAAAAATAAAAAATATGATTTTTCCAGAAAATTTGAAGTACACCAAAGAACACGAGTGGATTTTGATTCACGAAGATGGCACCGCGACCATCGGAATCACGGAGTTTGCGCAGGGCGAACTCGGCGAACTTGTCTATATAGAGGTGGATACGGTCGGTAAAATACTTGCTCGCGACAAGGAATTCGGCACGGTGGAAGCCGTCAAGACAACTTCGGAGCTTTTTATGCCTGTGAGTGGCGAAGTTTTGGAGTTCAATACCGAACTGAGCGACAAAGGAGGCGATAATCCCGCACTAATCAACGAAGACCCCTACGGAAAAGGTTGGATTGTGAAAATCCGTGTTACGCACCCAGAGGAATTGGCTGACCTTATGACGGCGGACGCTTATGAGGAATTAGTGGCTTAAAATTGGCTAAAAAATAGTATTTTGACATTAAAAAAATGGATTCCCGTCGTCTTGTGGTGCTTGGTGGTGACTACTTTGTCGCAGATGCCGAGTAGTGCGGTGCCGAAAATCGCTCTTTTTTCTCACATTCGCCACTTCGACAAGCTCGTGCATTTTGTTATGTACAGCACGTTGGCTTGGCTCGTAATGCGGACTTTCGAGCGTATTTCCATTCGATTGGCAATAGCGGTTTGGATTTGCGTTTCTATCTATGGGCTGGCGATGGAGGTGATACAAACTGCTGTTTCTGCGGGGCGAAGCTTCGAGTGGTTGGACGAGCTGGCAAATAGCACGGGTGCTTTTTCGGCGTGTATTTTATTTTACTTTATTTTTTTTACTCGAAAAATGTGACAAAAAATACTTTTTGTCACATTTTAGGTAAATTTTTAGATTATTTTTGTATGAATGTTTCTGCTATCGTCGCAACTGCGCAACAAAATGTGATTGGGCGGAACAACCAAATTCCTTGGTATTTGCCTGCCGATTTGCGGTATTTTAAGCAAACGACGCTCCAGCACCATGTCATTATGGGGCGAAAATGTTACGAGTCTATCGGCAAACCGCTCCCTCAACGCACCAATATTGTCATTTCGCGCAATCTTTTTTTTGCGACTTCTGGCTGTTTGGTGGCTCGGACGGTCGAGGAAGCGTTGGAAATGGCGCACGACAACGGCGAGTCGGAGGCTTTTGTTATTGGCGGCGGAGAGATTTATCAACAGACGGTCGAGTTTTGGGACAAAATATATGTGACCGAAGTTGATTTATTAGTGCCTGATGGCGATATTTTTTTCCCAAATATTGCCGAAAAAGATTGGAAGGAAAGCTCCAGAATTGCCCACGCCAAGGACGAAAAAAATGAATTTGATTACGTCTTTCGCATTTTGGAACGACGGTTATGAAATTTGTACCCTTGTTTTGGCGTTCTAACGCTCGAACCAATGATGTCAAAAAATAAATTTCTTCTTGCCTTTCTTCTTCTTTTCTTCCAGATGAGTTTGCGAGGACAGTCTAATTTCGTGCTAAAAATAATTGTCACAGATTACGACAAAAATTTTATTTTAAAAAATAAGATTAATTCACAATCCAACTTCAAAGATTCTATTTTACTCCAAAAAGAAGTTAGGTCCGTACTTCAAAAATTCCAGAATAAAGGCTTTTTGGCGGCTTCTTTGGACAGTGTGCAGAGAAAGGACAGTATGTTTATGGCGTATTTTCAAGTCCGTAAGTCATTTTATTGGGCGACGGTGCGGAGCGATATAGACCCGATTTTTTTGAGTAAAATCGGGTATCGCGGCAATCTGTGGAGTGGTCAAAAATTTGATTATCAAGAGTTTGTAAAATTTCAGGAGTCGCTGCTAACATTCACCGAAAACAATGGATTTCCTTTTGCGTCTGCTCGCTTGGATAGCATTGTAATCACTTCTAATCAGGAGATTTCCGCAAGACTTTTTTTTAAAAAATATAAATTTATCACAATTAGTGACATAGAACAGGACAGTGAAACGGTGGTTGGTAAAGGTTTTTTGGAGAATTATTTGGGGCTTCGCATCGGCACAGCTTATGACAAAAGCAGATTAAAAAAAATTCGCGACCGACTGAAAGAACTGCCATTTGTGGAAGAAAAGAAGGACGCTGTCGTCACATTCAAAGAGGATAAAGCTGCGATTCATCTTTTTATTGCAAAAAAAAATGCGAGCCGTTTTGATTTTTTGTTGGGTTTGTTGCCCAATCCCAATGCCGCTTCGACGGGTGGCAATCGCTATATTCTCACGGGGACAGCCAATGCGGATATGTATAATTTGCTCAGTCGAGGCGAGCGGCTTTACTTTGATTTTCAGCAACTTAGACCTCAAACGCAACAGCTAAAAGTACAAATTTCTTATCCCTATTTGTTGGATACTCCGCTTGGGATAGACACAAAATTCGACCTTTACAAGCGAGATACGACCAATATTGATGTATCTTTTGACCTCGGGCTTCAGTATTTGCAAGAGGGAGCGGGCAATTATTTGAAAGCATTTTTGAATGTAGCCTCGTCGTCGCTGTTGAGCGTCAATAAGGGTCAAATTCGAGCGTCCAAGACACTTCCGACGGCGTTGGACGTACAAAATACGGCTCTTGGCGTGGAAATAAGTCGGCAACGATTGGATTATCGGTTCAATCCGAGAAATGGTTGGAATTACTTGTTTCGCGCAGGCGCGGGAATCCGAAAAGTCACAAAAAACAGTTCTATTTTGAACCTTACAGACGATTCTCAACCGAATTTTAATTTTTCTTCGCTGTACGATTCTGTGCAACTAAAAACTTTTCAATACAAAATACAAGGGCAGGCAGAATATTATTTTCCTTTGTTTCGACGTTCAGCATTAAAAACTGCCTTGCGCTTCGGTGGAGTTTTTTCCGAAAAACCACTGTATCGAAATGAACAGTTCAGAATTGGAGGCAATCGTTTGTTGCGAGGCTTTGATGAAGAACAGTTTTTTTCAAGTTTGTATGGTGTTTTTACACTTGAATACCGATTTTTATTGGGTAAAAATTCTAATTTTTATTTATTTTCAGATTATGCGTATTTGGAAGATGTGACCGCCAACCGCCGTCGATTCGACCACCCGTTGGGATTGGGTGCGGGCATCAATTTTGAAACTGCGGTAGGTATTTTTGCTTTGAGCTACGCATTGGGACGCACAGACGCAACAAACTTCGACATTCGAGCTGGAAAAATCCATTTCGGATACGTCAGTTTATTTTAAGTCCAAAAATCGTTCTTTGACTTCCTCTGACGGAACGATGCACTGTTCTCGCCTGCCGAACCACCGATAGCGATTGCGCGCGATGATGCCGTAAACGCCGTCGCGGACGAAAGTGGGGACGAAAATTAGGGCATAAAAAAGCCGCCAGCCACCGCCGAGCAGCTTCAATATTCGCAAACCAGCCTCCGAGCGAAGGTAGCTTTTGCCTTCTGCGATGAGGACGGAAGTGTTCAATGAATTGGGGTCGAGTCCGTGTTGGAGGAGTATTTTTTTGCCGACTTCGGATTGTAAGGATGCGAAATGGAACACTTTTTTGTGGTCGTGCCGAATCAAAAACTGTACGAAATTGGTGCAAAAATTACAAACTCCGTCGAACAATACAATCGTCATTTTTCAAATTTTTTAAGTATTTTAACAGAATTATTTGTGAATTTAGAATATTGTAACTAATTGATTAATAGTTATTTGTGCAAATAAAAACTAAAAATTAATCATTAAGTTCTTACACTTAAATAGATGACATTTAATATTCGACATAATTCATTGATTTTCAATAGTTTATGATGACTCAAAATTAAAAACTAAAAACTTAT
>JAYUHK010000063.1:0-19350 GCA_043767025.1 Saprospiraceae bacterium | reverse complement strand
TTAGAATTTATACAGAGCACTTGATTTTTTTGGTTACTTTCTTCTCCTTCCCCTCTGGGGAAGGTCGGGTTGGGGATAAAAAAAGTGACAAAGGACAAGGAAATTACCACAAAATCAAGCTCAAATGAGCCAATTTAAAATCCTTGCGTAACATGAGTTAATAAGGGTCCACGTCTATCCTCATGCGCACCTGCGAAAATTTCTTTTCTTGTTGGAGCAACAGTTGAGCGTCGGCGATGAGTTTTTTGGCAGCAGCGATGGTGGTAGTTTTGCGCTCCATTTTTATCATAATATCAAATAAATATTGGTCGCGAATGCGCGAAATACTTGGTTCGGCGGGTCCGATGACTCGTTTTCCGAGTGTGCGGCGCAGAAGGTTGGCTACCGCTTGGGCAGCGTGGGACGCTACTTGCGGGTCTTTGTGCTTGACCGTCAGACTGATGAGCCGAAAAAATGGCGGATAGGCAAACGTTTGTCGCTCCGATAGTTCCCGATGAAACAGGTGCTGAAAATCTGCGCGGACGGTTTCTTGCACGACGGGGTGAGCCAGATTGAAAGTCTGTATGACTACTTTGCCACGCTTATTTTTGCGCCCCGCTCTGCCGCTTGCTTGCACCATGAGCTGAAAAGCGCGCTCGCCCGCTCGAAAGTCAGGAAACTGCAGCAGTTGGTCGGCACTCAAAATCCCTACCAAACCCACGTTGTCGAAGTCCAATCCTTTGGTCACCATTTGTGTGCCTACCAAAATATCTATCCGTTTTTCTTCAAAATCATTGATGATGGTGGCGTGTGCATTTTTGCTGCGGACGGTGTCCAAATCCATGCGCTTTATTTTTGCGTCTGGAAAATAAATCTGTAGCTCGTCCTCGATTTTTTCCGTTCCGAAGCCTTTCATCGTGAGGTGTCGGGCGCGACAAGCGGGACATTCTTGCGCCACATTGGTCTGGTAGCCGCAATAATGGCAGCGAAGATTGTTGCTAAATTTATGATACGTCAGGCTCACGTCGCAATGCACACATTCCGAATTCCAGCCACAAGCCGTGCATTGCAGCACCGGCGAATAGCCACGACGGTTCTGAAACAAAATAATTTGTTCTTTTCGCTCCAGCGCGGCTGTTATTTCGGAGAGCAACAAAGTGGTAAAATGCGACTGCAATTTTCGCTGCTTTTGTTCCTCCTTCATATCTGCCAAAATAATTTCGGGCATCGGTAAGTTCGCAAACCGCTCGGACAAAGTGACCAATCCGTATTTGCCAAGCATTGCGTTTTGATACGACTCGAGCGAGGGCGTGGCAGAGCCGAGCAGTACTTTCGCCCCAAATTTTTGTGCCAAATAAATGGCGGCATCGCGGGCGTGGTAGCGCGGCGCAGGGTCATCTTGCTTAAACGATGGGTCGTGTTCTTCATCTACCACTATTAGTTGGAGATTAGAAAAAGGCAAGAAAAGGGCGGAGCGCGCCCCCAAAAGCAAGGGTTTGCCAGCCAGCGTGTCTTTCCAAAGCTCTACGCGCTCGTTGTTGGAAAGTCGAGAGTGATAAACGGCTATTTTATTGCCAAATATTTTCTGAAGTCGTTGGGTGATTTGCGTAGTAAGGGCGATTTCGGGCAACAGGTACAGCACTTGTCCGCCTTTTTCGAGGGTTTCCTCGATGAGGCGAATGTAGAGATTGGTCTTTCCAGAACCCGTCACGCCGTGCAGCAAAACAGTATTTTGTTTCTTAAAAATCTGCTGAACACTCTGGTACGCCTCCAGCTGACTGTTGGTGAACGCAGGCTGCCAGTTGAGTTCGTCTTCGTAAGTGCCAAGTCGGCTGACTTCGCGGGCATAAATGGTAAAAATACCTTTTTTTTCCAAAGCGACGACGGTGGCGGCATCTACTTTGGCTACGTCGCATATCTCTTGTTTTCGGACAAAAGATTGTGTTTTTTCGAGTTGAAAGTAAGCCAGCATTGCGTTGGTTTGCTTGACCGAGCGAGTGAGTAATTCAAAGGCTTCGCGCCGCTTTTCGGGTGTAGAAAGATACGGCTCTTGCAGCCGCACACACGAAATAGTTTTGGGCTGATATTTTGTTTTTAATTCTTCTTGCAAAAATAAAATCCCGCGTTCCAGCATTTTTTGTAGGAGCGGATAGACGGTTTTTTGGTTCAAAATATCCTGAATCTGCTCTATCGAAAGCTCATTCTGGATAGAAAGTGCCTCCGCCACCAAATATTCTTTGTCCGAAAGTTGCCCCAAATCGTGTGCGTAGGCGGGATTGAGGACGACTTTCGTTTCGCTGCTCAGACGGAAAGCGTTGGGCAGGGCAGCGTTCATCACTTCGCCCAGCGTGCAAAGGTAATACTCGGCTATCCAGTGCCAAAGTTCGAGTTGCTGCGCCGTCACTATCGGCTGCGAATCAATGACAGAAACTATCGGTTTTACTTCGTAGCCTTGTGGCATTTCGGTCGTCACGGACGCTACCAAACCCGCATACAATTTGCTTTTTCCGAACTGTACTTCCACGCGCACGCCGACTTGCACCTGCGCCACGCAACTCTGCGGCACAGCGTAAGTGTACGTTTTGGGGATTGCGACGGGCAAAATAACGGCTACATAAAGATTTTGCATAAAAATATTTTAGAACGCTGCGTTTCCGGGCGTGCGCGGAAACGGAATTACGTCGCGTATGTTACTCATGCCCGTGATGAACAGCACGAGCCGCTCGAAGCCCAGCCCAAAGCCCGCGTGCGGGCAAGTACCGAAGCGGCGCGTGTCGAGGAACCAGTACATTTCTTCGGTCGGAATGTGCAGTTCGTTCATGCGGCGTTCCAATCTGTCGAGTCGCTCTTCGCGCTGCGAGCCGCCGATGATTTCGCCGATGCCGGGAAATAAAATATCCATCGCGGAAACTGTTGCGCCCGGAACTCCATCTTTGGGTTCGTCTTGGCGCATATAAAAAGATTTGATTTCGGCGGGATAGTTGGTCAAAATCACAGGTTTTTTGAAGTGTTTTTCTACCAAAAACCGCTCGTGTTCGCTTTGCAAGTCCGCTCCCCACGCCTCGATAGGATATTTGAACTGTTTTTTCTTGTTGGGCGTAGAATTTTTTAGAATTTCGATAGCCTCTGTGTAAGTGATTCGCTCAAAATCGTGGTCTAAACAAAACTGCAATTTTTCGAGCAAACCCAACTCGCTGCGCTCTGCTTGCGGCTTTTGTTTGTCTTCTTCGGCAAGCCGTTGGGCGAGAAAATTAAGGTCGTCTTTGCAGTGCAACATTGCGTATTCGATGCAATATTTGAGCATTGCCTCCGCCAAGTCCATATTATCCACCAAGTCTGCGAAGGCGACTTCGGGTTCTATCATCCAAAATTCTGCCAAATGGCGTGTGGTATTGGAGTTTTCGGCGCGAAACGTAGGTCCGAAAGTATAGACTTTGGAGAGTGCCAACGCTGCCAACTCCGCTTCGAGCTGCCCCGAAACGGTAAGATTGGTACTGCGCTCAAAAAAATCTTCTTTAAAATTAATGCTGCCGTCGTCGTTGCGCGGTGTTTTATTCAAGTCCAAAGTCGTGACGCGAAACATTTCGCCCGCGCCCTCGGCATCGGAAGCCGTAATAATCGGACTGTGAATATAAAAAAATCCTTTGTCATTAAAAAATTGGTGAATCGCAAACGCAATAGCATGGCGCACGCGGAAGATAGCACTGAACGTATTGGTGCGAAAGCGCAAGTGCGCAATTTCGCGTAGGAACTCCAAACTGTGTTTTTTGGGTTGGAGCGGAAATTTTTCGGCATCGCTATCGCCGAAAATTTCGATGTGCGTAGCTTTCACTTCCGCCGTTTGTCCCTTGCCTTGCGAAGCGGTGAGCAGTCCTGTGACACCAATCGCCGCTCCCGTCGTGATGCGGCGCAACAAATTTGCGTCCGTATTTTCAAAATCCACTACGATTTGTAAATTATGAATCGTAGAGCCGTCGTTGAGCGCAATAAATTGGTTGTTGCGGAACGTCCGTACCCAACCCATGACCGTCACGGGGCGTTCCAAGTCGCCACTTTGTACCAATTTGGCTATTTCTTCCCTTTTTTGCATGGTATAATTTTTCTTTTTTCAAAATGAGCCGCAAAGTTACGCTGTTTTATCCATTTTTTTTGCCTACTTTTGCGCTCTTATCAAGGTTTTTTATAAAATATGAGTTCAAAAAAACTGTCTATCGTCATGCCTGCCTACAACGAGGAGCGCACGATTCATTTGATTCTGGACAAAGTCCGTACCGTAAAGTTGCTCAACGGCATCGAAAAAGAACTAATCATTACCAACGACTGCTCGAAAGATGATACCGAAGGTGCTATCCGACGCTACATGGCGGCACACCCAGAGTTGAATATTCAGTATTTTCGGCACGAAACCAATCAGGGCAAGGGCGCAGCACTCCACACGGGTATCCAACACGCTACTGGCGACTACCTCATTATCCAAGATGCCGACCTCGAATACGACCCCGAAGAATACAATTTGTTGCTCAAACCCATCGAAGACGGCTTCGCAGATGTCGTGTATGGCACTCGATTCATGGGCGGAAGTCCGCACCGAATTTTGTTTTTTTGGCACTCCATCGGCAACCGTTGGCTGACCAATCTCTCCAATATGATGACCGATTTGAACTTGACGGATATGGAAACTTGCTACAAACTTTTCAAAACGCCGTTGATAAAAAACTTGCGATTGGAGGAAAAGAGATTTGGTTTTGAACCCGAAGTAACTGCCAAAATTTCGCGCATCAAAGACATTCGCATTTACGAAGTAGGAATTAGCTACTACGGTCGCTCGTATGAAGAAGGAAAAAAAATCGGTTGGCGCGACGGCTTCCGAGCGATTTACTGTATTCTCAAATTTAACACTTGGAAAAAATAACTCCTCGAAACAAATAGAACTCAAATGCCGTTTAGGAAATAGGAAAAAAGGAGAAACGTAGTTATTAGTTTTTGGTGCTTAATTTTTAGTCGCACCAGAAATTGCTAATAGATTAGCATTATATCATCACAAATAATTCTACGAAAATACTTACTCTGTTTTTTCTTTATCTTTTAGACGTGGCTATTTTCTTCAAATTTTGAAATTCGACAGCTAAAAAAAATTAATGGCTCAACAAAATTTTACATCTGATGTCGCCGCCGTAGATGCGTTGGCACAGGCTTATAAAGACCTCTCCAAAGAAATTGGAAAAGTCATCATCGGACAAGACGAAGTCGTGCGCGCAGTCATCATCTCTATGTTTGCCAACGGTCACAGCTTGCTCGTAGGCGTGCCGGGACTGGCAAAAACATTGCTCGTCAGCACCATCGCCGAAGTGCTGGACTTGGAGTTCAAACGAATCCAATTCACGCCCGACTTGATGCCGAGTGACATCACTGGCTCCGAAATATTGGGCGAAGACCGCCAATTCAAATTCAATCGCGGACCGCTATTTTCCAATATCGTCTTGGCGGACGAAATCAACAGAACGCCGCCCAAAACCCAAGCCGCACTCCTCGAAGCAATGCAAGAGCGAAGCGTCACCGTGAGTGGCGTGCGCCACGAGTTGCCAGCTCCGTTTTTTGTGTTGGCTACTCAGAATCCGATTGAGCAAGAAGGAACTTATCCGTTGCCAGAAGCTCAGCTCGACCGTTTTATGTTCAATATTCCGCTTGATTATCCCTCTTACGAAGAAGAGTTGCAAGTGGTGAGGGCTACGACGGCTCAACAAAACTATGACCTTCGCCACATCGTGACGAATGAACAAATATTGTCTTTTCAAAAGCTAATTCGCAAAATTCCGTTGGCGGACAATGTGTTGGAATACGCGGTTGGTTTGGCTACCAAGACTCGTCCCGGCACGCCGCGCGCCACCAAAATCGTGAACGATTACATTTCGTGGGGAGCCGGTCCGCGCGCTTCGCAATATTTGGTGTTGGGTGCAAAGTGCCACGCCGCCGTGAATGGAAAGTATTCGCCCGACATTTCGGACGTGCAAGCGATAGCAAAATACGTCTTGCGCCACCGCATCGTGCGCAACTACAAAGCCGAAGCCGAAGGGATTACGGAAGAAAAAATCATTGAAACATTGTTCTAAAAAATTAATTCTGCGCTGCGTAGTTTTTTTTGGAATCGCCCAGATTGTATAAATTTGGGTTTAAAAAAAAGGTAAATTTTTGGAGTACATCTAAAAATTTACCTTTTTTATTTATGGATTAAGTTCATGCACATAAATAGATGACGTTTAATATTCGACATAATTCGTTGATTTTCAATAGTTTATGATGACTCAAAATTAAAAACTAAAAACTTGTAACAGCTTAAATACTTAATTTTTAATTTTTTATATTATTTAAAATAAAATACCATGTCTTTCAAACTTCCTAATTTGCCTTACTCCTACGACGCACTCGAACCACATTTCGACGCGCGGACAATGGAAATCCATCACTCCAAACACCACAACGCCTACGTTACCAACCTCAACAACGCGTTGGCTGGCACCGAACACGAAAGCGATTCGCTCGAACACTTGATGGCAAATATCTCCAAAATGAGTCCCGCAGTGCGCAACAACGGCGGCGGTCATTTCAATCACTCCCTTTTTTGGACCATCTTGGCTGCCGACGGCGGCGGCACTCCGACTGGCAAAATAGCGGACGCAATCAACGCCGCTTTTGGTTCTTTTGAAGCCTTCAAAACAGCTTTCGCAGCAGCAGCTACCACTCGTTTCGGCTCTGGCTGGGCGTGGCTTTGCGTGTCGGACGGCACCCTAAAAATTTGCTCCACCGCCAATCAAGACAATCCACTTATGGACATCGAAGCAGCACACGGTTGCGGCGGCACTCCGATTCTTGGATTAGATGTTTGGGAACACGCTTACTATTTACACTACCAAAATCGCCGTCCAGACTATATCGCCGCTTTTTTCAACGTCATCAACTGGAAAGAAGTCACGCGTCGATTCGAAGCAGCATAGTAAAGACGACTTCGGATTCAGGAATGTGTCCGAAATTAGAATTATATTTTTGTAAATAACTGATGCTGCGCTATGGGTTTTAAATTGAGCTGTTTGAGCCTGAATTGGTGGCTATTTTCTTGTCTTTTGTCGCTTTTTGTAACCCAAATCCGACCTTCCCAAGAGGAGAAGGAGAAGAACAAAAAAGTGCTCAAAAAGTCAAGTGCCATACAGAAATTATAAATTTTTTGCTAAAAACTTAAATTTATACAAGGTACGTCTGAAAATGCAGTGACTTTGAATAAAATGCAGTTTAAAAATTTTAGTAAAAAAATTTCTTTGCGCAACGGGAGTGAAGAAGGAATGAAGAAAAAACAAGTAGTTTATTTTGGACACATTCCTAAAACGCTACTTGAAATTTTCAATTAAAAAAGCCTTTCTGCGTAGCATCAGTTGTTAATAAAATTCGATTGGGAATGGATAAAAAATAAAGTGTTCAGTTTATTTTGGACGCGTTCTATAACTACTTATTCCACTTTATTAGGTAATTTTGCGGGCTAAAAGCGGTGTTTTTTTTAATATTTTTAAAATATGATTAATCTTTCTTTTTTGCGTCCGTCTTTGAGATTTTGCTCGCCCAGAGTAGCTTTTTTATTTTGTTGCTGCTGCGCAAATATCGGCATTGCGCAAGCGCAACTCAACATCAAAGCGGGCTACAGCCCAGCAGGATTCAACCCTGCTTACACCAACAGCGTCATAAAAGCCTACAACGAGAGCAACCGCGCAGACCTCGTCAAGGCGATGCCACGACTTCTTTTTATGAATGTCGTCGAGTTGGGTTTGCGTTACCAAATGGAGGATTTCGCGCTCGAAGCAACGTATTTTCTTAAATTCAATCCGCTCCGCGCTACCTTGCAGCCCGTAGGTCAAGCGAGCAAATCTACCCAAAGTCTGACTTGCAGCGACAATGCTTTTTCGCTCGGCGCAACAGCCGCCACCCCCATCGAATGGCTTTGGGTAGGCGCGACGCTCGACTGGGCAACAGTCAAAATCAACTCCCGACTTTCGACCGAAACAACGACCAAAACACTGGTCAATTCGAGCCAACTCGCGAGCCATCTTTTTCTTGACTTTCAGTTGGGCGGCAGCAGTCTGATACGAGCCAGCTTGCGCCCATATATCCAGATTCCTTGGACGGCAACCGAAATGAAGGCTTTGGGCAACGCCCTCGCACCCAACCAAAATCTGGGCAGCACGCGCGAGCGACTCATCAACGTCGGTATCAGTTTGGTGTTTTGCAACGGCACTGACCCACGAGAAAATAATTGAGTACTTAAGTTACCGACACCTCGAAAGTGTCAGTAACTTCGGTTTAACTGTGCGGCGGCAATACAAAACAACAAAATGAGCCAGAAAAAAAATATTACACAAAATCATCGGATTATTTTGGGATTGAAAGTGCGCCAACTTCGGTCGGAGTTGGGGCTGTCGTTGGTGGAGTTGTCGGAGCAGGCGGGCATTTCGGTTTCTTACCTCAACGAGATAGAAAAAGGAAAAAAATATCCGCGCGAAGAGAAAACATCTGACCTCGCCAAAGCCCTCCGCAGCAGTGTTGCGGAGCTTCAATCGTCCGAACTCAAACGAAATCTGGCACCGCTCGGCGAGTTGCTGCGCTCCAATTTTTTGCAAGAAATTCCACTTGATTTGTTCGGTATTGACCTGTCCAAAGTCGTCGAAATCATCGCCGAAGCACCTATCAAAGTCGGCGCATTCATATCGGCGTTGATAGAAACGGCTCGACTTTTCGCACTGCGGGAGGAAAATTTTTATTTGGTGGCGATGCGTGCTTATCAAGAAATGCACAATAATTATTTGGAAGACATCGAAAATGCGTTGGATAATTTTGTGTCGCAGCACAGCATTACCGCCCACAGTCGAGTGCCGACAGCCGATTTGAAAGCTATTTTGGAAAAAAAATACCATTACACCATCTCCGAAAACGGACTTTCCGAACACCCCGAACTCCAACATCTCCGCTCGGTTTTTATTCAAAAACAAAAAAAATTATTGCTCAATGCGCAGTTGAGCGACCGCCAGAAAGCGCGGCAGTATGGCAAAGAAATTGCCTTCAATTATCTCGAACTCGCCGACCGCCCTACGACTTCTTCCGTCGGACAAGCGACTTCCTTCGAGCAGGTATTGAATAATTTTAAGGCAAATTATTTCGCTTTTGGCTTGCTCGTGAGCCGCGAAGGAGCTATCGAAGCCCTGAAAAATATTTTTGATTCACAGACTTGGCAGCCCGAAAAACTGCAAAAATTGCTGACTCAATACGATGTTTCGCCCGAAATTTTATTCCAACGTTTCAACGTTCTTCCGCGTTTTTTTGGTCTTGAAAAATTATTTTTCTTCCGCCTCGTGCGCAATCCCGTCGCCAATACAGTCGTGATGGACAAAGAATTGCACCTCAATCGTCGGCACCAGCCGCACGCCAATCGCCTGCGCGAACACTACTGCGAGCGTTGGGAATCGTTTATATTGTTGAAAAAATTGAACGCTCAAACTTCTCACGAGCCGCTTATCGGTATCCAGCGCACGCGCTATCACGGTACCAACGACGAGTATTTGTGTGTCACTATTGCCCGCACCGAACACGCGCCGTCGTCGCTGCAAGTGAGCGTCACGGTTGGTTTGCTGATAGACGAGCATCTCAAAAAAGTCATTCGGTTTTGGGACGATGCCGCCATTCCAGTCGTGGAGGTCAATGTTACCTGCGAGCGTTGCCCGATAGTGGATTGTGCCGAGCGCGCTGCCGCTCCGCGAATTATTACAGAAAAAAATCTCCAACGAAAAGCCCAAGAAGCTCTAAAAAAACTCATTGCCGAGTAACGTTTTCGTTGGGTATTTACCCACGGTTAGCTTGTGCTAAATCCCAATTAAAATTTATCCATTACTAAAATAGTGAACAATCAATGTCAAATACGTCACACTGATTTTGTGGTTCGATATTCAGTATTCGGCGGTAGATATTCGATATTTGTTGTTCTCCGTTAATGATTGAGGACGGGATAGCTGCGCAGCATCAGCACTGCCAAAGTGAGCATGGACGCGAGGACGAGCCAAAATCTGATGTCTTTGTAAAATAAATTTTCATTTTTTTCAGGTATCATAACATTCATAGGGTTTTGGATAAAAAGGGTAAAAAAATAGATGAAAGGGCAGAACGCCGCCCTCGAAATAGAATGAGTGAAATGAAAAAGTCTGTTGTGAAAAAATGTAGGGCGGCTTCCATCAAAAGGCGACGGAGCGAGCCACAAAATCGTTGGTGGGAAGATTTGTTAGAGTCTTTTTATTGAGTTCAAAAAGAGTGCCAAATTTTTTTTATTTCCGACAAAGTTCGCAGTTGATTTTTTTTACCAAAGCGGGTCCAGCGTACACCAAGCCCGAATAAATCTGTACGAGTGCTGCGCCTGCGGCTATTTTTTCGAGTGCGTCGGCAGCCGAGCCGATGCCTCCGACTCCAATAATGACTATTTTTTTATCCAATTTTTGGCTCAAATATCGGATTACTTCGGTCGCACGGCTGCGAAGTGGCGCGCCGCTCAAACCGCCCATGCCGATAGCTGCCAGATCGCTTTCGTCAGTGTTCAGACCGCAGCGAGCGATGGTGGTGTTGGTGGCAATGATGCCGTCGAGCCGCGTCGCGTGAGCGACTTCTACTATGTCGTCGAGTTGGCTGTCCGTGAGGTCAGGTGCGATTTTGAGCAACAACGGCTTGGGCGCGTCGCGCTTTTGGTTGAGTGTTTGCAAGTGAGAAAGCAAGGCGGTGAGCGGTTCTTTTTCTTGCAAAACACGCAGATTGGGCGTGTTGGGCGAGCTGACATTGACGACAAAGTAATCCACATAATCAAACAAAGCCTCGAAGCAAATCACATAATCGTCGAGCGCGTTTTCGTTGGGAGTGTCTTTGTTTTTTCCGATGTTGCCGCCGATGATTACTCCGTTAGGGCGTGATTTTTTTAGCTGTGCCACCAGTGCTTCCACGCCGTCGTTGTTGAATCCCATTCGGTTGATGAGGGCTTCGTCGGAAGGCAAACGGAACAGGCGCGGCGATGGATTACCGCTTTGCGGGCGTGGCGTGACAGTTCCCAACTCTATAAATCCAAATCCGAGAGCCGACATTTCGTGCAGATGTTTTCCGTTTTTATCGAATCCTGCTGCCAGTCCGACGGGATTTTCGAAGGTCAAACCAAATACTTGGCGGTGCAGTTTTTTATTTTTTATCGAAAAAAAACTTCTAAACGCTTCGCTCAACAGCGGCACAGCAATCACCGCACGCAACAGCAGCAATGTCAGATGGTGCGCTTTTTCGGGGGCGAGCCGAAACATAATTGGTTTTAGAAAAAATTTATAGATAGCGGTTATTTTTACTTGGCGTTCATCAAAGTTTCTATTTCGTCCGCTTCGATGGGGATATTTTTCATCAAATCTATCGGCGCACGGTCGGTAAGCCACACGTCGTTTTCGAGGCGAATCCCCAGATTTTCGGCGGGAATGTAGATGCCCGGCTCTACCGTGAAGACCATGCCGGCTCGCAGCGGCTCGTAGCGGTGGCAGAGGTCATGCACGTCCAAACCCAAATGGTGCGAGGTGCCGTGCATAAAATATTTCTTGTAAGCTGGCACTTCGGGGTCTTGATTTTTGATGTCTTCGCGGCTGATAAGTCCCAAACCGAGCAGCTCGCTTTCCATTATTTTTCCCACTTCTTTGTGATAGACTTCGAGCGTCGCGCCCGGCACGAGCAGTTGCGTCGCCGCTCTCATCACCCTCAACACGGCGTTGTAAACCGCTCGTTGGCGCGTCGTAAAGCGACCATTGACGGGGATAGAACGCGTGAGGTCGGCGGCGTAGTTGCCGTATTCTGCCCCAAAATCCATCAACAGAATATCTCCGTCTTGGCAGGGCAAGTTGTTGTCGTTGTAGTGCAAAATACACGCATTTTTGCCACTGGCAATAATCGGAGAATACGCATGACCCGTCGCTCGATTGCGAATAAACTCGTGGATAATCTCGGCTTCTATTTCATATTCCGTCACGCCCGGACGAGTAAAATCCAGCACCCTCCGAAAGGCTTTTTCGGTAATATCACAGGCGCGACTGATAAGATTGACCTCTAATTGGGATTTTACCATTACCAATTTTTTGACAATCGGCTGCGAGCGGTGGTATTGGTGGACGGGATAGCGAGCCATCAGTTGCTGGGCGGCGCGCAGGTCGCGGCTCGGCACTTCGGAGCTGAAACGGTCATTTTCGTTGGTATTGACGTAGATATTTTCGGCGAGCAAAATCAGTTCGTTAAAAATAGCACTCATTTCTTCTATCCATATCACTTTTTTGATGCCACTGGCGGCTTGCGCTTCTTCTTTTGTGTATTTGTGTCCTTCCCAAACGGCGATGTATTCGTTGGTTTTTTTGACAAATAATACTTCTTTATACTCTTTTCGGACGCAGTCGGGAAAGAGTACCAAGATAGTTTCTTCTTGGTCAATGCCGCACAAATAAAAAAGATGCGAATTTTGGCGAAACGGGAATGTTTGGTCGCCGCAGCGTGGCATTTGGTCGTTGGAGTGAAAAATAGCCATCGAGTTAGGCTTCATTTCTTGCGTGAATCGCTGGCGATTTTGTTGGAAAAGCTCCGTAGAGATGGCTTCGTATTTCATTTTTTATCGTTGAAAAAGATTGATATTTTTTGCTGCAAAGGTATTTTATTTTATTTTAAAAAGACAATATTCTAACGGTCTATCTAAAAAAAATACGCCAGATTGTCGCAGTGCAATCAGGCGTATTTTCTTATAATTATACAAAAAAAATTACTTTTGTGGGCTGTCGAAACGCAATTCTTGGATTACGGAAGCGTCGCCGACGGCTTTGAAGTAAATATACACCCGAAACGATGCGCCGCCCGTCGTCGTCAAGTCGCCGATGCAGTACTGCGAATCTTTCCCTTTGGACGCGCCTTGATGGACTTGGCTGAACGTCTTGGGGTGATTTTTGGCAAAGAAATTTTTTACCACTTCGATTGCTTGCGCTTTGGAATAGATATTTTCTTGTCCCAACACGGATACCTCTACGGTTTCGTCAAAAAAGCGGCTCAAAGTAGCTGCGTCGCCGGCGGTGAGAGCTTTCATAACGTCTGGCGGCACTCCGATTTCTGCGAGCGCAAAAAACGGTAAAAAGAGCAAGGCAAAAAGAATTTTTTTCATGTCCGATTGTTTGTGTTGTGAGAGATAACTAATATAGCGTAAAATTACGATAGTATTCGATGCTTATCAAGTAGCGGACGTATTTTTGACTCCAACTGATATTCATACTTAAAATAAAATATTTATAAACAACTGATTATCAATTATTTATAAATATTTTATTTTTTTCGCAACCCAATTAACGATATGTTAATGATTGTTTCGGACGTGCTTAATTGCCCATTTCGGACAAAAATTTGAGTCTGATGAGTTCTATTTCTTCTATCGTAATGTCGTCATCTTCTTTGAGTGCGTGATAGGCAGCGTCTGCGGAGTCCGTTTCGGCTTCCATGAAGTAGTTGTAAATATCTTCGCGCACATATTCGTCAATCGTTTCCTCGAGGTAATAATCGAGATTAACTTTGGTACCAGAACTCACGATGGCGTTGAGTTCTTCCATCAGTTCGGGCATCGTGATTTGGCTGCCGCGAGCGATGTCGGGCAACGGAATTTTTTTGTCAATGCTCTGGATAATCGCTACTTTGGCTTTCGACTTGTTGGCAACTGACTTGATGGTAAAATCCGTCGGACGCTCGATGTCGTTTTCTTCGACATATTTGGCAATCATCTCGATGAACGGCTTGGCGTATCGCTCGGCTTTTCCCTTGCTTACGCCTGTGATTTTGGTCATGTCTTCCATCGAAATCGGATATTGCGTAGCCATATCTTCGAGGGACGGGTCTTGGAAAATAATGAACGGCGGCACGTCCATTTTTTTGGCAATAGACTTGCGCAAATCTTTCAAAAAACGCATCAGCGTATCGTCCAAAACGGCTGTTTTGCCGATGCTTTCTTCCAACAAATCTATCTGCTCCTCATCAAAATCACGATTGATAGGAATGTAATACGGTTGCGGGTTGGCGAGAAAAGCTCTGCCTACATCGGTCACTTTGAGCAGTCCATAATTCTCGATGTCCTTCCCAATCAGTCCGTTCAGAATGCCGTGGCGGAAAATAGAGTTCCAAAAAGTTTCGTCTTTTTCGTCGCCCACGCCATATAAGTCGTGTTCGGCGAAGCCAAAATCCTCTATTTCTCGCGTGTCTTTGCCGAGCAAAAAAGCGACCAATACTTTGAAGCCAAAATTTTCGTTCAGCGCGGCGATAGCCTGCAAAGCGTGTTTCATTTCTTCCGAAACTTCTACTTTGGCTTTGGGGTGTCGGCAGTTGTCGCACATTTTTCCACACTTGTCTTCCGCGAACTCTTCTCCAAAATAATACAACAAAAAGCGGCGGCGGCAGGTCGTGGTTTCGGCATACGCCGTGATTTCTTGCATCAGCAATGCGCCCATTTCGCGCTCGGCGGCGGGCTTGTCGCGCAAGAATTTTTCGAGTCGCGCAATATCTTTTTGAGAATAAAAGGCGATACATTTGCCCCGCAAGCCGTCGCGTCCGCCACGTCCAGTTTCTTGATAATAATTTTCGATACTTTTCGGAATATCGTAATGAATGACGAAACGCACGTCTGGTTTGTCGATTCCCATTCCGAAGGCGATGGTGGCTACGATGACTTTGAGGTCTTCTTTCAAAAAATCATCTTGGGTCTGACTGCGCGTTTTGGGGTCGAGTCCAGCGTGGTAAGGCGCAGCGTCAATGCCATTGACGACGAGCAGTTTGGCAATATCTTCGGTTGTTTTGCGGCTTTGGACGTAAATAATGCCCGATTGCCCTTCTACTTCTTTGATGATTTGAATGATTTGCTTCACCGTCTGCTCCAATTTTGGGTATTTGGGGCGCACTTCGTAGTAAAGATTGTCGCGATTGAAAGACGAAACAAAAGTGTTTTCTTCTTTCATATTCAATATTTTTACAATATCTGTCCGCACTTTGGGCGTAGCGGTAGCGGTAAGGGCGATGATAGGAATTTCTTTATCAATCGTGTCAATCATGGTGCGAATGCGACGGTATTCGGGTCGGAAGTCGTGTCCCCATTCGGAGATACAGTGCGCTTCATCTACGGCTACAAAAGAGAGGTCAATCCCTTTGAGGAACTCTAAATTCTCGTCTTTGGTCAGCGTTTCGGGAGCGATGTAGAGGAGTTTGGTTCGTCCGTCCACGATGTCTTGTTTTACTTTCCGAATCTGCACTTTCGTAAGAGAAGAATTGAGAAAATGCGCCACTTCGTCCTCCGCCGAGTAGCCGCGAATAGAATCTACTTGATTTTTCATCAACGCGATAAGCGGCGAAATAATGATGGCGGTGCCGGGCATCATGAGGGCTGGCAGTTGGTAGCAAAGAGATTTTCCACCACCTGTCGGCATCAGAACGAAAGTATCGCGCTTATCGAGGACGCTTTGCACGATAAGTTCTTGACTATCTTTGAAGTAGTCGAAGCCAAAATATTTTTGTAAGGCTTGTTGGAGTTCGGTAATGTTAGGTATTGGCATAAACTAAAAAGGCTGTTAGATGCGTGACGGCGACGGCATCATTTATTTGAAAAAATCAAATGCTTCGGTTGGTTTAGGAAGGAAAAAAAATAATACATTTCCTTTTTTCAAAAAAAAATTCAATCGGCAGCAAGATATTTTTTGCGGCGCAGCTTGGCGCGTCGCAACAAAAACAACGCAACGAGTGATTGTAATTCAAGAGAAAAAACGGATAGTTTATTTCTAAACACATTTCTTGTATTCAACCTTTCAAAAGTAGTAAAAAAATTTTGAACAAAAATCCTTTTCCCCAAAAAAAAATAATTTTCTTCAAAAGTCGCCAAAATTAACATAAAATATCTACAATCTAATATTTTTTTTCGCAACTTTCCTTTTTTTTCACTTATCGGACGTATATTTAGGGTCTAATGAAGGTGTCTAAAATAAATGACCCATTTTTTTCATTTCTAATTACCTGCATGAAAATAAAATTCTGCGGCGCAGCCCGCGAAGTAACTGGAAGCTCGCACCTTCTAACGCTCGACAGCGGTTTTACGATTCTCCTCGATTGCGGCTTGTATCAGGGGCGCAGTGCGGACATGGAAAATTTTAACGCAACGTGGCTTTTCGACCCTTCCAAGCTCGACTGCCTGCTGCTTTCTCACGCCCATATTGACCACTGCGGCAGGATTCCGGCTTTGGTGCGCGACGGTTTTCGGGGGACTATTTTTTGCACCCACGCTACTCGCCACTTGGCGGCTTTGCTGATGACCGACAGCGCGAAAATCCAAGAATACGATGCCGAATACCAACGAAAAAAAGGTTTTAAAAATACAAAGCCGCTCTATACGCAACGCGACGCAGCGCAAGCACTCCGACAATTTGCGAGCTATGGCTACGAAACGCCTTTCCAAATTGCCGACGGCTCGGTAGAAGTTTTATTTCGCGATGCAGGTCATATTCTCGGCAGCGCGAGCATCACTTTGAGCGTTACGGAGAAAGAAAAAACGACTCGTTTGGGTTTCAGTGGCGATATCGGTCGCCCCAATCGCCCTATTTTGCGCAATCCGATGCCGCTGCCCGACGTGGATTTTTTGATTTGCGAATCCACTTACGGCGACAAAGACCATCTTTCGGCACCCAACGAAGATGACCACTTTTTAGAAATAATACGTCATACTTGTATAGATAAAAAAGGGAAGGTGATTATTCCCGCTTTCGGAGTGGGACGGGTGCAAGAAATCGTATATACGCTCGATAGACTCCAAACTGCAGGGAAATTGCCGAAGTTGCCTATCTATGTGGACAGTCCGTTGGCGGTCAGTGCTACCGAGATTTTCAATGCACACCCCGAATGTTTTGACCAAGATTTGAGCAATTATTTGCGCTCCGACGGCGACCCTTTTGGCATGAACAGCGTACATTACATCAGAGAAACCAACGACTCGAAGCAACTCAATAGCAATCCCGCGCCGTGCATTATCATCAGCCCGTCGGGTATGATGAACGCTGGGCGCGTGCAGCACCACCTATCGAACAACATCGAAAATCCACGAGCGACGATTCTTATCGTCGGTTATTGCGCACCACACACGCCCGGCGGAGAGCTGATGAATGGCGCAAAAGAAATTTTTATTCTCGGACAAAAAAAATCCGTCCGCGCAGACATAGAGTTGATGAGTTCATTTTCGGCGCACGGCGACCGGCACGAAATGCTGGAAGTCATCAGAAATCAACAAAAAACGTTAAAAAAACTTTTTTTGGTGCATGGCGAATACGAAACCCAACAGGCTTTTGCGTCTTTTTTGTCCGAAAATGGCTTCCAATGCCCGATAGAAATTCCCGCATTGGGCGAAGAAGTAAATTTGTAAATCTTATTAGCTTTTTTTAAAATATATAAAAAATGAAACATCTATCTTTCTTAATCATTAGTGCAGCTTTTTGTTTTTTGCTCGCCGCTTGTAGCAAAATCGAAGACGCAGCCAACGCCACCGTCGCACCCCACAGCAGCGAGTTTGCTATTCCACTTTTGAGCGGCACCACTACCCTCCGCGACCTGATGGGCATGAAAGCCAACGACTACCTCCTCATCGGCAACGACGGCTTGATGACACTTCATTTCAAAAGCGATGTTATTGGTAGAAATGCAAAAGAACTTTTGACTTGGTTCAAAACAGTCCCAATTTTGGTCAAAGATACCGTCACGGGCATCTCCCTCAAATCGCCAAGCACACAAAATCTGGACGTAAGAGTTATTGACCTCAAAACTGGCACCATGACTTTGGTAGCAAAATCCTACGCTACTCAAAATATGAAAGTGAAACTGTGGATTCCCGAAATGACCAAGGACGGATTGCCTTTCACGATCAATTTTACAATTCTTTACTCAGGTACGACACCAAGTCAAGGAGTCTTCGGCGAATCTATGGCAGGATACAAAATACAACCTGTCAACGACTCCCTTCATATCCGCTATGCAGCTATGCGCGCCGACGGCACGCCCGACACAGTGAGTATCATCGGCGCAATGACCAATCTCGATTTCTCTTATATCGAGGGCTTTTGGTCCAAAGAAACGCTCGACTTTCCGCACGATACCGTACAAATTGATTTTTTCAAAAACTGGACCAACGGCAATATCTACTTCGAGCAACCCAGCATCAACGTCATCGCCGAAAATTCTGTCGGCTTTCCAGTCCGCTCCAAAACCAATATATTGAGAGTTTTTACCGTAAAAAATGAAATATTGGACGTACAAAGTCCTTTCGTGACCAACGGAATTGACTTCGCTTATCCAAGCATCAACGAAGTAGGGCAGTCCAAAAATACCTTTTTTAGTTTCAATAAAAACAACTCCAACATTACCCAAGTGCTGGGCGCAGGTCCTATCGGAGTGGATTTTGACATTGACGCAGTCGCCAATCCCGACGGAGTGCTGCCAGTGCGCGGTTTTCTCGCCGACTCCAGCAAGTTCAAAATCGGTCTGGAAGTCACTCTTCCGTTCTACGGTCGCGCCGCCGGCTTCGCTGCCACAGACACTTTCCCTATCAATTTCGACAACTATACCAAAGTCGAAGCCGCCGAGTTCAAAGTAATTACCGACAACAGCACGCCGCTCACGGTCAGCCTACAAGCCTATTTTATCAATGCCAACGGCACGATTATAGATTCCCTTTTTGATGCTCAAAAAATTATTTTGGAAGGCGCGCCAGTCAGCAGCGCAGGCGATGTGGGAGGCACAGTCACCAAAACGACATTTGCTACGCTCGACGCTGCCCGTTTTGCAAACCTCAAAACCGCTAAAAAAATAATCGTCGGCTCTCTATTTTCGACCAGCAACAACGGCACTACATCTGCCAAAGCACTCGCCACGCAGCAAGTCGCCGTCCGTATGGGCATGAAATTGAAGTATCGGCAGTAAGCAGTTTTAAGTTTTTAAGGGTTATTACAAGTCACCGACACCTTTGAGGTGTCGGTGACTTCGGTTTATTTATCCCAGACCTCCTCCTACCGCACCAACGTCACATCGCCCGAAGTGACGAATGGTTTGCCGTTGGCGCACACTCCTTTGAGGACGTAAATATACACACCTGCATCGAGGCGACTGCCGTTCAGGGCGTTGCCGTTCCAACGTGGAGCGAGGATTCCGTCGCTTTGAGCGATGAAAATTTGGTTGCCCCAACGGTCAAAAATTTGCATTTCGTAGATTTTTGTGACACTCGTAAATACCTCAAAT
>JAYUHK010000062.1:0-3364 GCA_043767025.1 Saprospiraceae bacterium | reverse complement strand
CGCGCGCCGACGAGATTTTTAGGCAAAAACTTTAGAATTTCTACAGAGCACTTGATTTTTTTGGTTACTTTTTTTATCAAGAAAAAAAGTGACAAAGGATAAGAAAATTACCACAAAATCAAGCTCAAATGAGTCAATTTAAAAATCACTGCGTAACATCAGTTATCTAAAATACGTTTATCATACCAAAACTTTCCTTACATTTGGGTTGTTTTACGCTAAAATAAACAAAAATGAAATATATAAAAATCATAGCTTGGCTCTTAATTTTATCCAATGCGCAGCAGCTTTTTGCACAAGCCAACAGCCCCAAAAACTATACGGTGAGCGGTTTTGTCAAAGATGCTTTGACGGGCGAAACTATGGTCGGTGCCAACGTGTTTGTGAAAGGAAATCAAGGATTGGGAACGGCTACCAACAACTATGGATTTTACTCCATCTCTCTGCCTGTCGGCAAATTAAAATTGGTAGCTTCGTTTTTGGGCTACAACAATTCAGAATTAGAAATTGAATTGACTGAAAATAAAAAATTAAATTTTGAGCTTTCCGAAGGAATCACGATGAATGAAATCGTCGTGACTGCCAAAGAAAAAGACCACAATGTGCAAAGTACCGAAATGGGAACGGTCGGATTGAGTATGGAAGAAGTCAAAAAACTGCCTACACTGATGGGCGAGGTAGATGTTTTGAAGACTATCCAGTTGCTGCCCGGTGTGCTTTCGGCGGGCGAAGGGAGTGCGGGCTTTTATGTACGCGGTGGCGGACCCGATCAAAATTTAATTCTTTTGGACGAGGCAGTCGTGTACAATAGTGGTCATTTGCTGGGTTTTTTCTCTGTTTTTAATGGTGACGCGCTCAAAAATACCAACCTCATAAAAGGCGGAATGCCTGCCCAATACGGCGGGCGATTGTCGTCGGTAGTGGATATTCAGATGAAAGATGGCAACGACAAAAGCTACCAGACGGAAGGCGGCATCGGACTGATTGCGTCCAGAATCACCGCCGAAGGTCCGATTGTAAAGAATAAAAGTTCCTTTATGGTGTCGGCGCGGCGCACTTATGCACTTGATTTGGCACAACCCAAAATAGACCAAACAAGATTTGCTGGTACTAATTATTATTTCTATGACCTCAACATGAAGCTCAACTATCGATTCTCGGACAAAGACCGACTTTTTTTGAGTACATATTTCGGGCGAGATGTTTTAATTTTCAATAACAAACAAAGAGCATTTAATTTTTCAATTCCTTACGGAAACTCAACAGCTACCCTGCGTTGGAACCATCTTTTCAATGAAAAATTATTTATGAATGTGTCGGCTATTTACAACGATTACAACTTTTCGTTTGGTGGTGGTCAGGAAGGCAGCGTGAATATCAAAGTAAAATCTGGCATCAGAGATTGGAACGCGAAGTTAGATTTTGATTATTTTCCAAGTTATCAACACAGCATAAAATTTGGTGCAAACTACACTTTTCATACTATTTCTCCCAACGTAGCGACCGTTGTAGCAGGAGGCGAAACATTTTCAAACAATTTGCAATCCAAATACGCCCACGAAATAGCCGCCTACGCCACAGATGACTACAAAATTAATCAAAGAATCAGCCTAAACTACGGACTTCGGTGGTCTTTGTTTTCACAAATCGGACCTTACACTTCGAGTATTGACCAAAAAGTGTACAAAAATGCGGAGCCTGTCAAAACATTTTATGGCTTTGAACCCCGCATCAGCGGAAAATACAGCTTGGACGCAGCTTCTTCTATCAAAGGAGCGGTGACAGTCACCAACCAATATTTGCATTTGGTCAGCAACTCGACCAGCACCTTGCCTGCCGACGTTTGGGTGGCAAGCTCTGAGTTAGTAAAACCTCAACGTGGCGTGCAATACGCACTCGGTTATTTCAGAAATTTTGAGAACAACACCTACGAAACATCGGTAGAATGTTACTACAAAAAATTAAAAAACCAGTTGGATTATTCGGAGGGATACGTCAATGACCCGTCCAGAGAGGTCGAAAAATCATTTGTTTCGGGCAACGGAACAGCCTACGGACTCGAAGTTTTTCTCAAAAAATCCAAAGGACGATTGAACGGTTGGATAGGTTACACGCTTTCACGAGCAGAACGCAGCTTCCCTGACATCGAAAACGGACGTACATTTGTCGCTTCCTACGACCGCACCCACGACGGCGTGGTGGTCGCCAACTACCAACTGACTAAAAAATGGGAAACCAGCGCGGTCTTCGTCTATGCTACAGGACGCGCCTTTACGCCCGTCAAAAGCCTATTTTTGGTACAGCAAAACCTCAACACAGAATACGCTCCTCGCAACAGCACCCGATTAGATGCGTATCATCGCTTGGATTTATCGGCGACTTACACGCCGCACCCCAACTCCGACCGCAAATTTTCATCTTCGTGGACTTTTTCGGTTTACAACGTTTACAATCGCCTCAACCCATTTTTTGCCTACTACGCTACCCAGACGAATTTTGCGACAGGCACCGCCAAAGCTACGGCAGTAAAAGTAACTTTGTTCCCGATTATTCCCTCTATCACTTGGAATTTTAAGTGGCGCGAAAAAAAATCGTAATTTTTTTTATTTTTTTTGAAAAAAAATTTGCTTTTCTGATTTATAAAATGCAATTTTGTGTTATGAAAAAGATTTAATTTTTAACCAATCAAAATTAAAAGAATTTATGAAGGTAATCACGCAAGCGCAACATTTTTCTGCCGACTACAAACTGGCGGAATATTTGAAACAAAAGTTGTCAAAATTAGAGCATTTTTTTGACCGAATTATTGAGGCGAATGTTTTTTTAAAACTCGAAAATTCTGGGCAAGTGCGGGACAAAATTTCAGAAATTAACATCAAAATTCCCGGCACCACTCTAATCGCAAAAGAAGTCGGAAAGACTTTTGAGAGTTCGATAGACAAAACCGTTTTTAATCTCAAAAGGCAACTTTTGAAACACAAAGAAAAATCAAAAGCTCGAATAGCGAGTTTGAAATAAACGAAAAAAGCGTTCCTTCTGCGAGAAGGAACGCTTTTTTTTATTGTGCTAAAATTTTTGATGAATCCTACGTTTGGGAGTGTGAGCGTTGCGCCAGCAGATGTGAAGCATATTTATCTTTTTTTGAGGGAATATTAGATTTTGTTAAGCTCAAAATCTTTCTTATCTTTGGACGTTGTAAGTAAATAACTGATATTGGTAAAATATTTTTTACTAAAATTTCAGACAGTATTTTATTCAACTTGATTGCCTTTTCAGACGTGCCTTGTAGAAATTCAAGTTTTTGCAAAAATATCGTCTGGCGAAGCGAAAACTGTTTGAAGTCTGGCGGAGCCGACGAGTATTT
>JAYUHK010000061.1:0-48693 GCA_043767025.1 Saprospiraceae bacterium | reverse complement strand
TAGAAGAACGGAACAGCAAAAGTTATCTTCACATTGATTTCATTATTCGATATTCGGCGTTCCTTATTCGATATTCGATATTTGTTGTTTGACACTTAAAACATTTTATTTACTTCTAAAAATAGCACAAATAATACTCGTAGCGATTGCTGCGTTGAGCGATTCTGCTTTGCTTCCCTGATGTTTTTCTATGAATATCGGATTTGAAATATGTGGCAAATTATGACTGCGTATGCCGCCGCCTTCGTTGCCGATGACGATAATACCGCGCGCCTTTTCTTGCCTCGAAAGCTCGAAAACATTGGTGGCTGCTCCGTCCAAGACAGCTCCAAAAATAGGAGTATCGGGCATTAAATTTTTTAACTCTACTAACGAAATTTCGATAGTTTGTACGCGCAGAAAAGAACCCATCGAGGCTTGTATCACTTTTGGACTCTGAAAATCCACCGTGTCGGGCGAGCAAAAAATATTTTTAATCCCAAACCAGTCCGCAATTCGCAAAATCGTTCCCATATTTCCGGGATCTTGGATTCCGTCTAAATACAAAGAAATGGTGTCACAAATCTGACTATAATTAATATTTATTTCAGGTTTTTCGAGTACTATTAGCACCTGATTGGGCGTTTCTAAGCAGGATATTTTTTTTAGCTCCGCAACGCTTACCGTTTCGTAGGCAATAGATTTTAGACTTGGTTTGTGGTCAGCAATCCAACTTTCGGTGGCAAAAATCATTTCTATCGGAACTAATTTTTCGTTCAAAACTTCGGAGGCTATTTTTACACCTTCCACCAAAAATTTGTTGTATTTTTGTCTAAACTTTTTTTGGTGCAGCGACTGCACATATTTGATTTTGCTTTGAGAAAACATTTGAAAAATTTATTTTTTAGAAGAAGCCAATATTTGATTTTAATTTTGGGAATGAATAAAAATAAATTATTCAAATTTATTGAAAAAATGAGTAATTTATTTACACTCGTTTCTTGTCACAAAATACAATGAATAAATTAAAATATTATTTTTACTTGCTCGTCTGTTTCTCGACCTTGATGTCGAGTTGCAGCTTGAGCAGATATGTAAAAGACGGACAATTTTTTCTGTCCGAAAATAAGATTAAACTCGAATCTTCGGCAAAGTTAGCAAATCAGGAACAGTTGCTGTTAGAATTATCGGCATTATTGAAGCAAAAACCGAATGGAAAAGTTCTTTTTCTCAATAGAAGGTGGCTGCATTATTATTCGAGAGGCTTGATAAAACGAAATTTTGGAGAGGTTCCCGTTTTTTTGGATACCGAAGCTGCAAAAGACGCGTCCTCCAGTATGGTCAAATTGCTGCACAAACGCGGATATTTGGACGCACAAGTTCAAAATGAATTTGTAAAAAAACGCACGCATTGGTTCAGTGGAGATAGAAAAAATCCCAAGTCGGCTGTTTCGGTCTATCGCGTTTTTACCAATCGTCCGTATTTGGTGGATTCGCTTTTTTACACTTCGGAAGATACTGGAGTTTTGAAGTTGTTAAAAATGTCACAAAATAGTTCTTTTTTCAAAAAAAATGAATTGTTAGATAGTAGAAAATACGACCAAGAAACAGCACGGATTTCGAGCTTACTCAAAAACAACGGCTATGCTACTTTTGCACCAAATTTTATTTCGCCTACTTTGGATAGCAACAATCATCGGGTGAATGTGGTGCTTGACATTCAGCTTTCGCCAGATGCCAAGCCGCACCAATTATATACTATCGGAGAGGTTTTAATTCGTCCGACCAGCAAAATAAAGAGTCTTGACGCAGTCGAAACAGACACAATTATTCAAAATTTTCGTTTTATTACGCAGTCCGATAAAAATAAAATTTCGGCAGATGCCGTCACGCGCTTTTTTTTATTCAAAAAAGGTGATTTATACAATCAGTATGCAATAGACAAAAGTTTTCAAAAAATCAATAGTTCGGGGCTTTACAAGTTCGTAAATGTTCGCTCTAAAATAGATACAGCAGATAATTCTCGCATCAATTTTGAAGTCACATTAACGCCAGAAAAAAAAATGACTGCGCAGGCAGAATTGGACGTTCATTTTAGCAATAATATTGCGCCACAAACGATTAGCAGTAGATATTTATTCGGACCTTCTCTCAATTTATTGTTCAAAAATCGTAATTTTTTGGGTGCTGGCGAAACATTCTCTATCTCTACAGACTTTGGTTTCGACTTGGACCAAACATTCAGAAATGTAAATTTATTGAACTTCAAATTGCAGCCAACGCTGTCATTTGCAAAGTATATTGACCTCTACGGACTGAAATATTTATTTTCTTCCAAAGACAATAAATGGTATAATATTTTGAAAAATAACGGAGTATCCCAAATTTCTTCTACGTTAAGTTATCAAAAATTCTTTAAAGCCTATCAAAACTGGTTAGCGACGGCGAGTTGGGGTTTTCAGCTAAAATCCGAAACTCCAAACGGCAGTCACAACTGGAAAGTCAATCATTTTGGGGTTGATTATCTCAATCCGACTACAAGCACCGCTTTTGATTCTATCATTGCCAATAATCCGCTACTAAAAAATGGATTTGTACCGCAATTATTTACAGGTTTTTTGATTCGGGATATATCACATTCTTGGATAAAATCAACGAATATCTCTGGCGAATCTTGGCAAATACTTACTAATTTTGAGCTTTCGGGATTGGAGTTGCTCGTGGCGGATAAGATTTTAAATAAAAAAATTCGCTTTCTTGATGTTTTTGAGTTTGCTAAATTCTTACGATTGGAATCTGACGTGCGCTATCAGCGACAATTTTCAGGAAACAACGTCCTCGCCACACGCTTGCGGGCAGGAATTGTCTTACCTTTCAGCAAGTCTCAAAATATTCCATACATCAAGCAATTTTTTCTCGGCGGACCAAACAGCATCAGGGGTTGGCGTGTTCGTGAGTTGGGACCGGGAGCTTTTAGGGATACTGCGGCTAACAAAAATTTATTTTATTATCAATCCGGTGACATTGTGCTGGAGGGAAATATTGAGCATCGCTTTCCTATTTGGTGGCGTGTGAAAGGTGCAACGTTTTTGGACATCGGCAACGTTTGGAACCTTAGACCAGACCCCGCTCGCCCCGAATCAAAGCTACCAAATATAAAGCAACTTTGGAATCAATTAGCCATCGGAACGGGTTTTGGGCTTCGTGTTGATGCTTCTTTCGCCGTCATAAGGGTTGATTTGGGCTATAAACTCAAAAATCCTTTCGCAGACGAAAACGGTCGCCGTTGGATAATTCAGAAACCATCTGACCTAAAATTTTCTCAAATTAACTGGAATTTTGGAATTAATTATCCATTTTAGTGACAGGGATCAATCCTAATTTTTTACCTTCCGACAGCATAAACTCAAACCCGTCGGCTTCGCTGTTGGAAATCACGCCGTCCAAAATTGCTTCTCGAATAGCATTTTTTATAATCCCGACTTCGCGCGCAGGTTTGATTCCGAATGTCGCCATAATAATCTCGCCCGTAATCGGCGGCTGCCAGTTCCGGACTCGGTCATTTTCCTCGACTTCTTTCAGTTTTATCCGCATCAGTTCGTAGCCTTCCAGATAACGCCTGACTTTGTTGGGATTTTTGGACGTAATATCGGCTTCACAAAGCAACATCAAATCGTCGATATCATCTCCAGCGTCAAAAAGCAGGCGGCGAATCGCTGAATCCGTAACTTCCTCTTTCGTAAGGCTAATCGGGCGAAGGTGCAGATAAACCAACTTCTGAACATACCTCAATTTGGCATCGGTAGGCAAGCGAAATCGTTTAAAAATGCGCGGACACATCGCCGCTCCGAGCGTTTCGTGACCATGAAATGTCCAGCCAACTACCTCGTCAAAACGTTTGGTAGGCGGTTTTGCGATGTCATGGAAAATTGCAGCCCAACGCAACCAAATATTATTAGATTTTTTGCAAACGCCGTCCAAAACCTCCAGCGTGTGGTAAAAATTATCTTTGTGACCTTTGCCTTTCACAAAATCCACGCCATATAATGCAGCCATTTCGGGGAAAATAAGATGCAATAAGCCAGTATCAAACAACTGCTTGAAGCCTTTGGAAGGGACTTCGGAGGCGATTATTTTTTCTAATTCGCTCGTAATTCGTTCTTTTGAGATAATATGAATCCGGTCGCGATGCTCCGAAATAGCATTAAATGTTTTTTCTTCTATTCTGAAACCTAACTGGGTAGAAAATCGGACGGCGCGCATCATGCGAAGTGGGTCGTCCGAAAAAGTTTGTCCTGCTTCGAGTGGCGTTTGCAGGATTTTGTCTTCGAGGTGTCGAAGTCCATTGAAAGGGTCAATAATCTGCCCAAAGTCTGCATCGTTGAGGCTGACCGCCAACGCATTGATGGTAAAATCCCTTCGGTTTTGGTCGTCTTCGAGCGTTCCTTCTTCCACAGTGGGGTTGCGCGAGTCGTGCCGATACGACTCTCTGCGCGCGCCTACAAATTCGATTTCCATACCTTCGTGGCGCAGCATTGCCGTCCCAAAACGGCTGTAAGTAACGACACGGGGGCGCGGAAAAAGCCGATTTGCCAAGGCTTCTGCCAACTGAATCCCACTTCCGACACACACAATATCCATATCTTTCGACGGGCGCGCCAGCAGTCGGTCGCGGACGTAGCCGCCGACGATATAGGCAGGAAAGCCGAGTTCTTTTGCGGCTTCGCCAATTTGTTTTAAAATCGCAATTTCATCTTTATTGATATGAAAAAACATAGGCTTTTTTGTAGAATAATTTTTTATACCGCTTCCACTTGGGCATATACTTCCTGAATTTCGTCCAAAATAGCGTATAATTCTTCGGGGATTTCGGTAGAAACCAACTGCATACGGAAGTTTTTGATGTTTTCAAATCCGCGAAAATAATTGGCGTAATGGCGGCGCATTTCGAGTATTCCTAATTTTTGACCTTTCCAAGCGATGGAATTTTGGAGATGTTGGCGTGCTGCGTCCACGCGTTCTTCGGTGCTGGGCGGCGTGTGAAGTTCGCCCGTAGCGAAATAATGTTTGATTTCTCTAAATATCCAAGGATAGCCGATGCTGGCGCGCCCAATCATAATGCCGTCCACGCCATATCGCTCGCGGTAGAGTTTGGCTTTTTGTGGAGAATCTATGTCACCATTTCCAAAAATCGGGATTTTTATTCGGGGATTATTTTTTACTTTGGCTATCAAAGACCAATCCGCATCGCCTTTGTACATCTGTTCGCGAGTGCGCCCATGAATCGAAAGTGCCTGAATACCGATGTCTTGCAGCCGCTCCGCCACTTCTTCGATGTTGAGCATAGAGTTGTTCCAGCCCAAACGAGTTTTGACGGTGACTGGCAAATTAGTAGATTTTACAATCGCTTCGGTGAGTTTTACCATTTTTGGTACATCTTTCAGAATACCCGCACCCGCGCCTTTGCAAGTCACTTTTTTGACTGGACAACCGAAATTAATATCCAACAAATCTGGTCCCGTAGCTTCTACAATCCTTGCCGCCATCGTCATCGGCTCTTCATCACCGCCAAAAATTTGTATTCCTACGGGACGTTCTTCGTCAAAAATATCTAATTTTTGCCTACTTTTGATAGCATCACGAATCAAACCTTCTACACTGATGAACTCCGTGTACATCATATCTGCGCCAAACTTTTTGCAAAGCGCGCGAAACGGAGGATCGCTTACGTCTTCCATCGGCGCAAGCAGGAGCGGAAATTCGCCGAGATTAATAGTTGATATTTTTACCAAAATATTTCGTTTTGGCACAAAAGTACGGGAAAATATTAAAGAGTTTAACAATAAAAAAAGTTGTTTGGACTTTTTTTTTGTTTTTTTTTGTTTTTTACCGTTCAAGAGTTGCAAATTTTCTAAAAAAGAAGGAAAAAAGGGAACGGCTTATTTTAGAAAAATTCCAGAAAATAAATCAAAAATTTGTTTTATATTTGCACGATTTTATAAATATCTGTTACTAATAAAACAAACTATGAGTGTTGATTCCAGAATAATTCCTATCAATATCGAACAGGAAATGAAGACTGCTTACATTGATTATTCGATGTCAGTCATCGTTTCGCGGGCTTTGCCCGATGTGCGGGACGGCTTGAAACCCGTCCACCGCCGCGTGCTGTATGGAATGTCTGAATTGGGCGTAAATTTTAACAAAGCGCACAAAAAATCCGCTCGTATCGTGGGCGAAGTGTTGGGAAAATACCACCCTCACGGCGACTCATCGGTCTATGACGCAATGGTGCGCATGGCGCAAGACTGGTCACTCCGCTACCCACTCGTGGACGGACAAGGCAATTTTGGCTCCGTAGATGGCGACAGCCCTGCCGCAATGCGATACACAGAAGCAAGGTTCAAGCGAATCACAGAGGAATTTTTAGCGGACATCAACAAAGATACCGTTAATTTTAAATTCAACTTCGACGACTCTCTCGAAGAGCCTACGGTACTGCCCACCAAAATCCCCAATCTTCTCATCAACGGTGCGTCGGGCATTGCAGTCGGTATGGCAACCAATATGCTGCCTCACAACCTGACCGAAGTTATCAACGGCACTATCGCAGCTATCGACAATCCTGACATTGATATTCCAGAGTTGATGACGCACATCACAGCTCCTGATTTTCCGACGGGCGGCATTATATATGGTTACAACGGCGTGCGTGAAGGCTTTGAAACTGGACGTGGGAAAGTGGTCGTGCGCGGACGCGCCACCATCGAAACCGCAGGAAATGGCAAGGAAACAATCATCATCACTGAAATACCATACCAAGTCAATAAAGCTGTGTTGGTGGCAAAAATCGCAGAGTTGGTCAATGAAAAAAGGCTCACAGGTATCAGCGATATTCGCGACGAATCGGACAGAACAGGTATGCGAGTGGTGGTAGAAATACGCAGAGATTCACAGGCAAATGTCGTTTTGAGCAGCCTTTACAAATACACTTCGCTCCAAACTTCTTTTGGTATCAACAACGTTTGTTTGGTAAATGGCAGACCTTATACCCTCAATCTCAAGCAGTTAATTACGGAATTTATCAAATTTCGTTTGGAAGTAGTGTTGCGCCGCGCGCAATTTGACCTCAAAAAAGCGCAAGAACGCGCGCACATTCTCGAAGGATTGCTGGTAGCGATTGACGATTTGGACGAAGTGATAGACCTCATTCGCCGCTCCAAAAATCCCGACGAAGCCAGAGAAAGCCTTATGGCAAAAGTTTTCAATCCCATCGACAGCATCGTTTTGTCGGTTATCGGAGCTGGAAATACTTACAATCTGTCCGAACTCCAAGCCAAAGCTATTCTCGAAATGCGTTTGCAGCGTTTGACGGGTTTGGAGCGCGACAAAATCCGCAGTGAATACGCCGAATTATTGAAAAATATTGACTATCTCAATACCATCATCGGGGACGAACAACTGCGCCGCGACGTAATCAAAGCGGAATTGCTGGATATGAAAGAACGTTTTGGCGACGCTCGGCGTACCGAAATCAGCTACGCCGACGGCGAAATCAGCATCGAAGATATGATTGCCAATGAGGAAATGGTAGTGACTATTTCTCATTTGGGCTATGTAAAGCGCACAAAATCAAGCGAATATAGAGCGCAAGGACGTGGCGGACGTGGCTCGAAAGGCAGCAAAACCCGCGATGAAGATTTTATCGAACAATTATTTGTAGCCGACACACTCAACTATTTGTTGCTCTTCACCGAAAAAGGAAAGTGCTACTGGCTGCGTGTTTATGAAATCCCCGAAGCTGCCAAAACTGCTGGCGGACGCGTGATTCAGAACATTATCAACCTTCCAGCCGACGATAAAGTACGCGCTTTCATCGTCGTAAAAGATTTGACCGACGTAGATTATTTACAAAATAATTTCATTATTTTCTGTACCAAAAATGGACAGATTAAGAAAACATTGCTGGCAGACTACTCGCGTCCGCGCGCCAACGGTATCCAAGCCATCAGCATCAACGACGATGACCAACTGCTGGAGGCAAAATTGACGAATGGCAAAAATGAAATTATTTTAGCTAATAAAGCAGGTCGCGCCATCAGGTTCAACGAAAGCAAAGTGCGTCCAATGGGGCGGACGGCTTCTGGAGTGCGTGGGCAAGACCTCCAAGACAGCGAAATTACGGACAATGTGATTATCGGAATGGTATGCGTCAATGCCGAAGACCCAAGCGAAACCATTTTGGTTATTTCCGAAAAAGGCTATGGCAAGCGGACGGACATCGAAGCATATCGAGTGACGAACAGAGGCGGAAAAGGCGTAAAAACGCTTAATATTACCGACAAAACTGGACTTTTGATAGCCATAAAAATAGTAAAGGACGACGACGACTTGATGATAACCAACAAATCGGGCATCATCATCAGAACGCCAATGTCCGAACTTCGAGTGATGGGTCGCGCTACGCAAGGCGTTAGAATAATCAGGTTGGACGAAGGCGACGAAATCGCCGACATCGCCGTAGTCGCTCGCGAACCAGAAGTGGAAATCACGGATACAATAGAATTAATCGAAGGAGAAGCCGCCCAGCCGAGTGCCGATGTGGTAATACCTGCGGAGGAGTAGGGGATTGGTTAGGCTTGCCGTGAAATTAGGTGGATTGTAGTTTATTGCTTTAGATTTCAGTTGCGTGTGCAAACACTCAATTCAGCACTTCTGCTTGTACTTTTGTAAAAGACACTGTTCAAATATCAACGCTGACTTCGCTTTTCATAATGTCTATACAAAATTTATGATGTTTTAAAAAGTTAAGCCCAACTACGCCGTCATAGTCTGATGCAATTCCGTGAGCTAAAAAGTCGTAAACCTGAACTTCAAAACCAGTTTTGATAATTCCTAAACATTCTATTTGTTCAAGGTTGAATGTTTCTACAATTATAATTCCATTTGATGTTTCAATCTCCTTTTCACCTTTGCTATTTTTTAGTTCGTAGCCCGAAAAGTACAAAACGTTGCTGTCAATGGTAGTATGTGTAGCTGCGGTGTCGAGTGCCAAGCGAAGTTTGAATTTACCTTCAATAGAAGCGTTAACAATAATAACATCTTCGTCTGTAGGCAAGTCGAATGGAAAAATTTTCATAGCCGTTTTAGTATGCCGATTTTACGATGTTGTTTCAAGTCACCCGCGAATGTGATAGTAACTGTTGAGTAGTCCGCGATTTTGTCCCTGCCGATGTAACAAACTTCTTTTTTGTCTTTGCTGTGGTACAAAACAATACCTCCCAGAACAGATGTATTTTTCATTTCAGGTTCGCCTAAAAGCACCCATTCATCTGGGTAGAGTTTTTTGAGTTCGTCAAAAGCAATGTATGAATTATCCATTTTAATTTCAATTTGATGTAAATTTACAAAATATATTTAGATTTTGTAAAATGTCAGTATTTGGAAGTTGTATTAATGTGCTTTGTATATCGATGCCACAGAAATATTCAAACACTCAATTCAGCCCTGCTATTTCGTTAGGAAAGAATCTCGTTGGGCTGTTGCGTTGTTTTTTCGAAATACTCGTCAAGCGTTTGTTCTAATTTTTTTAGAGTCAATCTAAATTTGTCAAGCTCAATATTTCCATCAACAACCGTGAACGCGTTTTCAATAACTGCTAATGTAGAAGTCACACCCGCTCTGTATTTGTATGGTTTTAAAATTGTAAGACCTTGTTTTTTTGCAAATGGCTCTATCTCGCCGAACACACGATACAAGGTTTTCGTACTTGGTGTCGTTGCAGAAATTTTAATTACAAGCTGAATATTACCTTTAACAGAATTTTCAATTTGAATGTAGATTTCTCCGACTTCGGTTATATATTTCCTATGATACCAAAAGCCCAAAAAGCCACCTGTTGGGTTTGCTACATAACGCCATTCTGGTTTTGTCAGTTCGCTTATTTGTTTTTCAAGAGCCATAAAAAAGCCTTCTGCTGCTCTCCAATTAGAAGTTATTTTTTTAAATTCTATAAAAGAATTGGTTGCTTCTTCAATACCCTTCAAACGTTCCTTGAAGTCATTAAATATGTCATTGGCTATTTCTCTTTTGTTCAAGACGCTCAAAACTGCTTTTCTATCAATGACAGAAAAGCCCTGTTCTTTAACTTTTTCAAGTAAGAATAAACTCTCGTTTCCTGTTTTCAGATAAATGAAAATAGGTTCTTCATATTTATTTTCCTTACACCATTCTTCAGATTTTTTTTTATAGCGATCTAATTGTTCAGAATGTTCGCCTGCATTGGTTTTGTCTTCAATAACAATGAAATACTTGCAATTTATTTCAGCGCAAATATCAATATTTTTCCATTGATTTTGAGTTTTAACTTCTTGAATTTGAAAATCTGCTGGCTTATTAAGTAACAACCTTACAAAGTCTTTTGCCGTTTCGTTCAGAGGTTGGTTGTATTGGCTGTTTTTAGGGTCTGCCCACTGCAAAAGCCAAGTAAAAAAGCCGTCTTGGGACAGCTCTTTTGTTGCGATGTCAAAAATATTTGGTTTCATCTGTTGTAATTTTTATTATAGAAAGTAATAAGCATTAAATAGCAAATATTGAGCCACAAAAAACGTAATTTGACATATTAAATTTTTTTTACAGTCTTGCTCTGACTATCAATGCAGTCATTGTTATCACAAAAACTCCGTCACACATTGTTCTTACACTTAAATAGATAACATTTAGTGTTCGACATAATTCATTGATTTTCAATAGTTTATGATGACTCAAAATTAAAAACTAAAAACTTATAACTACTTATTGTTTTTAATCTATTTTTAGTCGTTTGATTTTCGTTTTTAGTGCAGATGTTGGAATAAGCAATGTCGGACAATCACTTTTTTTGATACAGTACAAATGAAATATTCTCGGAAGTCCAATTTTGCTGGACACTCCATTCTGAATCTAATTTTTGGAGTTCTTCGTCCGAAAAATCATTGCAGACGTTGGAGTACAAAATCCACTCGTCGGTGTCTAAATTTTTGTTGCGCCAAGTAGTTTCGTTCTTGCCGAGCGAAAAGTATTTTTCGGAAGAAAGGTTCGGAAACGAAGACCCAATCGGGTGCGGAAAATCGCGCAAGTCTGCCTGAACTTGGCGGCGCAGCTCGTAGTATGGAAGATGCGCCAGCGTCGAATCCCAACCCATCGCTATGCCACGTGGATAAATCCAAAAGTTGCCACTTATTTGGGTAGCGATGACGAGCGATAGAATCAAGAAAATAATTTTATTATTTTTTTGATAGTTTGTGACTATTGAAATAGTGATTATAACAAAAATAAATTGAAAAATAATCCAATATCGGTGTCCGATTGGATTGGTAGAAATGCAGAGGGCAGGCAATAAAATGACTAAAATAGAAATGCCTAAAAAGATGAAATCTTGACTTTCCTTGCTCAATTTGGAGCGTTTTTTTAGGCTTAAAAAAGCAAAAATAAGAAAAACTACAACGCCCAAAACACGTCCAAAATCAATGAGCCGCCAAATAGAAATACCAATATTCCTAAAAAATTGGCTGATATTAACAATTTTTCTGCCGTCGCTCCACGCATCGTTGGGTGTAAAAATCCACCAACCCGTTTGCTGAAAATGAAAAGTCAAGTAGGCAAAAATTAAAAATATCGGCGGCAGAAATAACTTTAAACTATTGACAGTCAGTATTTTAAAATTATTTCTATTAATATTTTTTTTGAAATAATAAAAAAGAATCAAGCTCGGAATCATAAATATTCCACGCAAACTGATAAATCCAATTAGCAGCGTACCGAGTTGAATTTGCCAATTTTTCTCTTTAAAAATTCCGTTGCTCGCCAACAAAAACCCAAATGCCAATACCAAATCTGGCGCGACCAAAGTGGCTTGCGAAAGAAATGTCGCGTCTGACAGCAGCACGAGCAAACTAACGAAATGGAAACGCTCGGGAACTACATTTTTTAGGAGTTGAAGAAGCTGCCAGACAATGCCAATTAAAAATGGAAATACTGCAAAATGTGACACAAAAAGTGTTTTTCCAAAAATCTTCCAAACCATCGCCAAATACCAACCCATTAGCGGCGGATGTCCCGCGTCGAACTCGGCAGGAAGGAGCAACGAAGCGAAATTATTTTCATAAAAAAAACTCGCTGCTTTGGAGGAAAGCAACGCAGTATCCCAAAAAAAACCATGCGTGCGAACCAGAAAAGTCAGCATCCAAAAGCCTATGAAAAAAGGCAAGCAAAGCAAAAAGTCGTTTTTTTTCACTTTTTTTCACTGCTTTTTTTCAATGATTCAGAGTATTGCAAAGCCGCTTTTACGAAACTTACAAACAAGGGGTGCGGCATTTCTACCGTACTTTTTAGCTCGGGGTGAAATTGCACTCCGACGAACCAAGGATGATTTTCGAGTTCGATTATCTCCACCAAATTGGTGTCGGGGTTAGTCCCACTCACCGTCATTCCAGCCGCTTCGAGTTGCGTAAGGTACCGATTATTAAACTCATAGCGATGGCGGTGGCGTTCATTTATCTTCAAAGACTTGTAAGCATTGTGGGCGATGGTCTTTTTTTTGAGGTCACAAGCGTAACTGCCCAAACGCATGGTGCCGCCTTTTTGAGCAACATTTTTTTGTCCCTCCATCAGGTCAATGACAGGGTGCGGCGTTTTGGGAGCGACTTCTGTGGAGGCAGCGTCCGCAAGCATCAGCACATGGCGCGCATACTCCACGACGGCGCACTGCATTCCCAAACAGATACCAAAAAATGGAATTTTCTGTTCTCGGACGTATTTTATGGCATTGAGTTTGCCCTCGATACCGCGCTCTCCGAATCCCGGAGCCACCAAAACTCCGTGCAAGTTGTGGAGCAAAAACGGAATATCGGCATTTTTTTTCTCCAAATCCTCCGAGTGTATCGGCACAATAATTACTTTGGTTTCATTGACCGCGCCAGCGTGAATAAACGACTCGTAAATAGATTTATAGGCATCAGGAAGTTCGTTGTATTTTCCTATGAGTCCGATTCGCACTTCGGCGGTCGGAGTTTTCAATTTTTTCAAAAACGCTTTCCAGACTTTCATTTCAGGTTCGCGGCGGTCTTTGAGTCGGAGCTTATTGATGACTACGGTGTCCAATTTTTCTTTCATCATCAGCATCGGAACGTCATAAATCGTATCAGCATCGATGGCTTCGATGACGGACATGACATCGACGTTGCAAAAAAGTGCGAGTTTGCGCTTCAAATCCATATTGAGCGGATATTCGGTGCGGCATACTAATATATCAGGCTGGATTCCTGCCGACAGAAGTTCCTTTACAGAATGTTGGGTAGGCTTGGTTTTCAGTTCTTTGGCGGCACTCAAATACGGAACCAGCGTGAGGTGGACGACCAAACAGTTGTCGCTGCCCATGTCCCAACGGAACTGCCGCAACGCCTCCAAATAAGGCAGACTTTCGATGTCGCCGACGGTGCCGCCGAGTTCTGTAATGACGATGTCGTAGCGATTTTGGTTGCCCAAAAGTTGAACGCGGCGTTTTATTTCGTCCGTAATGTGCGGCACGACTTGGACGGTTTTGCCCAAATACGCGCCAGCGCGCTCTTGGTTGATTACGGTTTGGTAGATTCGTCCAGTCGTAACGTTGTTGGCTTGTGAGGTCGGCGTGTTGAGGAAACGCTCGTAATGACCGAGATCCAAGTCGGTTTCTGCGCCGTCGTCGGTGACGTAACATTCGCCGTGTTCGTAAGGATTGAGAGTGCCGGGGTCGATGTTGAGATACGGGTCAAACTTCTGGATAGTGACCGAAAACCCGCGCGCTTGAAGCAGCTTGGCGAGCGAGGCAGCGATGATTCCTTTGCCCAACGAGGAGGTGACACCGCCCGTAACAAAAATGTATTTAGTCATAAAATTGTGGTCACGAATTAGTCGTTACGGGACACAAAGGTAGAATTTTTTTTGAAAAAAAATATTTTTTGGTACAACCATTTTGGGAAGTTATAGCATCTTACCAAGTATTTGACTGTAAATTATTTTTTTATGAAAAAATTTTTGACTTTTATATTTAGCTTGTTGGCTTGTGTTTTAATGGGTCAAAATGCACCGAAGACAAAACAACAAGGGCTACCAAAAACAAACAATCAGAAAGTTGAGATGGAGTCGGGAGCTGAACTTAATGCTTGTAATATGCCTGAATTGCCCTATGGGCACGAAAAAAATTTCAAAGTAGCTGATAAGATGCCACAGTTTGTAGGAGGTGATTCTGCAATGTTAAAATACATATATGCCAACCTTTGCTATCCTTCGAATGCGATTGCAAACAATATAGAAGGGAAGAGCATTATTAGTTTTGTAGTAGATACGTTTGGTATGCTCAAGAATATAAAATTGGAGCGTGCTATCGGAGGCGGCTGCGACGAAGAAGCTCTTAAAGTGGTTCATTCTATGCCCAAATGGATATCGGGCAAGTGGCACAATAAACCAATAGATGCAAAGTATATTTTAGGGATTTCATTCAGGATAAAAAATGAAGATACCTATCAAAAGTGAAAAATCCCGCCTCATTTTGTCATTTTGTCAAACATTCATTGTTTGGACGCATTATATTTCCCAAAAACTTATATTTGACTGAAATTTTGTCAGGAAAAACGGATTGGCATTATTACTGTTTGTTGTATTGTATTCATTCATCATAAATTTTTAATACCAATTTTTTAACATTCAAGTAACTATGAAGCCGATAAACGATAGAGTAGTAGTAAAACCAGCTCCGGCTGAAGAAAAAACCAAAGGCGGACTTATCATTCCCGACACAGCAAAAGAAAAGCCACAGCGCGGCGAAGTCGTAGCTGTCGGTCCCGGAAAAACAGACAGCCCTATGACAGTAAGCGTGGGCGATATCGTCTTGTATGGCAAGTATGCAGGTCAAGAACTTCAGCACGAAGGTCACGATTACCTCATCATGCGTGAAGACGATATTTTGGTAATTTTGTAAATTTATTTCCCCACAAAAACATTGTTATTTCATTTTTTTAACTTAAAAATTAATTCAAACCAACCATGGCTAAAGAAATTAGCTTCCATACAGATGCCAGAGAACAGCTGAAAGCGGGCATTGACGCTTTGGCGAATGCCGTCGCCGTCACACTCGGACCAAAAGGTAGAAACGTAGTTATCCAAAAAAGTTTTGGCGCACCGATTGTCACCAAAGATGGTGTCACCGTGGCGAAAGAAATCGAACTCGAAGACCCAGTCGCCAACATGGGCGCGCAAATGGTCAAAGAGGTAGCTTCCAAGACTGCCGACGCAGCCGGAGATGGTACTACCACCGCCACTGTCCTCGCTCAAGCGATGGTAAAAGCGGGTATGAAAAACGTTGCCGCAGGCGCAAACCCAATGGATTTGAAGCGCGGAATAGACAAGGCGGTAAAAGTTGCTATCACCGACTTGAAGGCACAATCCGAAGTAATCGGAAATGATTTTGAAAAAATCAAACAGGTCGCGTCTATCTCTGCCAACAACGATGATTCTATCGGTTCTTTGATTGCCGATGCTATGAAGCGCGTCACAAAAGACGGCGTTATCACGGTCGAAGAAGCAAAAGGAACAGACACTTATGTAGAAGAGGTCATCGGTATGCAGTTCGACAGAGGTTATTTGTCGCCTTATTTCGTCACTAATGCTGAAAATATGATCAGTGAGTACGAGAATCCGTTGATTTTGATTTACGACAAAAAAATCAGCAATATGCAGGAAATGTTGCCGATTTTGGAGAAAGCAATCGGAACGGGTCGCCCGTTGTTGATTATTGCAGAAGACGTTGACAGTCAGGCACTTGGAGTGTTGGTCGTCAATCGCCTTCGCGCCAATCTCAAAATCGTAGCAGTAAAAGCTCCGGGCTTCGGCGACCGCAGAAAAGCAATGTTGGAAGATATTGCCATTTTGACAGGCGGAACCGTAATCACGGAAGAAAAAGGCTACAAACTCGAAAACGCAGAGATTAGCCACTTGGGGCAAGCTGAAAAAATCAGTGTGGATAAAGATAATACGACCATCGTGAATGGAAAAGGCAACGCCGACGACATCAAATCGAGAATCGGACAAATCAAGCAACAAATAGACACTACCACCAGCGACTACGACAAAGAAAAACTTCAAGAACGCTTGGCTAAATTGGCTGGCGGTGTAGCCGTTTTGTATGTCGGAGCAGCTACAGAAGTGGAGATGAAAGAAAAAAAAGACCGCGTAGATGACGCACTGCACGCTACTCGTGCAGCGGTGGAAGAAGGAATCGTAGCCGGCGGCGGTGTCGCATTGGTGCGCGCCATCGAAGCGCTCAAAGACCTCAAAGGAATCAACGCCGACGAAAATACTGGCATTGACATCGTCCGCACGTCGCTCGAAGCACCACTTCGCCGCATCGCCGAAAACGCGGGCGTAGAAGGTTCGGTAGTCGCTTTGAAAGTGAAAGAAGGCAAAGGCTCTTTTGGCTTCAATGCTCGCACGGAAGTGTATGAGGATTTGAAGAAAGCGGGCGTAATAGACCCTACCAAAGTGACGCGCATCGCACTCGAAAACGCATCGTCTATCGCAGGAATGGTACTCACTACGGAGTGTGTCATCAGCGACAAGCCGAAATCAGAAGAGCCACACAGCCACGCGCCGATGGGCGGCGGCATGGGCGGCATGATGTAATAAAAAAAATCCCCACTCGGCAGCGAGTGGGGATTTTTTTTTTGTTTTACTTTGCTAATGTTTTTTTATTCCCCAAAAAGCATCGGATACAAAGCGTTGGCTACTAATTGATTGCCTTTTAGGTTGAGATGGACGCGGTCCGAAGTCAGGATATTGGATTCTTGATTGGTCGGATTGTTGGCGAGGTTGTAGTCTAAAAATGCTTTGCGGAGGTCGCAGAGCGGAAGTTTGTTTTGAGCTGCCAGATTTCGTATTTGCTGCGCAAAAAAATTCAAATCGCCGTCCATTTGGTTAGAAAAATCAGTCCGCTCCCCAATTACGGTCGGCGTGCAAAGGATTACTTTTGCCGAAATAAGTTGGAGTTTTTTGATAATAGCGGCGTAAAATTTTATAAACTTATCGGCATCGGTTCCCGTCCCCCATGCTCGATGCCAAACATCGTTGATGCCGATGAAAATAACCACTACGTCGGGTTTTTTCGCCAGCACATCGTCCTCCAAACGCAAATAAAGGTCGTATATTTTATTGCCACTCACGCCTGCGCCCAGCAGCTCGAAATTGTCTTTTTTGCCATTTTTTGCCAGACTATCCGCCAGCAGCGCAACATAACCGTTGGGATAGACCGCTCCTTCGGTAATAGAATCCCCAAAAAACAACACTTTCTTTTTCGGTGGATTGGCGGTATTGGCGAAGCTGACAAAAGGAAAAGTGAGGCTAAAAACAAGCCACGAAGTCAAAAAGTAATTCATTGGATTTTTTATTTTTAGGAATGAAGAAAAAATAAAGTACTTAATTTTCTTGACGCTCTCGTTGATTAAAATTCTTTAAAATCATCAATTTCGCGGCGGTCTTTTTTGGTCGGGCGACCCGTACCGCGCTCGCGGATTTCTACGCCCGTTTTGCCCGAAAACCAATTTTTGTACTTGTCCAATTCGTCCTGCGGAGTCAAATCTTCGTAAGCCACTGCCGCCAAAGGAGCAGAAACTCGTTTTTCAAGTAACTCGATGACCTTGTAAGTCATCACGAAACCGCTTTTTTTGACCGTTACCAAGTCGCCGACTTGCACCATTGCAGCAGGTTTAGCGTTGATGTCACTAATTTTTACTTTTCCAGATTTAATTTCTTCTGCCGCCAGCGTCCGAGTTTTATAAATTCGGACACTCCACAGCCATTTATCAATCCTTATTTTTTCGCTCGCCATACTTTATTTTTTTTCGAGTAACGGATACTGACAATCCAACTCTACCAGAGTGTCGTGGATAATTTTGGTCGCCACATAATCTCTGTACCATTGTTGGTCGGCGGGGACGATGTGCCAAGGCACTTTGTCGCAGCGATTTAGCACATCTTCATAGCAGCGCATATAATCGTCCCAAAGCTCGCGTTCTTTCCAATCGCCGTCGTTGTGTTTCCAGTTTTTTTCAGGAGTATCAATCCGCTCTTGCAGTTTTTCTTTTTGTCTTTCTTTTGAAATATTTAAAAAGAATTTTAACACAACAGTTTGATTATCAAACTGTAACAAATCTTCGAAGGCATTAATCGCAGCGAAGCGTTTTTCTACCCGTTCCTCATCAATCCACTTATGGACGCGCTGAATCAACACATCTTCGTAGTGGCTTCTATTGAAAAGATGAATCATTCCTTTGGGCGGTGCTATTTGATGGACGCGCCACAAAAAATCATGCGAAGTTTCGATTTCTGTCGGTCGCTTGAATGAGTGAACGGTCACGCCGCCCGGATGACATTTGCCGAACATACTCATCGCTACGCCGTCTTTGCCGCTTGCGTCCATACCTTGCAAAATTAAAAGTATGCTTTTTTTGCCTTCTGCATATAATTTATATTGCAAATCAGCTATTTTTTGAGATAGTTTTTCTGTCTTATCTTTTATTTCGCTTTTATCAATGTTTTCGGGAGCGACCGTTTTAATATCGGTTAATTTTATCATTTTAAGTAGTTATAAATTTTTAGTTTTTAATTTTGAGTCATCATAAACTATTGAAAATCAACGAATTATGTCGAATATTAAATATCATCTATTTAAGTGTAAGAACCCGAACATATTTAGTTTTCATTAAAAGCCGACTGCTTTAGCTGTCGGACAATGGATAATATTTGATGTTGGTATTAGCCAAATACTCGCTACGGGCAACTTATTTTGGCAAAGTAAAAAAATAGTTTTGCAAGCTGATGCCATCGGCATCAAATATTTATAGAAAAATATATAGTACATCGCGTCCGACCCCGAAGGGGTCGCAGATATAGGGCATTTGTCTTTTATAAACATTTAATATCTTCGGGATTTTTAAACGAAAGTAATTGCGGACAAGTATTTAAGAACTCAATTAAAAATTATCGTGATTTTATTGTGATGAAACGTAGATAAGGAACGCGTCTAAAATAGATTACCCAATTTTTGTTCTTTATTCCAAAGCACTCAAATATTCTGTCAATAAGCGGATGCCGTAAGCGGTAGCACTTTTTTGAGAAGAAAATTCGGAATCTCCAAAAGCAGTACCAGCGATGTCAAGATGCGCCCAAGCGGTATGTTTTTCGGTAAAAACTTCCAAAAATTTTGCGGCTGAAATAGCTCCTGCGGTTGGTTTTCCGCTAAAATTTCGCAAGTCCGCCACGTCGGATTTGATGTCGTCCAAATAAGAATCCCAAAGTGGAAGCCGCCAAAGTCGCTCGCCGCATTGGTCGCCTACTTGGGTCAGTTGGCGAGCGAGTTCGTCGTTGTTGGTAAAAAGTCCAGCCGCCGCGTAGCCCAGAGTTCGGATTACGCTGCCCGTAAGAGTAGCGAGGTCAATAAGGACATCGGGCTGAAAGTTTTTATTGATATACGCCAGTCCATCGGCTAAAATCAGTCGCCCTTCGGCATCTGTGTCGATGACTTCGATTGTTTTTCCGAGATAAGAGCCGATAATGTCACCGGGTTTGACACTTTTTCCGTCCACACAATTTTCGGTAGCGGGTATCGCAGCCACCAAATGGACAGGAAGTTGTAATTTTGCAGCTACTTGCATCGTCCCTAATACGGCAGCCGCTCCTCCCATATCACTTTTCATGTAGTGCATACCCGCAGAGTCTTTTAGCGAAATACCTCCCGTATCGAATGTCACACCTTTGCCAATTAATCCAATTTTTTTTAATTTTTTGTCTGTCTTGGGCAGATATTCCATTACGATAAAAGTGGGTTCGAGTTCGGAGCCTTGATTGACGGCGAGCAGGGCGAACAAGCCCTTTTCGGTAATGGTCTTCAAGTCCATTACTTCTACTGAAAAGCCGTTAGTTTCGCCTGATTTTTTCGCCCAATCGCCCAAAGTTTGCGGCGTTACTTTGTTGGCAGGGGAGTTCATTAGGGTCAATATTTGGGCTTGCGTATTGGCAATTATTTCAACTTTATCAATTATTTTTTGAGAAATACTATCGCTATGAATATCTAACTTTGCAGTGTTTTGTTGGAACAAGTTATGAGTGCCATTTTTTTCTGTCTTGAACAAACCAATATCGTATCTTCCCAAAAGTGTTCCGTTGAGAGCGGCTTCTGCGCAAATTGTTTCTTGCTCTGGACTAAATTGTTGGTGATTAAAAATAAGTGCAACGTGTTCGGAAAGCCTCGCTTTTTGTTGAAAAATAAGACTCCGAAAAGCCGCTTGCGTTTCTGCGAATCCTGCTACTACACCCAAACCGAGCAAGTAAATTTTATTTCCGTTTGGAGCATAAAACACTAAATTTTCTTTAAATTCTGCTCTAAAATCTTTTGAAACACTTTCAAAATTCAAGTCACAAAAGGTACAAATTTCGGCTAATTTAGCAGCCAAATCCATATTTTTTATCAACGGAATTATGAGTGTCGGAGCAGCGGAGTGTTTTTGGGCGGTTAATAAAGTAACGGTCATTTCCAGTAAGTAAGGCAATGAAAAAATAAGGTTGATATGTCTTGAAGTGGGGCAAAGTTAAACTTTTTTTTGAAATTTTCGCCTTTTATTTACTCAAAAAAAAGCCATTTGGTGGCTTTCGGAAATTCTACGCCCCAACGCTGCTCATTGTGTCGCCCGCGAGGGTCGATAGATAGTTTAAATTGGACAGTACTCCCGTTGATACCTTGTCTTTCGAGTATTCCTTTGAGGCGTTTTGCGCTCGGCACCATATTTTCGCTTTCTTTGCCACCAGCGTACAGATAGATTTTTAGGTCAAATGGGCTGGCAAATTTGATGGATTCAAAATATATCTTTGGACTCAACCACAGCGATGGCGAAAAAATCATGAGTTTGCCATACACATCAGGACGCATCAAACCTGCATAAATACTAATCAATCCGCCCATCGAACTGCCGCCAATGCCTGTAAAGTTGCGCTCCGACTTGCTTCGATAGTTTGCGTCTATGTAGGGTTTTAGGGTGTCAGTCATAAAATGGACGTACTGCATTCCTTCGCTTTCTCCGAATTTGGTTCTGGTGACAGTCGGTGGCGAAAATTCATTGATTCTTTCCGCTCCGCCGTGATCGATAGCGACTACGATGAGGTCGCCCACGCCTTTTTCGGACATTACCGAGAGGCGTTTGTCCAATCCCCAAGTGCCGTAAGGCGCGTCGTCTTCAAACAAATTTTGTCCGTCGTGAAGGTACAAAACGGGATATGTTTTCTTTGGATTCTGATAATAATCGAATGGTAATAGTACGCCGACACGTCGTTTTTTTCCCAACTGTGGCATTTCAAATTGCTCTGAAACGACCTCAATGATGGGTAAAAAAGAGGCTTCGTAGCCTTTGCCCGCTTTTTTCCATCGGTTCACTTGGTCGCGCCCGGAGCCAGCTGCACGGAGGCGCACTCGGTTTTCTGCGGCATTTCCGTATTCGTCTAATTCTGCATCGTCCCAAGAGCCTTTCAAATATTTGTATTCTAATGGAGTTGGGAGGGACATATTTTCAGGAAAATAATACTCGTATTTTCCCTGCCCAATTCTGGTCATTTGGTATTGCGGATTACCCGCAGACCAGTTGTTAAAATTTCCCGTCACAAATACTGGTCGCGCGTCGTCGTCAGAAGTTGTAAGATTCAGTTTTAATTTTTGTCTGCTTGGAGTTTCGCTTGCAGTCATTTGCATCAATTTTCTATTTATTTTTTACAAAAATACTACCGAAGTAGTGTCACATATCCTTGATAAGTAAATGTTTTTTCGCGAGGTCCGATGAACGAAATGGTATAAACATACACACCTTCGGGAGCGTCTGCGCCAGCATTATTTTTCTTTCCATTCCAACCAAAATCTGGTTTATTGCTCTCAAAAATTTGCTCTCCCCAACGATTCCATACGAGCATCTTGAAGTTTTTGATACCCTCCAAAATTCCCTCTCCCATAAAAAATTCATTTTTATTGTCGTTGTTCGGCGTAAATGCGTCTGGAATATAGTAGGTGATTTTGGGCATCACATCAATAATTCTGGTCAAAGTATCCTTACAACCTTGCGGGTGTGTGACGATAAGTTGGACGGTTTGAAGCCCAGTGTCACGGAAAGTGAAAGACGGATTTTGTAGCCTTGAAAACCGAACTCCCGTAGTATCGAACCTCCAATACCATTGGTTGGCTCCTGTAGATTTATCAATAAAATCTATTTTAGGTTGAAAATTACTTGGGTTGAGGGGCGAGTAAACAAAATTCGCTGTCGGCGAAGGCTCGACTTTGATGTATTTTTGGAAAAAAGTATCGGTTTTACAGCCGATTGGCGATGTCACAAAAATTGAAATATCGAAAACGCCCGTTGTGTCATACACATGGGTCGGGCTTATCTTATTGCTTGTTTTGCCGTCGCCAAAATTCCACACTATATTATAGGTCGTATCAATCGGCGAAGATAGATTATTGAAAAATATACTTGCTGGCTGGCAGCCGATGAAAGTACTGGGTTCGATAATCAAAGCGGGCGGCACGGGAAACCATTTCAAACTTTTGGTCGTACTATCCGAACATTCGTTTTTATCCGTCACTTTGAGCATCACAGGGAAGTTACCCGGATTCTGGTAGAGGTGTATAGGATTTCGTACTTGCGATGTTATGGTGTCTGCAAATGCCCATTCCCAGCTTTGGATAGGTCCGCTCAAAGAGTTGGATAAATCGGTGAATACCACAGGACCTGCAACACAGGTATCGTACTTGAAGCTAAAATTTGAGGTAACTTTTGGAAAAATATCTATATAAATCAATGCAGTATCGGAACAAATCGTTCCCGGATTGAGTATCAAAGAGCCAAAGTAAGTCCCTACACCCGGAAAAGTATGCGACGCGTCGCGAGTGGTATAAGTTGTATCTTTCCCGTTGATTTTGAATGTCCAAAGGTAGCCAGTTACGAGCTGTGTAGAACTCTCGTTGATGAAGAGAATGCTATTGCTTCCGCAGGATTTGATTAAAAATTCTTTTTCCCCGATGATTTTGTCTGACTTTATTTTTGCAGTAATCGCTTGACAGTTGGTAACGTTGAACTGAAAATCACGACGCACGACGCTCAATAAAACGCCGTTGCGGTATTCGGACATACAAACCCCGACCACATATTGACCAATATTTTGCGGTTCGCCTGTTATTGCGCCTGTGTTAGCGTCAATACCTATTTGCGGATTTCCGCCGATAGGATTGACGGCGGAGTAGGTCGGTACTTTATAGACCACGTTGTCGTAAGGAGGCGGGCAGGCAGGGTTGGGAGTCACGGCGTTGCAATTTCCGCCGCCAGTCATTCCGCCGCCTTGTAGCGGAGAGCAAAGTTCATATACAATTTGGTCGCCGTCCGCGTCGGAAGCGGAGTGGTCAAAGTTGATGCGTTCTTTAGCACAAATAACGGTTGGGGGAAAATTTTTGAATACAGGAGAACTGTTATTTCCTTGTTGCGCCAAGCCGGATAAGTCTATTGTGAAAGTAGCACCTTGTTCGCCTGGATTGACCAAGTTCGTTATATTGTTGTTTCGGCAACAACGTTGATAAGAGATGGTGTATCCGTCGGCGTTGTAGGGGAGTGTTCGGGTAAAAACGTATTCGGCTCGCTCTACGCAAACGCCGGGCGGTATCACTACGCAGGGGTTCATAGGAGGTGCCACGCTTCCTTGCACGTTGATGCCAATGCTGGCGGTGCTAAAAATGCTGTATGCCGAAGTTCCAATCCGTTGGTAAATACTAATCGGTGCGTTGTCATCGAAAGGCGCTCCCGAAGGGTCACTGCAATCGCGGTACATTTTCAGTTTGAACTCCCAGTTTTTGGAGCCATTGGAGTTGGTATTTAGATAGCGGTAGGTCATTTCGCCACCAATAATGTGTTTGGCTGACGCTTGCGAAGCAATGCCAATCAAGATGCCTAACACGCAGGCGATTATTTTGCAGACATTGGATTTATTTTTCATAAACTGTTTATTTTAGTATCAATTTTCCGAAGGAAAAAGTAAAAGTAACGCAATTTAGTTATTTTAAAATTATTTATTTACATTTTGTAACAATAAAATTAATGAAAGCACGGCGGTCGCTTGCGCGATGGCAGTAGAGATTACTTTTGCCCAGTCGGTGTCGTCTTTTTTGACTTTGGTTTTTTCTGCTTTTTTCTTTTCTTCGTCCACGCCGACGGTAATGATAGAGCCTTTTCGGACTTTCGGGTAGGATCTGAAAAGAACATAATTTTTGGTTTTCAGAATCTGACCACTTGGGTCTTCGACGGTAATCAGGTTGCTGCTGCCGTTTTTGGCGATGCCCGCAGCGTACTCTTGGATATACCATTTTGCATCTTTGCCTTCATTGAAAGCGACCGTAATCCGACCTTTGTTGGTATCTAATATTTTAGTGGCATACAATTCCGAAGCGCGCGTAGCTCCTCTAATTACCACAAAATCCTTTAATTTGGGAATGCTTACCAAGTCGCCGTCGCGGAGGATAAAATTGTGGCGATTTTCAGGATTTTTTATGGCATCTTCTAATTTTAGGACGACGTAGCCGATGGAGTCTTGTGTACGATAGAGTGTAGCACCTTCTGGAAAGGCTTCTTCGGTCAGCCCTCCGGCTCGTTTCAGGAGGCTCGTGATTTTTTCATTTTTATTTAAAAGTGCATACGGACCGGGAAACATTACTTCGCCTTCAATACTAACCATTTTTTGGAGCGCGAAATCAGCTACTGAACGCACTACAACTTGGTCAAAAGGCTCAAGGTCTATATTTTTGTCGGTCGGAATAGAGAGGTTTCTATCCACTTGCACGGTGGCTACAACAGTTTTTGTAGGTCTGTTTTCATTCAAAACTATTCTAAAAATATCCACTCGATTCGAGGCCGCTTCGAGCCGAAATCCGCCCGCCAACGTGATTGCGTCCTGAAGTTTCAAACTTTTACTGTAAGGAAACATTCCGCTTTTCTTGACCGACCCCGAAACGGTAATAAATGTAGAATCAATAAATTCGTCTTTGAAAAATACTTTCAGTTCTTGCGACGCGCTTACTATTTTATTGTCTGGAGAATTGAGGTCAGCCAAAACTTTTCGAAAATCAATGCGGGTGTATTCATGCAAAAACTTGTTGGTTTTACTTTCTCCTTTGAGATAGCCGAAGTCGGTAGCGGTAGGTAAAAGTCCGCCTCCTAAAACTAATAAATCCGATACGCGCATAATTTTCGAGGTATCCAAAGGGTGCGAACCCGGCACACGTACTGCCCCCGAAATCGTCACGCTGTCCTTATCGGTGAAGCGCACCAAAGAATAAACTATTAACTTATCTTCAGAGCGTAATTTTATGTTGCTTTTTGGATTACTTACCAGAGAATCAAGATTAATCCGCTCGTATTTCAATGTTTTGTCGCTGTTTGTTCTTACCAAGTAGGCGGCATCGGTGCGAGCCTCTTTTTTCAGAATAGCTTTCTGTACCAAATCACTGACGGTCATTCCCTGCGTTATTTCGTATCGACTCGGAAAATCTACCGCACCAGTTATTTCAGCGAAATTCTGGAAAGTCTTCGGTATTTCTCTAATCTTAATTTTATCGCCTGACAAAAGCTCAAAGTCTTTTTTGTTGGCAGTCAAATCTCTCAAATTGACATCAATTATCTTTTCCTCGTCGTTTACAAACCGTGTTATCTGTATCGTCGTTTGGTAGGCATTATCGTTCATTCCGCCAGCAAATTCGATTAATTTGACTAGATTTTCTTCTTTCAAAAGTTCGTAGCGGAATGGGCGCTTGATAGCACCGAAAATACTGACTACTTTTTCTGCCACAGGGACGTGGATATAGTCATTGTTTTGAAGAAAAAACTCGCTTTCGGCAGCTGGATTTTTTAAAAATTCATACACATCTAATCGCTTCGCTTTCTGCCCCGCCCGAATGAGTTGGATATTGCGGACACTACCAATATCGGACGGACCGCCCGCCGAAATCAGCGCGTTGAAAGCCGTGTTTTGCGCCGAAATAGTGTAAGAGCCAGAAGCCATCACTTCCCCAACGATATTGACCGTCACCGAGCGTTGGTAGGCTATCGTGACGCTGAATTGGTCTTTTGAAAACGGATAATACTGGGAAAGACGGCTGTATAATATTTCTTTTGCCTTGCCGTAAGGCACACCTTTGAGAAAAATTCTGGGTAGCTTATCCAACTGAAGGTAGCCGTCTGCACTGATTTCTTGACTTACGCTGTATCGAGCGTTGCCCCAAATATTGATATTTATTTTATCTCCTGCTCCTAAAACATAGTTGGCGGCAGGTTTTACATCTTCGCCATTTTGGTAATTTTTCAATTCTTTATTCCGAAAAATTTGTTGCCCCCAAATCATCAATGGTAATTTCCCGTCTTTTCGAGCCAAATCTTCGTCGGCAAGTTTGATACTGTCAGCTTTTATTTTGTTGATTTTGGCAGTATCTACCAAAACGAGGGGATTTTTTTTGTCCAACATTTTACTTTTGGACTTACCGATTGTGTCTGCTTCTACGTTTTTGTCAGCGTCTTTTTCTGCGATTCTGTCTATTTTTTCTCCAGTTTTCTTTTTTTCTTCTTCGATTTCTTTGACTGCCGCTTGGATTTCCTTCTGATATTTTAGCGCGTCTTCAGGTTTGGATTTTTCAATATCTATCCCTTTCTCCAACAGTTTAGCTTTCACTTCGTTTTCTGTAATTCCTTTTTCATCTAATGCGTCTTTGACTTTTTGGGGCATTTCAACTTGCGCCTGCAAAATAAAAGACAAGAAAAAAGTAAAAATAGAAAATAAAAATATTTTTTTCATCGAAAATAACGTTTATAATAATTTTTTTGTTATAAAAATAGAACCTTAAATACCGTGCCAATTCCTATTTTACCGCATATTGAGATTCATAATACCGCAAATAATCGCCAGATGTCACATTTTTGAGCCATTTTGTATTTTCGAGATACCATTTTATGGTTTCACGAAATCCTGCTTCGGCTTCTATGCTTGGTGTCCAGCCCAATTCGTCCATGAGTTTGGAGGCATCTATGGCGTAGCGACGGTCGTGTCCGGGTCTATCTTTTACAAAAGTAATCAATTTTTGTGACACGCCTTTCTCTCGTCCTTCAGCTTCGTCCATGAGGTCACATAAAACTCTCACGAGATCAATATTTTTCCATTCGTTGTTGCCGCCGATGTTGTAAGTTTCTCCATTTTTTCCTTTGTGAAAAATCACATCAATCGCCGAAGCGTGGTCTTTTACCCAAAGCCAATCGCGCGTGTAAAGCCCATCTCCATAGACGGGAAGAGGTTTTTGCTGCTGTATATTATTGATAATCAGTGGAATAAGTTTTTCAGGAAAATGATTAGGTCCGTAGTTATTGGAGCAATTAGAGATGACCACTGGCAAGTCGTAGGTATGATAAAAAGCGCGCACAAAGTGGTCGCTGCTGGCTTTTGATGCCGAATAAGGGGAGCGTGGGTCGTAGGCAGTTTCCTCCGTGAACAAGCCTTCGTCGCCCAAAGATCCATAGACTTCGTCTGTAGAAACGTGATAAAATCGTTTATTTTGTGACTCGTTTTTCCAACTGTTTTTAGCCGCGTTCAGCAAATTGAACGTTCCTACCACATTGGTTTCTATGAAACTCAACGGGTTGATAATAGACCTATCCACGTGGCTTTCTGCTGCCAAGTGAATCACGCCGTCAAAATTATATTTCTCAAAAAGACGATTTATAAAATTTGAATCCGTAATGTCACCTTTCTCAAAGACATAATTCGGCAGATTTTCTACATCTTTTAGGTTTTCTAAATTGCCTGCATAGGTCAATTTATCCAAATTTACAATTTTGTAGTCTGGATAGGCTGTCACAAAACGCCGCACAACGTGCGACCCAATAAAACCTGCGCCACCCGTAATCAATATATTTTTCATTTATTTTCGCTTTCTAATTCTAATAATATTACTTGAATTTGTACCCTTAAAGTTGGAATTTCATTTTTTAAAATTTCCCAAGTTAAATATGGGCTAATACCAAAATATTCATGTACCAATCTATTACGAAGTCCAACAATCCCTTTCCAATTAATATGATTATATTTTTCTATTAAGTTGATTGTTAGATGATTAGCTGCTTCTCCTACTATTTCTAATTGCTTCATACAGGCAAATTTCATCATAGAGTCATTAAGAAAAATTTCGAAATTGGACTCTGAAATATAAATCTCCACTTCATAAATTGCGCCTAAAATATGACGCAATCGAACAATATTACTCAATTCCCCTCTCATAAAGTAATTTTTTTTCCGATTCAATTATTTTCTTTAGAAAAGGTGAAACTGCGTCGGAGGGAACTAAATCTATTTTTCGGTTCATAATTTTTTCCAAATCGTCACTTATGTCAAAAAACTTCAATCCAATCGGCAGAGTATGGTCTAAATCCACCAAAATATCAACATCGCTTTGCTCATCGGCTTCTCCGCGTGCGTAAGAACCGAACAGATAAGCGTTCAAAACAGGCTTAGTTTTGAAAAATTGTTGCAACACAACTATTTGATTTTCAGATAAATACATTTATTTTACCGCTTTTTTGAAATATTCGTAAGTCCTTTTCAATCCTTCTACTCGATCCACTTTTGGCTCCCAACCCAATATACTTTTTGCCTTGCTGATGTCTGGCTTGCGTTGCTTTGGGTCGTCTTGCGGAAGCGGTCGATAATCAATAAACGCCTTCGGATTGCCTACCAAACGCATGATTTCGTCCGCAAATTGAAGCATCGTTATTTCGCTCGGATTGCCGACATTGACGGGCAAATGATAGTCGCTGTGCAACAATCTAAAAATACCTTCGACCAAGTCATCTACATAGCAAAAAGAACGAGTTTGAGTGCCGTCACCAAATATTGTCAAACCTTCTCCACGAATTGCTTGCGAAAAAAATGCTGGCAATACTCGACCGTCATTGACTCTCATGCGCGGTCCGTAAGTGTTAAAAATCCGTATAATCCGCGTTTCTAATCCATGAAATGTATGGTACGCCATCGTCATCGCTTCCTGAAACCGCTTGGCTTCGTCGTACACTCCGCGCGGACCGATGGGATTGACGTGACCCCAATATTCTTCCGTTTGTGGATGCACGAGCGGGTCGCCGTAAACCTCCGAAGTAGAAGCTATCATAAAGCGAGCCTTTTTTTCTTTTGCCAAACCCAACAAATTGTGTGTGCCAAGCGAGCCAACTTTCAGCGTCTGAATCGGCATTTGTAAGTAATCAATCGGACTGGCTGGAGAAGCAAAGTGCAAAATATAATCCAATGTTCCCGGAACATGAACGAATTTTGTCACATCATGGTGATAAAATTCAAAATTTTTATCCGGCATCAGGTGTGCGATATTGTCCATATCGCCCGTAATCAAGTTATCCATTCCGATAACGTGGTAGCCTTCCGCCAGAAATCTGTCGGACAAGTGCGAACCCAAAAAACCAGCTGCGCCAGTAATCAATATTTTTTTTCTGATCATTTTTTCTATTTTACGACAGTGATTTTTTTAAAGTTTCTGCAATAAAAGTAAGCGTTTTTTCGTCCAATTCTGTGTGCATCGGCAGTGACAGGACTTTACCCGCTAACTCTTCGGATACCGGAAAATCACCCGCTTTGTAGCCGTCCCCAGCGTATGCTTTTTGCAAATGAAGCGGCACTGGATAATAAATCATAGCAGGAATTCCTGCTGCTTCTAATGCTTTTTTGAGTTCGTCGCGACCGTTTTCTACCAACATCGTGTATTGGTGGAATACATGGGACGAATATCTGGCGACTTTGGGTACAGTAATACCTGATTTTTTTCCTAAATGTTCGGAATAAAATTTTGCTACTTGCTGTCTTGCGGAACAATATTCGTCCAAATGTTTTAGTTTGATGTCTAAAATAGCTGCTTGTAGGGTGTCCATTCGAGAGTTTACGCCGATTTCGTCGTGATAGTATCGGACGCTCGAGCCGTGATTGCAGATAACGTTGATTTTATTTGCCAATTCGTCGTCGTTGGTAAAGATTGCGCCAGCGTCGCCATAAGCACCCAGATTTTTGGACGGAAAAAACGACGTGCAACCAATCGTGCCGATAGTGCCAACTTTTTGCTTTCTGCCGTCCGAAAAATAAAAATCTGCTCCAATCGCCTGCGCATTGTCTTCGATGACAAAAAGATTGTGTCTGGCGGCAATTTTCATAATCGCCTCCATGTTAGCGGCTTGCCCGAACAGATGCACGGGCAGAATACACTTGGTGCGCGGCGTAATGGCTTGCTCGATTTGGTATTCGTTGATAGTGAAAGTGCAGGGATTGGCATCTACAAAAACGGGTTTGAGGCGGAGCAGGGCGATGACTTCGGCGGTAGCAACGAAAGTAAAAGGGCAAGTAATGACTTCATCGCCGGGCTGCAAGTCCAGTGCCATGAGCGCAATTTGGAGTGCGTCGGTACCGTTTCCGCAGGGAATAACGTGTTTCACTCCCAAGTATTGCGCCAGATTGAGGGCGAATTGTTTGACCGATGGACCGTTTATGAACTGTGCGGAAGTCATTATATCCGCTATTGCGGCATCAATTTCAGGTTTTATTTTCTGGTATTGACGCTGTAAATCAACCATTTGTATGGTTTGCATAGAATTTCATCTGTTATTATAAAATGCAAATATAACGCTTTCTTTGACACTCGAAGTGTTCTGACATAAAAAAAAGCCTTTCTCCATGGTATAGAAAAAGGCTCCTTTATTTTTTGAGGAATTTTGTGTTTTTTGGTACGTTAAGTTGGTGTTTTCTGGTGAGTTAAGTTGATGTTTTTCGGAGAAAGTTCTTATATTTAATTGAGGACGTAGCGAGCTGCAAAACCAAAACCTACAGGAAAAAACTGAATTGGCGACGGTGAAATAGAAAGACTTGGAGTAAAATCTATGCTGACATTTAACGGAATTTCTTTGAATTTGTAGTCTAAACCAAGATTACCAATTATTTGAATGCCTAACGACCCCGAAGCTAAAATTATACCCGGACCGCCGCCTATATACCAATTCAAACCTTCTACTTTAGTAATTGATGTGTGAATCTGATAAAATGCGGCTACATTAAGCGAAGTGTAACCAAGTACAGAATAGAAGCCAACAACACCCTCTACTGCATTTCTTGGATTAATAAATAATTTTCCTGAAACATTGTAGCTCGACACCTGAAGTCCCGAAATGGAAGTGCTAAGGGAACGAACGCCAATAGCCGACTTATAGCCCTGCGCTGAAAGCTGCGTAACAAATAGTGCTACAAAAAACACCAGTAAGATAGTAAATTTTTTCATGTCGATTAGTTTTTTAAATGGTTTAATGATATTTAACAATGCAAAATTAGAATTAATTTCTGAACAAAAAAAATATTTTTATTTATTTTTTAAAAATAATTGATAGTTCTTTGAACTTTATTTGACAAAGTTAGTTTCTGTGACATTACTGTATTTTAAAAACATTTAAACGGTTGTTCTGACTGTATAAACGGTCATTTTGGTGTATAAACGGTTTTTTCTAATTTTTTAATTTTTACAAAACATCAAAAAAAAGCAGTCACAATTTTCATTTCTTGCAAGCAAAAAATAATCCAATCCAGCTCAAAATAAAAAATAAACCACCCAAAGGCGTGATGGGTCCGAGCCAGCTCCAACTTTCGATGCTCAATAAATTTTTGCAAGCCATCAAGTAAAGCGAACCCGAAAAAAATACGATGCCCAACACGAACCCAATGCCCGCCCGAAACAACCATTTGTTGGGGTATGATTGGTGCAAAAAAGCTGATATAAAGACTGCAAACGTGTGGTAAAAGTGGTATTTTACTGCGGTTTCGAATGTGCGAAGTTGGTCAGGATTTAGTTTTCCTTCCAAGCCGTGCGCCCCAAAAGCACCGATAATGACCGCCAACATCGCTAAAAAAGATGCAGTTCTAAACAGAATATAAGCGGAAGAATTCATATTTTGATAATTTTTTTGCGGATAATTTTTTGGTTGTTGAGCAAGATTTCGACAAAATAAGTCGCGCTCGAAGTTAAATTAGAGCAATCAATCACAGCTTCTACTGCATGGTCAAATTCTTTTTGCGACATCAATTTTCCGCTTACATCGTAGAGCGATATTTTTTGAATAAAATTTTCTAATACATTGACTTTCAGTATATTAGCCACAGGGTTGGGCGCAATTTGGAGTAATTTTTCGTCTTCTAATTCGCTTGACGAGAGCGAAATATCTTTTGTCACAGTTTTCTTACAAACGATATTATTTTCGGGGTCGAAGCCTACAAAGGTCGGAGTAAAACCAAGATTGAAATATTCAATTTGTCCGCTGAAAGTATGTTCAAAACGAACCGTTGTGTCGCGCGTAGCGTTTTTAAAGCGTATTTCTACAGGCATTTCATAAAAAATTACAGACGGGTGTGACGTGGTTTGATTCAACTTTACTACAATTTTTGCGTCGGCAGTTTGCGCCCAACGGAGGTCATATTTTGGGTATCCTTCGGAGTAAAACCACTTTTGAAAGAAAAATGACAAATTTTGACCTGACGTGACAGTCATTTGGTTGATGAAATCTATTGTTTGGGCATATTTATAGACCAAAGTTGTGTCCGCCATATAGGCTTTCATACCTGCAAAAAAAGCCGAATCGCCAATCTTATACCGCAACATATTGAGCAACATAGCACCCTTTTGGTACGTCAATCGATAGTCATATATTCTGTTATAATCCGTCGTGTCGGGACTATAAACAGAGCCATTCGTTTGCGCGGTGACAGCATTGATGGTTGAGCCTTTCCAGTTTTTGAACGTGATTGCAGAGTTAGGCTCATCTGCCAACGCTGTCACATAAGTTGCAAATCCTTCATTTAACCACACATCTTTGAAAGTACCGCAGGTAATAGCATCTCCAAACCACTGATGGGCAAGTTCGTGAGCCAACAAACCTTTGTCGAAATTAGTCACAAAAACCATCGTTTGATGCTCCATTCCGCCTCCCCAGCCGAATTGCGCATGACCAAATTTTTCTTTTCTGAACGGATATTTGCCAAATTTACTTTCGTAAAATTGAATTACAGGCAATAAAGCGTTAGTTCCTTGCTTTGCAGCAGCCAGATTTTCGGGATAAACGAAGTTTAAAATCTCTAACGAATCGCTGTTTGGGCTTACCAAATAATCCGAATAACTCGAATAATTGGTCACGGATGTTGCCACCAAATAGCTCGTGATAGGGTAGCGGTGCTTCCAGTGAAAAGTATGTGAAATTCCGTCCGCATCGGGTAGTATTTCGACCAATTTTCCATTTCCAGCCGCCTTATATTGTGACAGTGTTTTTACGAATAAATCTAAAGAATCCGCCTTATCGTCCAATGTATTTTTGCAAATCCACCAGTCTTTTGCGCCATAGGGAACAGAAAAAGTCCAGATAATAGGTGCAGAATTTGCACCGTGAACGCCTTTATAAAACGAACCAAATCCAGTACTTACTGGAGTTCCGTGATAAAAAATAGTCAAACTATCTAAATTTCCTTTTGTGATAGTTATAGGGAAGTAAAAAGTTCTTTGTTCGTCGCTTACTACCGAAAATGTGACATTGTTTCCATGATATTTTGCTGAATCTACTTGAAGTGCTGCCGCGCAGTCCAATTTAATTTCGGACATTCCTACATCTTCTGTCGGTGTGAAATAATTTGTCACAATTCCACTAATAAAATTAATATTTGGATTTATTTCGACTGCAAGACGGTAATATTTTACATCATAATTGGAGGTATTCAAATTATGCAATTCTTGAAGCTCATTATTTGCTTTTGCAATTTTCGCCTCACTTTCGGAGATATTTTTTTCATAAATATTTCCGTTTGACAGTGGAGTTTGAGCGGCAAGTGAGTAATGGAAAAATATCGTGCAGGCGCAAAAAAGGAATAATTTTTTCATAGCAATAAAATAATTTTTATGGGAAATTTGTGACAAATAGGATAAGAAAAAATGACCAGATAGACGCTTAAGATTTTTGGAAGCTCCAAAAAATCAGGATTTAGGTAGCCAAAAACTTTCAGTAATCTTCCTATTTCGTTGCCGAAAAGCCTTTGAAAACAAAGGTCGAAGCCCGCCCTACGCTTCTTGCGCTACACAATAGATGACAAAATAAGTGTCGAGCCAAAAATGTTGGTTGCGCCTAACTGGTCAATATGGAAGCAAAGTTATTGAATTTGAGAAATAAAACCAATTCATTTTATACTTTTTTGTACTTTTGGCAAAAAATAATTTTTTAATCTTTAATGATTGGGTGTTATGAAACAAATTTCTTTATTCCTGTTGATTTTTAGTAGCTTTTATCGCCTTCCCTGCGCTGCGCAGATTAGTATTTCTAAAGATTTATGGATGAACGAAAAACGTGTGGAAGAGAATAGAGAGCCGATGCACGCTACTTTTTTCGCCTTCGAAAATGCGAAACAAGCCCAAATCGGAGATTGGAGTCAGTCGTCCAATTATACCACATTAAATGGTAGTTGGAGGTTTAAGTGGGTAGAAAATCCGTCGCTTGCTCCAAAAGGTTGGGACAGTGCGGAATATGTTGATAATCAATGGGATATGTTCAAAATTCCAGCCGTTTGGGAGGTAAATGGCTACGGTTATCCCATTTACATCAATCATGGTTATGAGTTTATGCACCTTCAAAAAGCCGACCCTCCGCGCATACCGACCGACTATAATCCAGTGGGAATGTATCGGAAAGAGGTCGAAATCAGTCGAAATTTTTTGGACGAGAAGCAGATTTTTGTCCACATCGGTGCCGCAAAATCCAACCTCGCAGTCTGGATAAATGGGCAATATGTGGGCTACGGGGAAGACGGAAAACTGCCGCAAGAGTTCAATGTCACAAAATATCTAAAAATTGGGAAAAATAAGATTGCTTTACAGGTCATGCGCTGGAGCGATGGCACTTATTTGGAGTGTCAAGATATGTGGCGCGTGAGTGGTATTACACGCGATTGTTATTTGGTGTCGCGCAACAAATTTGGTGTTAGAGATATTGATATTCAGGCAGATTTAGACGCAAACTATCAAAATGGTAGTTTAGGAATTTCGCTGGATTTTTTAGGTTCAGAATTTAGTAAAAATAAAAAAATAAAAATTGAACTCCTTGACAATCAAGATATTGTGTTTTCCAAAAATATTGACATAGAAAATTTTATAAAAAATAAAGTGATGACTTTTGAAGTTAAAACGCCCAAAAAGTGGTCGGCTGAAACGCCAAATTTGTATCAACTTTTGACAACTGTATTGGACGAAAATGATAAAATATTGGAGGTTATTCCTCAAAATATTGGTTTCCGAAAAGTAGAAATTAAACACGGGCATTTTTATGTCAATGGAGAAAAAATTTATATCAAAGGCGTGAATAGGCATGAAGCTGACCCTGTCACAAGCCAATGTATTTCGAGAGAATTAATGGAGACCGATGTTCGTCTTATGAAAGAGTACAACATCAACGCTGTACGGACTTCACACTATCCAAATGACGAATATTTTTACGAACTTTGTGACAGGGTTGGAATCTATATGATAGACGAAGCGAACATCGAATCTCACGGAATGTACTACAATTTGAGTCGCACTTTGGCAAATAAACCTTCTTGGAAAACGGCGCACCTAACTCGCGTTCAAAGAGCCATTGAGCGAGATAAAAATCACCCGTCTATCATCACTTGGAGTTTGGGCAACGAAGCTGGAAATGGTTATAATATGTACGAATGTTACAACTGGATTAAGCAGCGCGACCCGTCAAGACCTGTGCAATATGAGCGTACGGACGTGAGCGAAGGCGGAAAAATTATGTTTGAGTGGAACACTGATGTTATTTGTCCGATGTATCCGCACCCCGACGAAATGATTGCGTATGCCCAAAATCCGGACACCACGCGCCCATTTATTATGTGTGAATATGCGCACGCGATGGGAAATTCGGTTGGAAATTTTAAAGAATATTGGGATATTATCAAGGGAAATGAAACTTTTCAGGGCGGCTATATTTGGGACTTTGTAGATCAAGGATTTTATAAAATAAATGAAAATCGTGACACTGTGATTACCTACGGTGGCGATTATGGTCCCGCTAATGCACCTACGGATCAAAATTTTATGTGCAACGGACTTTTTGCTCCGAGTAGAAAACCAAATCCGCACGTTTATGAAGTCAAAAAAGTATATCAAGATATTTCTGCTAAAATGATTGACGAACAGACGGTGGAGATTTTTAACGAATATTTTTTCAAGAATTTGGACAATGTCCGAATGGAATGGCAAATAATTGGCGACGGAAAGTTGCTTAAAAAAGGTGTGATAAATGACTTATCTGTTGCACCTCGAACTCGTAAAACATTGATTATCAACACAAAGGTAGATAAAGTGTGCCAAGAATATTTTTTAAATTTGAGTTTTAAGCTAAAAGAAACGGAATCTTTTTTGCTAAAAAATCACGAAATAGCGGCGGAACAATTTGCCCTGAAGGGAATTTGGAAAAATAATTTAATTTTAAAAGAAAGTGACAGTCTAAAAACACAAGAAAGTATAGATGCCTACACTATTTCAAGCTCTAAAATGAAGGCAGTTTTTAGCCGTCAAACTGGTCTTTTGACCAATTTCGAGCGCAACGGAAAACCTTTTTTGGCAGTTGGTAGTACTCTGAAACCTAACTTTTGGCGCGCGCCAACCGACAACGACTTGGGGTCGAACCTTCCTGTTAATTCCAAAGTATGGAAAGCTGCAAGTCAAAATGGTTATCTTTTAGAAAATATGTCACTCAATTCGACAAATGATAAAAATATTGTTTTGACTGCAAATTTTTCTATTCCCGTAGTTTCTTCAAAATTGAAAATTATGTATGTCATAAATTCAGAGGGCGAGATGACGGTGGAGCAAATATTGATGACCGATTCTACCAAAAATATTTCGATACTTCCCCGTTTTGGTATGCAGTTAGAATTAGCGAAAGGCTTTGAAAATGTTGATTTTTATGGTCGAGGACCCTACGAAAACTATGTGGATAGAAAAACCAGCGCATTCGTTGGCTTGTATTCGCAGTCTGTCAAAGAGCAATTTTTTTCGTATGTTCGCCCTCAAGAAACTGGTAACAAGTCCGATATTCGGTGGTCAGAAATCTCCTCTACATCACTTAATCAGAGCTTGAAGGTAGAAGGAGAGAAATTATTGAATGTCACAGTGAAGCATTATTTTGACGAACAGTTAGACGAAGGTTTTATCAAGCACAATCGTCACACAGGCGACTTAAAACCGTCGGAAACAACACAGGTAAACATAGACGGTTTTCAGACAGGATTGGCGGGCGTGGACAGCTGGAGTACTTATCCTCTAAAAAAGTATCAACTTCCTTACCGCAATTATTCCTTTAAATTCAAACTTAATTTTAATTAATTTTTATATATAATCAACTGTAAATGAACAATTTAGAGCATTTTAAAAATATTGAAGCTTTTATTTTCGACGTAGATGGAGTACTTACAGACGGTCAAGTATTGGTGCAGGAAGACGGTGCTTTGTTGCGTACCATGAATACGCGCGATGGCTACGCAATGCAACTTGCCGCTTCTTTGGGCTATCATATTGCGATTATTACGGGCGGAAATTCTCCCGGCGTAGAGCGCAGATTACTCAATTTAGGTATTGATAAAGTCTATATGAGAACGATGAATAAAATCGAAGCCTACGATAATTTTATCCAAACCTACGAAATTGACGAGTCCAAAATACTGTATATGGGCGACGATATGCCCGATATTCCGCCGATGCGAAGGGTTGGATTGCCGTGCAGTCCAGCTGATGCAGTAGCCGAAGTAGCCGCCGTGGCGAGGTATATTTCGCCCTTCGTGGGTGGTGCGGGCTGCGTCCGCGATGTAATTGAAAAAGTCCTAAAACTTAACCACGAATGGAAATAATTTTCGCTTTTTGTGACATTTTTAGGAGTAAAATGTATTTGATTATTTTCTTTATCTCAATATAGCATAAATCGGAGCAGAGGTAAAAAGTACAGGTGAGAGTTTTAAAGCGAGAAAAAAAGCTAAATCTGTAGATTAAAATATTTTGCTTGTCATTCAACAAAACAATTAGCCCTCTAATAACGTATAACAAGATTATTTCTAAAACTATAAAAATAAAAAAATGGAAAATCAGAATCAACTGAATATCGAATTGCCTGAAGATGTGGCGGAAGGAACGTACTCAAACTTGGCAATTATCTCACATTCGCCGTCCGAATTTGTGATAGATTTTATCCGCATGGTGCCAAATGTGCCGAAAGCAAAGGTCAAATCACGGATTTTACTCACGCCGCAGCACGCAAAACGCTTGATGAAAGCAATGATTGACAACGTCAAAAAATACGAACAGCAGTTCGGAGTCATCGAAGATGCCGACCAGTCGCAAATGCCTACAATGAATTTTAACACGCCGACAGCGCAAGCGTGACAGAGTAAAAAGTATAGGGAAGGTGTCTAAAATAAACTACTTATTTTTTCTGCTAAATTGCAACCAATTACTTGTTATTTTTTTTACAACGCTCTGCGTTGCGCCTCAAAAATGCCTTGTTATTGCTTGAATTGATTGAAAAAAATTGAGTACTTTATTTTTTCTTCATTCCTAATTTTGGATAAATTTACTGAATAATTTAACAACAAAATGCCAAATATCGAACAGATTGTCGTCACTACGTTGGTAGTAAAATTATTTTTACAGGACAAAGGCAAGTGGCTTTTTCTGGCTCAAACAACCCAAAATGGCGGTAAATACTCATTGGTGGGGGGCAAAATCGAATCCGAAGAAGTCGCTACGGCTGCACTTATTCGCGAAAGTGCGGAGGAAGCGGGTATTTTGTTGGACACCAAAAATTTGAGCTTGGCGTTTGTGATGTTTCAGTTAAAAGATAAAAATCGTCGGATTGTGACGCTTTATTTTAAAGCCGACAAATGGAAAGGCGATTTAGAATCCAAAGAACCCAAAAAGTTCAAGCGTGTAAATTGGTTCGCAGTGGAAGATTTACCAAAAAATATTTCAGACAACACGAAACTTGCGTTGAAAAGTTACCTTAAAGGCATCACTTTTGCAGAAACTCCGCTCAAGGCAAAAACTAAAAAGGCTGCTCAAAAAATTTGAGCAGCCTTTTTAGACGCATTCATTAGCACTAAAATATTAGTTATTCGTGCTTTCTTTCTTCGCAGCCACCAATCTTGGCGTTGCTTTTTCAGCAGAAGCTGTACCGTTGGTCATTTTTTTGCCCGCGCAGCAAGCCTTTCCTTTAGCACAAACTTTCGCTGGTGCTTCAGCAGCTACTGGTGCAGCCGTTGTTTCAGCCAACGCAGCCGCTCCGACAGTGCCTCCCGCAGATGCTGCAGCAGTTCCACTTTCTTTGCAGCCCGGGTGTGGGTTTGCGCAGCACTTTTTGCTTTCTACTCCTGACACCGCTTTTGAGCAGCTTTGAGCATTCATACTGGCGACCGCAAAGCCGCTCACTAACAACATTAAACAAAATAATTTTTTCATAATTGAATTTTTTTTAAAAAATTTATAAAATCTAAAACACAATGACAAAATTAGAGCGAAATAGTTAAGTTTCCAAACTTTCTCGCAATTTTCTAAAACTATAACGACAGAAAACTGAATATTGTTATGTTTATTGACGATAATTTTATTTTCTACCTAAAAATATTAAAGCAATCGTTGTAATTCGTTTCTTCTGGTCCATCAAAATTCAAAATAACGGACAGTTCGTGACTGCCGCCAGTGTTGTAGGCGGCGAGTTTAGACACCGTCACATCGTAGCTATAGCCGACTTTGAGCCAGTCTTTTTTGACTCCAACCAGAAAAATAACTGCGTCAGAATTGGTAAAAGTATGCCGAAACCAAGCTCCCGTATAGAACATTCCCAAGCCCAAATAAGCTCCTGCATTGACTTGACGAAAATTACCTTGCTGCGTAGCGATAATGCTCGGCGACAGAAAAATAGGCAAACTATGGCGCGTTTCTTTTTGTAGAGGAATTTCCCAACCTGCGTGCAGCGTAGTGCGAAAAGGCAAACCACGATATGAATTTTTGTTGATACCAAAAAAATGGTAGTCGGGTGAGTTGAGATGTTTGACCGTCAAGCCACCATAAAATTGTTTGTTATAAACCAACAAACCGCTTGAAATGTCGAGAAAACTTTTGGTTAGCTGCGACGGTCTATTTTCGCCTGTTGGGTTCGCGTTGCCTGCGCCGTCCGAGAATCCATAAAGTTTGTCAATCTGGTCACCGAAAGTCAATTTATCAAAATTTAATTGTCGCTGCGCAAAAGTCGCTTCTACGCCTATTTTGAGCTTCCAATCAGAATTTATTTTGAGGCGATAAGCAAAAAATCCGCCTACCGAATTTTCTTTATAAACGCCGTTTCCGAGGTTGTCGGAAGTCACTACCAGCCCAAAACCCGAGTTGAGCGGCTCAAAAAACTGGTCATAGGCGGCTGCATAAGTCACATATGCGTTCTTGAAAGAGGGCCACTGGTTGCGATAATTGAGTGCAAAATGCGGCGTATAAGTATTGCCAGTGAAAGCCGGATTGAGCTGCAATGGCGCGGCATAAAACTGGCTAAACACATTGTCCTGCGCTGTCACAAAAGTACTGAAAATTAGTATAAATAACAGCGATTGTAAATATTTTTTTATCATAAAATGAATGAGTTGAATGGATTTTAGAAATCAAGATTTATACAAATGTTAAAGTTCGTTGTATTTTTTGATATTGCACAATACTACAAAAATATTAACGTTTCGATAACAAAATAACGACTTTCTTGTTGAATAATTGCATTTTTGCAAAGAAAACTTTTTTACTTTATTTCTTATGTCAAAAATAAATATTTTTTGCTCGCTGCTGCTCACTTTTGCTTTCGCTCCTGTCGCGTTTGGTCAGCAAAGTTCTACCCGAACTCACCACGATTTGCTCTGGAACGATGCCCAACCCGACGCTGTATTGGCATTTAAAAACGCTGATTTTCAGCCACTTACCAAAAAAATACCCATTTTTACGAAACAACTTTCCGTAAAAAGTAAAGGCGAACTTCGAGCCAGTATTGCCAACGCAATCTATCAGCCTCTGAAAAAAACGCTGGGGGACGCAGAGCGAAATTTATTGACTTTTGAGCCGACTTTTACTCAAAATGTGTGGCAAGCTCGTAACCTATATTATGGCGAAGTTTCACTTCCCGCACTCCGAAAAGATGCTTTTGGCAATATCGAAAAATTGGTTTCTTTTGATTTGACTGTAGATTTTTTTCCAAAAAATACTCCCAACACGCCTCCCAACACGACGGAGCGCGGTCCGAATACCACCAATTCTGCGTTGAGGGACGGCGATATTTACAAATTTTCGATTACAGAAACGGGAATCCACAAAATTGACTACGATTTTTTGAAAAATAAGCTGAAAATTAGCAATATTGACAACATTGACCCAAGAAAAATACATCTCTACGGCAACGGCGGCGCAATGCTTCCAGAACCTATTAATAGTCCGCGTGCAGATGATTTGATAGAAAATGCGATTTTTGTTTCGGGCGAAAGTGATGCTAAATTCGACGGTGGCGACTACCTGCTTTTTTACGCTCAAAACACGGATAAGTGGAATTTTAACGCCAACACGCGCGATTTTACGATGACCAAAAATTTGTATTCAGACAAGTCTTTTTATTATATCAAAATAGAAAACTCGAATGGATTGCGCATTGCGGAGCAAAATTCTATTGAAGATATTTCGTTTACTTCAACTACTTTCGACGATTATGGGCATTATGAAGAGGAAAAAGTCAATCTTTTAAATCGCGGAAAACCCAGCACGCAAGGAACAGGAAAACGCTGGTTTGGTGATTATTTTTATACCTCTCGAGATAAGAATTTTGCAAATTTATTTACTTTTCCCAACATTGTGACTACAGAGCCAGTCCGATTGCGCTCCGAGTTTGCGGGACGCAGCAATACCAGTACCTTTTTTAAAATCAATATCAACTCCAATACTTTCGTTAGCGATAACATACCAAATATCGAAACGGGCAGCGTAAACGAAAGCAATTACGCCAATATCGGCAGAATTTTCAATAATTTTTTGCCCACTGCGGACAATATGAATGTGATGGTTTCTTATCCAGATGTAGGGCAGTTCAGCGAAGGTTGGCTTGATTATATCGAACTCAACGCTCGTCGAAATCTGAAAATGTCAGGTGGTCAAATGCGTTTTAGAGATTCTAAAACCCTGTCACAAGCTGCTACAAAATTTAAAATTGAAACTGCCCAAGATTTGACTCTTTGGGACATCACGAACCCTCAAAAACCATACAAGCAACTTACCACATTCGCTAATAATTCTTTGGAGTTTGGAGCAGAAACGCAGGACAAACTCAAGGAATTTGTCGCTTTCAAGTCCGATGCAAGTTTTTTTAGCCCAACGGCGGTCGGAAAAGTAGAAAATCAAAATTTGCACGGATTGGATAACTTGGATATGGTAATTTTGTACTACAAAGATTTTGAAAATGCTACTCAACAACTCGCTACGCACCACCGCCAACACGCGCAGTTGGACGTAGCGACGGTAAGAGTTGATAAGGTGTATGAAGAATTTTCGTGTGGTAGGCAAGATGTCACAGCAATCAGAGATTTTGCAAAAATGCTCTATGACCGCAATCCACAAAAATTCAAATATTTGCTGCTCGTCGGCGATGGTTCTTTTGACTACAAAAATATCAGCGGCTCCGATGACAACCAGAGTTATATTCCAGTCTATGAAACCACCGAATCTATTGACCCAATTAATTCTTTCCCGACCGATGACTTTTACGCATTGCTTTCGCCCGGCGAGGGCGACGTTTCGCTGAATGGCGGCTTGGATATTGCGGTTGGGCGTTTGACCGTCCGAAATGCAGACGAAGCGCGAGCGGTCGTCAATAAAATTATTCGCTACGAAACCAATCCCAACACGCTCGGCGACTGGCGCAATCGCATTACTTATGTCGCCGACGATGAAGATTACAACGGACACCTTTTAGATGCCAATGAAGTTGCCGAAAAGGTAATAGCCAGAAATAAGGTTTTTAATGTGGATAAGATTTTTCTCGATGCAACGCCGCAAGTGGCTACTCCGGGCGGCGCGCGCTATCCCGATGCCGAAAATGACATCAACAACGATATTTTTAAAGGCGTATTGATAATGAATTACATGGGGCACGGCAGCACCAAAGGCTGGGCGCAAGAGCGCGTATTGACTTCGACAGACATCGGAAGCTGGACAAATACCGACAAAATGCCGCTTTTAGTGACCGCTACCTGTACTTTTGCCGCCTTTGACGACCCCACCAATACCTCCGCAGGTGAGCAAACACTGCTCAAAGAAAACGGCGGTGCTGTCGCCTTGTTTACGACCGTCCGACCAGTTTATGCGAGTGCCAACGCAGCTTTGGCGGGTGCGGTTTTTGATACTATCTTTCAAAGATACAGCAGCGAACCGAATATCGGCGAAGTGTTGAGAATTGCGAAAAATATTTCTGGCAACACCATCAATGCTCGGAAATTTACTTTGCTCGGCGACCCTGCTATGAAATTGGCTTTGCCAAAATACAACGTAGCGACTACAAAAATCAACAACCACAACGTGAGCGACGGCAAATCGGACACGCTTCGCGCTCTCCAAAAAGTGACCATCGAGGGGATTATCCAAGACGAAAGCGGGCAGATTTTGAGTAATTTTAACGGAAAAATTTTTCCTACCGTTTTTGATAAGGTAGCAACTATTTCTACGCTGGCACAAGACCCTACGAGCCAAAAAACGACTTTTACTATCCAAAAAAATATCCTTTTCAAAGGCGCGGCGAGTGTCGTGAATGGTGCTTTCAAGTTCAGTTTTGTCATTCCGAAGGATATTAATTACCAATATGGATTCGGAAAAATTAGCTACTACGCCCACGACGGAAAAAAAGACGATGCCAACGGCTACTATAATAATGTGGTCATCGGCGGCACCAATCCCAACGCTGTGGCAGACAATCAGGGTCCGAAAGTAGAGGTTTTTATGAACGATGACAAATTTATTTTTGGAGGAAAAACCGACCAAAATCCGAGTATTTATGCCCGATTGACGGACGACACAGGCATCAATGTCACAGGGACGAGCGTAGGACACGACCTAACAGCCGTTTTGGACGAAAACGGCTTGCAAACCTATCTGCTCAATGATTTTTATCAAGCCAAACTCGACGACTACACTCAAGGCGAACTGCGCTATCCGCTCTCTAAAATAGCTATCGGAACACACAAAGTACGCGTGAAAGCGTGGGATATCAACAACAATCCGGGCGAGGGAAGTACCGAGTTTTTGGTCGCTGCCGATGCCCAGACCGCTCTCAACCATGTACTGAACTTTCCGAACCCATTTACGACCAAAACAAGTTTTCAGTTCGAACACGGCTACGCGGGACAACTTTTGGACATACAAGTTCGTATATACACAGTGAGCGGAAAATTAGTCAAAACAATTACCGACCAGCAGCTTTCTGAAAGCAACCGAATCAGTGGCATCGAATGGGACGGAAAAGACGACTTCGGAGGCGACATCGGACGCGGCGTTTATGTCTATAAAGTATTGCTTCGCAAAGCAAGCGACACCGCCTCTGCCGCCGTCAGCGAAAGCGAATTTGAAAAATTGGTAATTCTTAAGTAGCGACGAAATAAAAAATAAAAATAAACGTTTATCGAAAAATATTGCCAAAGTTGTTTTTAACTTTCTTATTTACTTCTATATTTGCCGATTATCCAGAAAATAAAATTTTTACAAAATTCTATATGAAAAAAGTTCTCTTTCAGCTATTTTGCGTGAGCATATTTAGCACACTATCCAGCTTCGATGTCGCTGCGCAATGTTTTAAAGCTGCCGACGGTACTTACAAGCAGTTGGACGGCACTCCCTGCGGCAATACTATCATTACCGCCGTTCCGTTTTTGCGCATCGTAGGTGACGCACGCTCGGGCGCAATGGGCGACGCAGGTATCGCTATTTCAGCCGATGCCAACTCTATGCACTTCAATGCGTCCAAACTTACTTTTGCGGGGCAGACCACAGGAGTTTCGGCTACTTACACGCCTTGGCTTCGAGCGTTGGGGCTTACCGATGTCTATATGGCGTATCTTTCTGGTTACACCCAGTTGGACTCTCGCCAAGCCGTCGGATTGAGCTTGCGCTATTTCAATCTCGGTAGCATCAACTTCACGAGCGAGGACGGCGCATCGCTCGGCACAGGCAGACCCAACGAGTTGGAAGTTAATCTGGCATACTCTCGAAAATTGACCGAGCGTTTTGCAGTCGGCTTGGCAGCCAAATATATTTACTCCAATCTTGCGGCAGGTCAATCCGTTGGCACAGTTCCCATCTCGGCAGGCAACGGCGCAGCAGCCGATATTTCGATGACCTACAGAAGACCAATCACCGTGTCGGGAACAAAAAGCGACCTGACTGTCGGCTTGGCAATCTCCAACATAGGTACAAAAATCACCTATACAAAATCCGTCAATAGAGATTATTTGCCCGCCAATCTGGGCATAGGAGTCTGTTGGGATTTTCATTTAGACCAATACAACTCTATCGCAGCCACCATAGATGTCAACAAACTGTTAGTGCCTACGCCGCAGTTCAAGTTGGGCAATCCAAACTGGGACAAAAACAGGGACAGTATCCCTGACTACAAGCAACAATCACCCATCGGGGCAGCTATTAATTCGTTTTCAGACGCGCCCAACGGAGCCAGCGAGGAGCTGCGCGAGTTGATGTATTCTTTCGGAATGGAATATTGGTACGATAAGCAATTTGCACTCCGCGCGGGTTACTATCACGAAGACAGAACCAAAGGAAACCGCAAGTTTTTGACAGTCGGTCTGGGTGTAAAATACAATATTTTTGGTCTGAATTTTTCTTACCTCGTCCCTGTCACCAGCCAACGCAATCCGTTGGACAACACGCTCCGCTTCACTTTGTTGTTTGATTTTGCAGCCATCAAGCCCGAAAGCGTCAAAGAAGGAACAAACCAGTAGTTTGGGCGTGAACTTAAAAAAAGTAAAACTAAATTTTATACGGCAAATCCAGATTTTTTCGGGGTTTGCCGTACTTTTGTTGTGTAAATAGCACCAATACGCTGGCAAAAAAATTACTTCAATTTGACTGGGCGATGAAAAAGATGCTTCGCCACAAAGCAAATTTCGATATCCTCGAAGGATTTCTCTCCGAGTTGCTTGCTAAAGATGTCAAAATTAAGCAGATACTCGACAGCGAAAGCAACAAGGAAAAAAATGATGACAAATCTAACCGTGTGGACGTACTTGTTGAGTTTGAAAGAAATTATGATGAAAATTTTCTTGAAAGATTATAAGCTAAAAACAAGAGAAGATTTAGCCAACGACTATTTTCAAAAATTTATTTCCGAAGCTCAATTTGACAATTCAAAATACAATCCAGCAAAACGATTATGGGATAGTTATTTATTGTATGAAGACATACGAGAAAAAATAAACTGCAATAGCCCAGACCCTAACGATGCTCGTTTTGGGTTAAGAGAAATGAAAGAATTAGGCAAAGACAATCGTATTCAAATAGTGAATTACATTAAAGACAATATTTCAATCAATCAATTTTTACCAAGATAATGGGCACTTTAATCAGTAACGACAATTATAAAAATTGGTTATTTGAGTTGAAATCTACTATCCAAAAAAGCCAAATTAAAGCAGCCGTTGCAGTAAATTCGGCATTAATACAACTCTATTGGGAACTTGGGAAAGAAATAGTAGAAAAACAAAAAAACGCCAATTGGGGTACTGGTTTTATAAATCAATTGAGCAACGATTTGAGAGCTGAATTTCCTGAAATGGGTGGATTCTCAAAGCGAAATTTAGAATTTATTCGTCAGAGGTATCTTTTTTATTCTTTTAAAAACGTAATTGCGAAACAACTTGTTTCGCAATTGCCTGAAACCGAAAACTCCATTTGGCAACAACCTGTTGCCGAATTAGAAAAAATACTTTTTGCTGTGCCTTGGGGGCATCATATACTTATCATTCAAAAAAACAAAAAACAAGATGATGCTTTGTTTTATTTAACCCAAGCCATAGAAAACAATTGGAGCAGAGCAGTATTGGAATACCAAATAGAAACCAACCTATATCATAGGCAAGGCAAAGCTATCAATAATTTTAAACATACAATGCCCACAGTGGATAGCGATTTGGCAAATCAACTGATAAAAGACCCTTACAATTTTGAATTTTTAACACTTTCTAAAACAGCAAAAGAAAAAGATTTAGAAGGCGAATTGGTGAAAAACATTAGCCAGTTTTTACTTGAATTAGGCAAAGGGTTTGCATATTTGGGCAAACAATATCTATTAAAATTAGGAAACAAAGAATACAGAACCGACTTACTTTTTTACCATATTCACCTCAAACGATATATTGTAGTAGAACTTAAAATGCAAGAGTTTCAACCTGAGTTTATTGGCAAACTCAATTTTTATATTTCGGCTATAAACGAACTCATAAAAACCAATACAGACAACGATACCATTGGTATATTGCTATGTAAAAACAAAGATAATTTTGAAGTAGAATTTGCCCTAAAAGATGTAAATAAACCCATAGGAGTAAGCGAATTTAGCTATAAAGAATTGCCAAATGATATTAGAAACGCATTACCAAATCCAGAAGAATTAAATAAAAGACTAAACAATGCTCAATAAAGAAACGAAAAAAAGAATTGATGACGCAAGAGATACATTAGTTGGGGTTTTACCTTTACCTACCGACCAAATTGAATTAATCACAATTGGATAAATTTATAAATTTATGGACGACCAAGACGAAGAACTTCGTCAAAGTGGTTTTGATGAAAAGTTTTTTAAAGGAACTTTAAAAGATTATTCTTGGCAACAACTAATGAGCAATCAAATTAGTGCTGACCAACGAGTAACAAAATTTATAAACGGAATTGAGCAAATCCAAAAAGCAACCGAAATTCCGTTGCTTTTCAAAGAGATTTTTCAAAATGCTTTTTTAAAGTTTAGAGATGGAAAAGTATTACAACGCTTTTTAGATTTAATCAATGGTTTTTCCTATTCTCACAGCGAAGAGTTAGGAAACGCTTTTGAGTATTTGCTTACAATAATGGGGAGCCAAGGCGATAATGTACAATTTAGAACACCCAAAAACATAATTCAAAAATTGTAACTTTGCTGAATGGAAGTAGCAATTAAACGACATACTTTACGACAAATTAAATCACCATTGAATTACATTGGTGGTAAGGCGAAACTATTAGACCAAATTTTGCCACTTAATAATATCACCTTTAAAGTATGGCTGAATTAAGAGAACTTACTTGGTCAGAAGCTGTTGAAAAGGCAATTATTCAATTAGGATATTTTGCGACTTTGAAACAAATTTATACGATAGCACCTTTATTTAAAAAATTTGAAGGCGTAACGCCACATA
>JAYUHK010000060.1:0-14731 GCA_043767025.1 Saprospiraceae bacterium | reverse complement strand
AGCCACAGAGATGGTTTGGGTAGGGCTTTCCTCTCGCCACGCTTGCGAATGAACCGTTTGCCCGAGTTGGTTGTGAAGCCTCAAAGTCAGCTTGCTGCTCTGTAAGTTGGGTGGCAGCTCTATCGTCAGCTCGTCGGAGGCGGGATTGGGATAGATTTTGAGCAATGCTTTTTCTTTTTCGACATCTGAAGCTGCCAACTGAAAGTCTGGAACCTCAATACGAACTACGTCTTTGTAGTCGCCGTAAGGAGGAAAGCAATCAAAAGAACCAGCTACTAATATTTTTCCCGATGAAAGTTGAATACTGGCTTTATACCCACCCGAATAAGTACAATATTGAGTTTTGCAGTATTGATTGTCATAAAAACCAAGACTATCAAATTTCATCATCCACATGCGGTCGGCTTGATTTTCAAATGGCGGTATGTAGCTATCTTTAAAATAGCTAAAATCTACTGCAAAAAAACCGCCGTCGCCAGTGGGATAGGCGGCTGTAAAAGGTCCACCAGCTCTACCAATTTTGAAGATATGAAATGTGTGGTCTATCTCGCCGCTCGACAACAACCTTAAACTTAACAATGACGTATAAGATGTAAGAGTGTCATCAGGGAATGATCCCTCCAAAGTAACGAGTATCTTCCCATTAGGCTGCGCTTTTACGGCAAACACGGTAGCATTATAGTCAAAAGGGCTTTTGAAGGTAGTATCTACTTTTCCGTTGGGCAACAACCTCACTAATCCTGGTGATTCATACCCTCCGTAAGTATTGAAGTTACCCGCTACAAGAAATTTATCACCCTGTTTAGCCAAGGCTCTGATAGGCTCTAAGTCAGCGACTTCTTTGGCGAAATTAACGGTATCTATTTCCACATCTCTATTGTTTTGGAGATGGCACAGAAATACTCGTTTATGGGGAAGAATATTAGAGTTAGGATGTATCGAATCTATCCCATACCTGAAACCAGCCGCTAAAAAAGTAGAGTCATTTACCCATAAGATAGTGTTAGCATATAAATTACCTGTGTGCAGCGTAGTGTCATTGGAGCCGTCGTTGAGCAGCCTTACTATCTTACTATTGACGTGGTAAAGTTGATTTCTATGAAAAATACTTACTCCGTATTTTAATCCTTGAGGTCCCCAAGGCAGGTCATTTTTTAAATAGAAGGACTCGTCCAATGTACCATCTGGAAAAAAACGTTGAAGACTTTGAAAATCGTTTCCCTCGATAGCATTAAAAATCCGCCCTCCCCCTCTCAAATATACCATTTTATTGGAGTCTTCAAGGATTTGTCTTGTGCTACCTAAAAAATAAGCAGGAAAATAGCTTGGAATTTTTATCTTAAACGTAGTGTCTAATCTGTAGTCTTGTTGTGCTGAAAGCGGAAAAGCAAAAAATATAAAAAGGAAAACGGATATTATTATTCTATTCATGACTGATTTATTTTGAATGATAAGAAGATAAAAAATTTCACCTCAACGAGGGACGTTGAGGTGGAATTTTTTTAGAAAATTATTTATTGATTAGGTAATTTGAGCTGTTGTAAAATTTTGTTTTGAGGAATTACCCCCCCCATATATTATTTTTCATAATATGTTTTGGGGCGTGATTTAAGGTTTTTTTTGAAATCTTTTTCATAATTTGAAAAATTTTGATGTTTATAAAATTAGGTCTAAAAGTCGCAAATTATCGCTGTGACAACTTGCTTGTGCAAAGGTATAAACTTCTTATTTCTTAATAAAGGACACTTTTGAAAAAGTTAGATACATTAAAAATTACATTTTTTGTCCAATTAACACATCTAAATAATTGATTATCAGTAATTTATGTCTAAAAATAAGTGATTTTTTGATATTAAAACAGTAAAAAATAAACTTATTTTGGCTTGAAATTAGTGCTTTTTTTACATTTTTCTCACATTTCAAAAAAAAATTCACAAAAACTGCTTCAAGTTGCTTTTAATTTAGCAAAAAAGTAGGCAGTTCATTTTGGATACCATAAAAAAAAGTCCAACCGAATGACTTCGATTGGACTTTTCTGCGCTTATATTTCAAAAAAAATTAATTCTTTTTGTCTTTGTCAATATAAGTTTTATTGCCGTTGCTGTTGATGTAATACTTTCCACCGCGCGGACCTTCGTACAAAGTTCTACCTTTGTCATCTTTGCCTATGGTCTTGTCATCGCCAGCGACAGATTTTCCGTCTTTTGCAGGAGCAGCCGCTTTCGCTTCTTTCTTCTCTCCCTTCGTATCAGCCGCTTTTGCTTCTTTTTTCTCTCCCTTCATGTCAGCCGCTTTTGCTTCTTTAGTTTCGGCTTTCGCGTCAGCTTTAGGAGCTTTTTCAGCTTTCATTTCTTTTTTGTCTGCCGCCTTTTCAGCTCCTTTCACAGCTGTTTCTTTTTTGTCGGCTTTCATTTCTTTTGTTTTTTTAGCTTCTGCTTTTGCAGCGTCTTTCGCAGCTTTGGCTTCTGCTTTTGCAGTTTTTTTAGCTTCTGCTTCTGCTTTTTTAGCATCAGCTTTAGCGTCCGCCTTTACTTCTGCTTTGGGAGCTTTCTCGGCTTTGGCTTCTTTTTTAGCTTCTGCTTTGTCTGCTGGCTTTGCAGTTTGAGCGATTGCTACGTTTGCAAAGAAAGCAAGTGCGATAGCAAGAATAGAAATTTTTTGAATGAACTTCATTGTTGAATTAATTTTAAAATTTTGAAAATGTATTTGATTGCTGTCGTAAAATTTAATTTACAGTACAAAAGTACAATGATATTTTTAATTGTGCAAAATTTTTAGACACTTTAATTAATTATTAACTATATTTGTTCTGTATAGTTAAGGTTTTGTTATAAAACATTGATTATTTTAACTAAAAACCGACCTTTGAAGTACTCAAAGGTCGGTCAAACATTTTTATAACAAATTTAAAATGGAATTAAATGGAATGTTTCGTCGGCTTACCACCATCTTTTTATGGTCACTTCTTTGGTCGTTCCGTTTGGAAGTGTGATGGTTGCTTTCTTGTCGCAAGTGCCGTTACCATAGTTGATAGTCACTGTTTTGTCGCCGTTGAGTGTCAAAGTTTTGATACCACTCACGAACCAAGGGCAAGTAGCATTTTTTACGAGCGGCGTAGTTGTTACCGTTGCAAAAGTCTTGCCGTTGCGATTCGTACCGCTTGACGAGCCGCTGATGGCGAATACGTCGTCTAATACGTTCAAAGGCGTTGCGTAGCCTGCGGTCATCACGATAGATTGAGTAGAACTCCACATCGCTACTTTTCCGTCCGGAAAAGTCAATTTGTGATTGTCCACAGTCCGTGTCCAGTTTGGTTGTCCAGAAGCATTTAATCCGTTGTTGGTCAGCGTTTTAGTACCTTCGACCTTGATGTCATCTACAAAATGATTGGAGTGCGTTACGACCCTCGTTGCGCCAGCAACAGTCATTACTTTACCGCCCGTAAAATTGACGATAACCTTTCCCTTGCGAACCCGCAAATCCGCTCCGACGCAGCCCGTAGTGCCGTAGTCAATCGTCAAAGTGTTTGGATAAGTACCTTTTGGTTGTAGCCAAGTGCGAGTAGGGCAGGTGCTGTCGCCGCCGCCACGCTCATCTGCTTGGTAGGTAATTTCAGCGTCCGCCGCTTGCACTTGGTCTTGGTGTACCGTCAGTTCTTGCGTAGTAGATACTGATTCCTCGTAGGTAGTGGCTGCGGTGTCTTTTTTACAAGCCGTAAAAAAAGTGAAAGTAGCTGCGACTGCTGCTAAAAAAATTTGCTTTTTCATGTTGAAATGATTATTTTTTTTGTGAATAAAATAATGAAATGTAATATTGCAAGGCGTAAAAACAATAAAATCGAATTTACAAAAACATAGACTGCCACAAAACGCAAAGGTTTAATTCAAATTGTATAAATTTGCAAAAAAATAATTTTAGCAATGGATTATACACAGTATTCTTTTGAAAATCGAATGGAGGAAAATGAAATTTTAATCGCAATGATTAGCGATTTGCCATTCGATACGTTTGAGGAACACGAAAAAGGATTTCATGCTTTCGTTCAGACCGATTTGGATTCGGAAGATATTACTGTAGAACTGTCACAATTACGGGAAGATTATAAATTTTCTTACTCCAAAAAAATCATCAAAGGCGAAAACTGGAACGAACTTTGGGAGTCCAACTTTCCGCCTATATTGGTAGATGATTTTTGTGCGATTCGAGCTTCGTTTCACCCAAACTTTCCCTCCGCAAAGCACGAAATCACTTTAAATCCCAAAATGGCTTTTGGCACTGGACATCACGAAACGACTTTTATGGTGATTCAAGCGATGGAAAAAATTAATTTTGAAGAAAAAAAAGTGTTCGATTACGGCTGCGGAACAGGTATTTTAGCGATACTCGCCGCCAAGTTGGGCGCAAAAAGCATCGTCGCGTTGGACAATGAATTGCCGTCTTTTGAAAATACTTTGGAAAATTGCGAACTCAATTCTATAAAAAGAGTAAAAACTTATCACGGTACGTTGGACGATATTGCGGAAGAAAATTTTGAGATTATATTGGCAAATATCAATCGAAATGTAATTTTTTCGTCGCTTCCGACGTTGCACAAAAAGCTAAAAACCGAGGGAACTTTACTCATTTCAGGTTTTTTGACCGAAGACAGCAACATGATGTCACAAAAGTTAGAAGAATTAAATTTTAGTATCGAAAATATTTACGAAAAAGACCGTTGGATTTGTATGAGTTTGTCAAAAAAATAAGGAATGAAGAAAAAATAAGTAAGTAGTTATAAGTTTTTAGTTTTTAATTTTGAGTCGTCATAAACTATTGAAAATCAATGAATTATGTGGAATATTAAATGTCATCTATTTAAGTGTAAGAACTTAGAAAAATATTTTGCGTAAATATTTGACCAAAAATAGTTTGCATCAAAACGAATTAGATTTTAAACATTTGCAAAGAATTACTTGTGTTTCATAATAAGTAGTTATAAGTTTTTAGTTTTTAATTTTGAGTCATCATAAACTATTGAAAATCAACGAATTATATCGAATATTAAATGTCATCTATTTAAGTGTAATAACTTATTGTAACTAATTGACAACCAATTAATTACGCAACTAAAAATTACTCATCATTCAATATTCGGCGTTCCTTGTTCGATATTCGATATTTGTTGTTTGACACTTAACGTGAGTTAGTAAGAATAAATTATCCAATCTTTACTCCCTCACAAATCATTGACAATCAGGTTATTATGTTACTCACTACGCCCGCATCGCTTCCACGGGATCGAGCCGCGAGGCTTGGAGGGCGGGGATAAAACCAGAAAGTATGCCCACCAGCACCGATGTCCCTACGCCCCACGCCATGTTGGAAAGCGACAAATAAATGTCGAAACTCATAAACTGCGACAAGCCCCACAAGACAGCCCACACCAAAAACAGCCCAAACGCTCCGCCGACGGCGCAAAGCATAATGGACTCTATCAAAAATTCGAGCAAAATAACATAGCGTTTCGCCCCAATCGCTTTTTTGACTCCGATGAGCGACGTGCGTTCTTTGACCGAAACAAACATAATATTCGCTACGCTAAACATTCCGACGAGCATCGCAAAACCGCCGATGATGAAGCCCGCAAGGTTCAAAACCTTAAAAAATCCCTCGAGCAACTGCGTAAGAACGGACATTTCGTTGATAGAAAAATTGTCTGTTTGGGCGGGTTTGAGGTGGCGATGCGCCCGCAAAATACCTGTCACCTCGCCTTTGAGTTCGTCGAGCGCAACGCCCGGACGAGCTTTGATGCTCAAAGTGCCACCAAAACGGTTGCCCGGACGGACATTTACCATCGTCCGAGCGAACTCGTAGGGGACAATCATGGCATCGTCAAAATCCATGATGCTGATGAGGTCGCGCCCCTTTTTTTTCAGCACCCCCAGCACCTGCACCGAGTGTCCCATCATTTTGATTTCTTTCCCGATGGGGTCGATGCTGCCAAAAAGTTTGTCCGCCACGTTTTGCCCGAGCAAAATGCGGTTGCTACCCGTCTGGTATTCGACGGGCGAAAAATACCGTCCCGCTTCAAATTCCATTTTTAGCTGCTCCGCATAGTCGTAAGTGACGGCGACCCCGAACACTCCTTCGACGCTGTTGGACTGATATTTGAGTGTTTTTGCGCCCATAAAAAGCGAAAACGCGACCGATTCGGCAGATTTGGTGCGCTTATCGAGTACTTTGAAGTCGGTGAGGCTGGGATTGGGGCGGCGCATATATTTCCAATAATTGCGTCCGGGGTCTTCGCCCCAAGGTATTTTGGCGACGTAGATGACATCGCTGCCGAGCTGGTCGAAGCTGCTCCGAATATTGTCCTCCAAAGAATTGACGGCGGATTTTACGCCGATGATGCAAAAGATGCCGATGCTGATGCCGAGCAACGACAAGAAGCTGCGAAGTTTGTTGCCCGTCAGTTGTTGGGAAGCCTGCCCGACACTTTCGATGAATATTTTGAAGAGAATACTGATATTTTTCATTGGTGGCGATGTAAATTTTTTTAGTGTTTCACGCGTCAAAAATAGCAAAAAAGCCGTTAAGAAAATAAGGATTTAGACAGAAAAGGTATTTTGGCGGATAAAAGAACGCTGCGACAAGATTTTTATTAAAAAAAAGAGTAACCAAAGCCAACTTTTTGCGTTAGGAATGAAGAAAAAATAAGGTACTTCAATTTTTTTAAATAAATTGAATCCATAACAAGGCATTTTTGAGGCGCAACGCAGCGAGTCGGTACGAAAAAATAGCGCAGTGATTGTTTCTAATTTAGCAAAAAAAATGAGTAATTCATTTTGACGCGTTTCCGTAAGAGTCAAGCTATTGGGCTTGTAAGTTCAGATAAAAAAACATACATTTGCAGTTTTTAGGAAAAAATAATTTTTTTTGCTAAAAACTGCGTCGGAAAGCTGCTCGAAAACGATTTTAAAAAGTAAAAAATATGCTTACAGACATCAATCCGAAGTTGCCGATGCGAAATAAAGGCATTACAAGAGATTTTTATCTCAAAAAATTGGGTTTTCGGGAGTTTGGCAGCGCGGATTTTGACGGATATTTGATGGTGGAGAAAGACCGTATCCAAATTCACTTTTTTGAGTTTGCTGCGCTTGACCCGAAAGAAAATTACGGACAGGTGTATATTCGGACCGAAAATATAGAAGAGTGGTACCAGTTGGCTTTGAGCGAACAAGTTGCGATGCCCGAAGCGGGACATTTGGAGGCAAAACCTTGGGGGCAAAAAGAATTTTCATTGCTCGACCCCGACCACAATTTGCTCACATTTGGGCAAAGTTTGGACGATACGTTTTTTTAATCCACTGCAAAAAGAAATGAATTTTTCAGTCGAATTTCTTGACTTCTCGAGTCCGTTGAACGAATACATTGGCACACTTTTTTAAAACTCATCGACTGCAATAAATTTTTAGAAAATAATAAACACTTACAGCCAACAATTAGCTTTTCTACTAAAAAAAAATAACAATCAACCATAAATGAGGTCAAAACTTTCGCATTTCAACTTTGAACTACCCAAAAATCTGGTCGCTCAATACCCCGCCGACAACCGCGACGAATCCCGTATGATGGTAGTCAATAGCAAAACAGGCAAAATCGAACACAAAGTGTTCAAAGATATTCTTGACTACTACGGCGACGGCGACGCATTTATTTTCAACAATACCCGCGTCTTCGCCGCCCGAATGTATGGCAAAAAAGAAAAAACAGGTGCCGACATCGAGGTCTTTTTGCTCCGCGAACTCAACCACAATGCCCGCCTTTGGGACGTATTGGTAGATCCCGCCCGCAAAATCCGCGTCGGCAACAAACTCTACTTCACCGACGAACACGACAACGACATCTTGGTAGCCGAAGTAGTAGATAACACCACCTCGCGCGGCAGAACCATTCGCTTCCTATTCGACGGCGAAGAAGAAGAATTTCTGAAAAGACTCGACCTCTTGGGCAACACTCCGCTCCCGCGCTACATCACGCGCCCCGCCGAAGCGTCCGACAAAGAACGCTACCAAACCGTCTATGCCAAAGAAAACGGCGCAGTAGCAGCACCCACCGCAGGCTTGCACTTCAGCCGCGAACTCCTCAAACGAATGGAACTCAAAGGCATCAGCCTCGCCGAAGTAACCCTCCACGTCGGATTAGGAACTTTCCGCACCATCGACGTAGAAGACCTCTCCAAACACAAAATGGACGCAGAATACTTCCGAATCTCGCAAGCCGCCGCCGACGCAGTCAATCAAGCAAAAATAGGCAAACACAAAGTGTGCGCCGTCGGCACTACCTCTATGCGCACCATCGAATCCGCCGTATCCGCCGAGCAAATGCTCAAAGCCGCAGAAGGCTGGACGAACAAATTCGTCTTCCCGCCCTACGAGTTCAGCATCGCAGACAGCATGGTGACCAACTTTCACCTCCCCAAATCCAGCCTGATTATCATGGTCTGCGCTTTTGGCGGCTTCGAACTCATCATGGAAGCCTACAACGAAGCCATCAAAGAAAAATACCGATTTTTTAGCTACGGCGACGCAATGCTAATCATCTAAAAAATAATCATCATATCATCTTTTTTAATAATAAATCAGTAAAACGAAAAAATATGTATTGGACACTTGAATTAGCCTCCTACTTGGAAGAAGCCCCATGGCCCGCCACCCGCGACGAGTTGATTGACTACGCAATTCGCTCTGGCTCTCCGCTCGAAGTTATCGAAAATCTGCAAGAAATGGAAGACGAAGGCGAACTCTTCGAAGGCATCGAAGACATCTGGCCCGACTATCCCCGCAACGACGATTTTTTCTTCAATGAAGATGAATATTGACAAAGAAAGCGGTTCGTGCGCAAAAAAAAGCCTTATAGTTGTAATCAACTGTGAGGCTTTTTTTGGTGAATCGGAAAGAAGTTTTTAGTTTTTAGTTTTTAGTTTTTAGTTTTTAGTTTTTAGTTTTTAAGACAATCGTGGATTCATACCACACTGCAAATAGCGTTTGGGAATGAAGAAAAAACGAGTGACTTATTGGTTACAAGTTACCGACACCTCAAAGGTGTCGGTAACTTCGGCTCGTTTTTTAATCACATTCCCAACAAAAAAAATAAAAAAATAATTTATTTATAGTAAAAAAAAACAGACCTAAAAAAGTGATTTTTTTGAAATGAACCTCCAAAAAATACGAAATAGATGTCACACCATTTTTGAGAAGAAAATAAAAAAATAAAAAATAAATTATTTTTGAATAAAAAATAATTTTCTAACTAATTGATTATCAGTATTTTATCTTTTTTTTTGAAAAAAAATAAAAAAAGTGTAAAAAAAACTATACTTTTTTCAAAAAAAAGTTGTTAATTTGTACGGAAATAGTGTCACACTTTGAGGCACTAAAAAAACAGATTAAGCGTATTTTTAAAATACGTTTTCATACTTTTTCACACATTCGTTCAACAAAAAAAATCTTTTTACAAATGCAAAGTCTTATTGAAGTATCGCGGATTGTAACCAAAAAGAAAGTCCGCAAAATAGAAATTTTTGACGATTACACACTTCGTCACAAAAACAGCAAGTTCAATGAATTTTATGAGGGATTGCTCAACAACAAATTCAAAAATGACCGCGATGCGGCAGCTTTTCTCTACAACTGCACCGAGTCAGATGACAAATATCGCCAGTTGAAATCCCGCTTTCGCAAGCGACTCCTCAACACCCTGTTTTTTTTAGATGTAAACGTCCCGTCCAACTCCACCTACGACCGCTCCTACTACAGCGTCAATAAAGACTGGACGCTCGTAAAAATCCTAATCGCCAACAACGCCGAATTTACCGCAGCAAGTTTAGCCCGCCAAATACTCATCACGGCTCTAAAATATAAATTCGCGGACGTAATCGTGAACTGTTCTCGAATCCTTCGTACATTTTGCGCCAACACCAGCGACGAAAAAGGCTACGAAGAATATGACCAATACATTAAGCAATATTCTAATGTGTTAGATGCCGAGATTCGCTCCGAAGAACTTTACCAACGCGTAATAATGAATTATTACCAGCCGCCACAAAAAAGTGCCAGCCTGCGCGAAAAAATTGACACCTATTGCGAAGCCCTCGTCGGACTCTCCGAAATGTACGACTCGCCCATCGTTATCTACAATATGTACCTCGTGTGGGCGTTCCGCTACGAAATGTTGCACGATTACGAAGCAATGATACAAGTGTGCGAAAAAGCTGAAAAATACATAGAAGAAAACCCAAATTCTTATCAAGATGAAAAATTGGCGACCTTCCAACTCAAAAAAATGAGTGCTTACTTGCACATACGCGACTACAAACGCGGAAAAGTAAACGCCGAAAAATGCCTCAAATCCTTCCCAAGCGGAACAGCAAATTGGTTCCATTTTATGGAATATTACATACTTTTGGCGTTCCACACCGAAAATTATGTCAATGCACTCGCTATATTGGACGAAGCCACCACGCACCCGAAGTTCAAAAGATTGTCACTCGTAGATCGCGAAAAGTGGAATATGTACGAAGTTTATCTCGGATACATCTCCGAAAGCTCTCCCGACAACCCGTTGCTGCTCCAGAATCAAAAACGCCGCAACTTCCGCACCAACAAGTTTTTGGCAGACCCGATTTTGTTCCCGAGAGAGCAGCGCATTTTTACACTCCACATGGTGGTAGCGCAGGCGTTGTTCTACATCGAGAAAAAGAACTTCTCACAGGTCGAGGAGCGCATAGACCGCTTGAAAAGCTATGCCAACCGCCAGCTCAAAAAAGAAGATTATTTCAGAGCTATCCAATTTATACGCTTGTTGCAGCAGTTGGCGAAAGCCGACTTCAAGGTGTCTGACCTTACCAATGTGGATAAATACTACGCTCGCTTGCACAAGTATCCGTTTTTCTATCGCGGTCTTTTGACCGAATTGGAAATCATTCCGTTTGAAAAAATTTGGGATATTATTTTACTAAAATTGAAATAATTTTAGTCGCGAATGTATTCTTTTGTGCCGATTGCTCTCTTTTTGAAGAAAGCAATCGGCTTTTTTTTTCAAAAAAATTCTATATTTCTCAACTTCAAACCGTACTTTTGTCACAAAACTAATCTACTTTGTGAAAAAAATAATCATTGCGATTGACGGATTTTCGGCGTGCGGAAAAAGTACTTTAGCCAAAGCGTTGAGCGAACAACTTCGCTACGCCTACGTAGATACAGGCGCAATGTACCGCGCTGTAACTTTGTATCTAATTGAAAATCAAATAGATATACAAAATAAAGAAGCAATTCGGACGGCGTTGGAGCGTATTCACATTCATTTTGAAAACGTCGGCGGCAAAAACCATACCTTCCTCAACGACCGCAATGTGGAAGAAGAAATCCGCAGCCCAGAGGTATCGGCGTTGGTGAGTCCCGTAGCCGCTATCTCGGAAGTCCGCCGTGCGATGGTGCTGCACCAAAAAACAATGGGCAAACGAAAAGGTCTTGTAATGGACGGTCGAGATATTGGGACGGTGGTTTTTCCGGACGCTGAACTCAAAATTTTTCTTACCGCCCGACAGGACGTAAGGACGCAAAGAAGGTTGGACGAGTTTCGGGCTAAAAATATTCCTACGGATTTCGAGGCGGTGCAAAAAAATCTGCAAGACCGCGACCGCATTGACTCCACGCGGGCAGACAGTCCGCTGCGACAAGCCCCAAACGCTGTGCTAATAGATAACTCTGACCTCTCCCCTACCCAGCAGCTCGCCACAGTGCTGGACTTGATAGCAAAAATTTGAAAAAAAAAGCGGGCAACAGTAGTCTGAAACTACTTTGCCCGCTTGGTCTTGATGTGAAAAAAAAGATTGTTATAAGTGTGTGAATCGAAATCTTTTTGCTGATTAAATTTCCGAAAGTAGATGGAGTGTCGTTAAAATACTGTTTAAATTTCCAAAAATTATTTTACAAAGCGGGTAGAGAAAGAAGCCGTTGGGGTGACGATAGAAAGGTTATACATTCCGTTGTCCAATAAACTGATGTCGAGGTCTTCGACATCGTCGCCGAATTTTCCGCCCATGATGCGCACGCCTGTCAAGTCCAAAACCTCTATTTTGGCACCTTTACGAACCATATTTGGAGTCGAAATTGTGATTTTTTCTTTTGATGCCGATACTTTGACGCTCACAACCGCTTGCGCAGTTTCAGCTGTTTCCGACGAATATTTATCAATTCCTCGTACGTAGGCGTTGGCTTCGACGGTCGCATAGATTGCTGTTTCGTTGCTGTTGGCGATTGCAAATGTCGCAGTTTGTTGTGCAGAAAGACTGCCGATGAATGTGAAAACTGTTGCGAAAAGGATAGATACTTTTTTCATAATCGTAGAAATTGAATAGATGAAATAAATTATTTTACTGAAAAATTAAGTTGCCGATGTTGCCAAAATGTTTTCCGTTTGTTGGCTGGCACCTTATCGTATCTGCGAAGAACTCGCTGCGAGAAAGGTATCTAACTGTTTGATAGTTTGGTGCGAAAGGAATTTAATGTTACTCTTTCGCTGCTTGTTGATACAAATATGGGACTAAAAAGTACAAATAAAACTACACGAAAATTAATTTTGTGACAGCCTATTTTTAGTAATTATTTAGTAAAAAAAATTTAAAAATATGCTAAATACTGAATAAAAAATTAATTTTTATTTCGTTCAGTCTATTTTTGTGACAAATTAACGACTATTTTGTCAAATACGATATATGTTGCAACATATATCGTATTTGCTTCTAAATCAATGTAAAATAATTTTTATTTACACAAAACAATATAATATTTTGTCAATAATTAATAATAACGCTTGTTAGTTTATTTTTATTTTGTTTTACTATTTCAGAAAAATAATAAAAATAAATCAAAAATAATATTGCAAAAGTGCTTTCGAGATTATTTCTGAAACTTTGACAGCGTTTTGCACCTTTCCACTGTTGCGATTTTTAGATTGTAGCTCCGTACAAAATTAAAAATATCACACAGAACGCCGTCAAGATTATTTTAGAAAATCGCTTCCACAAGCCTCGCCAAACGCAAAAAAGTCCTTACCCGAGCGGGTAAGGACTAAACAAAAATATAAAGCTATGAAAACTAAAACTATTCTTTAATGAGCTACTTTTTTACGGTGCGTCATGTTTATTGTTAACTACTCCTCTTTGCCGCCATTGAGTTCGTCTTGCAGCACTTTGAGCTTCGCCCAATCGCCCGACGCTGCCAATGCAGACTGCTTGGGCCACGTACTTGGGTCGTGCATACGGTAGCGAGAGCCTGCCTCGTCCAAGATAGCTTTCAACTGCGCCACATCCGCCATCGCCAAATCTGCGAAAGTCGTGATGCCGCCAGCGTTGAGCAACTGCTCTATTTTGGGACCAATGCCCTCGATTTTCTTCAAGTCATCTGGTTTTACCTCCGAGCTGCTGCTTGCGGGAGCTTTTTCTGCTTTCGGCGCGGCGGCGGCGGCTGGTGCAGGTTCTTCAGCTACTGGAGCAACCACTCTTGCGACTGCTGGTGCAACTTTTGCTTTTGCAGGAGCTGCGGCTGGCACAACGTCCGAGTCAGCGATGACGCTCACAAACATTCTGTCGTTGCGACCTTTTTTGAAAGTCACTTTGCCATCTACCAACGCATAAAGTGTATGGTCTTTTCCGATGCCTACTCCTGCTCCTACGTGGTAGCGAGTTCCGCGTTGGCGGATAATGATATTGCCGGCAATCGCAGTCTGACCACCGAACAGCTTCACGCCCAAGCGTTTGCTTCTACTGTCGCGGTTGTTCTGCGTACTACCTTCACCTTTTTTATGTGCCATTTTATATTATAAAATTGAACTTATGAACAAATATATGATAAATTGTTTTTGGGTGTTACTTTTTTTTACTTTTTTTTACAAAAAAATTACGCAGAGATTGCGTCTATTTGTATTTTAGTAAATTGCTGGCGATGACCCTTTTTCAATCGATAGCCTTTGCGGCGATTTTTCTTGAAAATGATTACTTTGTCACCTTTCTGATGACCCAGTACGGTGGCAGTCACTTTTGTGCCTGCGAGCGTCGGCTTGCCGATGCGAACACTGCTTCCGTTATCTACCAAGAGAACTTGGTCGAAAGAAACACTGTCGCCTTCATTGGCTTCTAACCGGTGGACGAAAATCGGCTGACCTTCCTCGACTTTGAATTGTTGACCGGCTATGGTTACGATAGCGTACATGAAAAAAAAATTATGATGTATGAAAAAATAGTTGTTTTTTGAGAACAGAGCGCAAAGATATGTATTTTGTCGCAAAACGACAAAATTATATGCGATTTTTTTAGGTGATTTTTTTGCTCTCGTAGATGTGGGACGAGAAAAGATAATGTACTGTACTCAATTTTTCAAATAAACTCCGTCAAAAATATATCGTCTTTGATGGAATTTAGCGAAAAATATGAATACTTATTCACTCATGTTACGCAAGGATTTTAAATTGGCTCATTTGAGCTTGATTTTGGGGTAATTTACTTGGTTTTTGTCACTTTTTTTCTTGATAAAAAAAGTAACCAAAAAAATCAAGTGCTCTGTATAAATTCTAAAGTTTTTGCTTCAAATCCCGTCGGCGCGCGAAAAATACTCGTCGGCTGCGCCAGACTTCAAACAGTTTTCGCTTCGCCAGACGATATTTTTGCAAAAACTTGAATTTCTACAAGGCA
>JAYUHK010000059.1:0-25044 GCA_043767025.1 Saprospiraceae bacterium | reverse complement strand
ATTTTTCGCGCGCCGACGGGATTTTTAAGCAAAAACTTTAGAATTTCTACAGAGCACTTGATTTTTTTGGTTACTTTTTTTATCAAGAAAAAAAGTAACCAAAAAAATCAAGTAAATAGCTACAACGCTAAATTCTAAAGAGTCAATTTAAAATCCTTGCGTAAAATCAGTTAATTATTTTTCCCAACACATCAGAAACGCGTCTAAAATAAACTACTTATTTTTTCTGCTCAATTACAAACAATCACTGCGTTATTTTTTCGTTACAACGCCCTGCGTTGCGCCTCAAAAATGCCTTGTTATTGTTTGAATTTATTTGAAAAAATTGAGAACTTTATTTTTTCCTCATTCCTAATAAAAATCGGATTCAAAAGACAAATTTTTGAAATTTCTAGTCAAAAAAGCGATTTTTACCGCCATAATCTTGCACTTTGAAAAGCAAAATCGTAACTTTGCGTTTTTTGTCCAAATAAATTATTTCCCTGCGTTCCTGTATCAAATTTAAAAGATTTTTATGCCCATCGCCTCCGAAATTGCCGCCAAATTGTTGGAAATAAAAGCCATCAAACTCAATACCAAAACGCCTTTTACTTGGGCTTCTGGCTTGCTTTCGCCTATTTATTGCGACAATCGCATTATCCTCTCTCACCCCAAAGTAAGAGATTTGGTGAAGAAAAGATTGGTCGAAAAGTCGGGGGAGTTTGATGATATTGATGCAGTCGCAGGAGTGGCTACGGCTGGAATTCCTCACGGAATGATGCTCGCCGATGCACTTGGCTTGCCTTTTGCTTATGTTAGAAATAAACCCAAAGAACACGGGCGGCAAAATCTTATCGAAGGCGAGCTTCATGCAGGGCAAAACGTCCTGATAGTAGAAGATTTGATTTCGACGGGCGGAAGTTCGCTTCAAGTAGTAGAAGCGGTGCAAGCTGCGGGCTGTAATATTGCCGGCATTTTGGCGATATTTACTTACGGATTCGAGTCCTCGACCACACTTTTTGAAAAAGGGCAATATCGCCTCAAAACATTGACCAACTACGATGCTTTGATAGCAGAAGCCGTCCGAAAGGGCTACGTTTCTGCTGCCGAAACCGAAGTATTGCAGGCGTGGCGCAAGCACCCAGAACGATTCGGAAACGAATAATCTGACCAAAATATTAAAAAATTTTTAACTAAAAAATATACATTCGTTTATGACGATAATCAACGAACAATCGGAAGTTTTTCTAAAAAAATACATCAACAACGCCTCGCCAACAGGCTTTGAAGCCGAAGGACAAAAAATTTGGCTCGAATATATCAAGCCATTCGTCCACGAGCGGCACATAGACAACTACGGGACGGCTTACGGTATCATCAATCCCGACAAACCGTTTCGGGTCGTGATAGAAGGACACGCAGACGAAATATCGTGGTTCGTCAATCACATCAGCGACGACGGGTTCATCAATGTCATTCGCAACGGCGGCTCCGACCACTACATTGCGCCCGCCAAGCGAGTCAATATTCATACCAAAAAAGGCATCGTGAAAGGGGTTTTTGGCTTTCCAGCTATCCACTTGCGCAAAGGAAAAGACGAGCAATTCAAACCCGCTTTGGATAATATTTTTATCGATATTGGTGCAAAAACCAAAGCCGAAATCCTCGACATGGGCGTTCACGTTGGCTGTGTGATAACGTTTGAGGACGAATTTACGGTACTTAACGACCGATATTACTGCGGTCGCGCACTCGACAATCGCATGGGCGGATTTTGCATAGCCGAAGTAGCAAGGCTGCTCCACGAAAACAAAATCGAGTTGCCATTTTCGCTCTATGTCGTCAATTCGGTGCAAGAAGAAATCGGTTTGCGCGGTGCCGAAATGATTACGCAAACTATCCGTCCGCACGTCGCCATAGTCACCGATGTCACCCACGACACGCATACGCCGATGATAACTGCGAAGACCGAAGGCGATGTAAAATGCGGCTTGGGACCTTCTCTGACCTACGGACCTGCTGTGCATAACAAACTTTTGAGCCTGATTATAGAAGCTGCCGAAGCCAACGAAATACCGTTTCAGCGCGAGGCAAGTTCTCGCTCGACGGGTACGGACACCGATGCGTTTGCGTACTCCAACGGCGGTGTTCCGTCGGCATTGATTTCGTTGCCGTTGCGTTATATGCACACGACGGTCGAGATGGCAGAAAAAGAAGATGTTGCCAACGTCATTCGTTTGATTTACGAATCGCTGCTCAAAATCGAAGCCAATCACAATTTCAAATATTTTGAAATTGAGTAAAAATAAAGCCTACCAAACGTCTGTTTGGTAGGCTTTATTTTTTTTTATGAGTTTACTAACGTATTAAGGCTTGGCGAAGGCGGGTAATTAGAATCACAAATGTTCAATTTAGCACTTCACAGCCCCACTTTTGCAAAACCGATGTTAGGTGTTCGCCCTTTTCGGTCATGCTGTTATTGCTTGTTTTGTTTCAAATGTTTCGTTGAACATGGCTTTTAATAAGGTCTTTCCGTGTTTGTCAAGGCTTTCTATTTCTTCGCTTAATTCATCGCATTTTGTCAGTAAAACCTCCACTTTTTCTACAATAGCTTGCTGCTCGGCAAGAGGCGGTAAAGGATAAATAAAATTTAAAATATCATCGGTATTAATCGAAGGCGAATTAACTCCTTTCATAAAACTATTTAGACCTTGAATTACATATCCCGAAATCATAAGGCTATATAAATATTTAGGGAATACATAGCTAAAAGGGGTACAGACAAAAAAACCAGTTGAAGCGATGCAGTCTGAATATTCGTCTTCTACGAATGCTATATTTCCAAGATATGGTCTTACCAATGAAAATAAGGTGCTTCCTCCATATACTTTTCTGCTTGCTCTGCCAGGGGCTTCTGCAACAGGAATATAACGAGGTTCAGTTAGCCGATGATTTTTATTATCAATTGAAGCAATATCTATATAACCAAATTTATCTCCAGTTGGTCGTTTGAATTCCATTGGCATAAATAAATCATATCCTCTACACCAGACCCAACCCTCGGGGAGTTCAAAAGGAATTTCGTCTTTGCTAATGGGTGGCAAAGGTTTTTCTTTTTTGGCACGGGTTAAAACACCGTGCCTATTCAATTTTTCGGCTTTTATTCGTTGTAATAATTGTTCGCCATTTTCGGAACGGGTATTTTGGGAATGGGCTAAAGCCACATTCCTATTCAAATATTCGGAATTGCCGTCGGATTTTGAATTGCCGTCGGATTTATCCGACGGAAAATAAATAGCATCATTGGCTTTAGCCAAAATATTTTCGTTTCGCCAGCCTTCGGTTAGTTTGCCTTGTATGGCATCTTGCAAAATAGATTGGCGGAGCTGAATGAGGAGTTGAGCTTGGGTTTTGGTTTCGGTGGAAAGCACATTTGCTTTTTCCTCAACACTTTGGAAATTTTTAATTATTTTCTTTTGCGTTTCTAAATCGGGTACAAGTACTTCTACATCATAAATTCTTTTAATTGGCAAACTTACATTTGCGGCACCTCTCATAATTGAAACTAAAAGCCGTTCTCTATTTTTGTGCAAATAAATATGTAAGTATTTTGCCAAAACAAAATTCTCATCTTTGGGAATTACCGCGCACAAAATAGTTCCCAACGCAAATTTTCCTTCGCAATACTTTACTCTCTTCATGCTCGCATGACCATGCCCTGTTGAAGATACTAATTGAATAATTACTGCTTTTGTGTCAAATTGAAAATCATTATGAGTTTTATTTTCTTCGCCAAGTGTAACCATTGTATAATCGCCATCAATGGCTTTCATAATACCAGTTTCGCCTTTGGTAATGGTACAAATCTCGCCCAATTTTACTTCTTTCCAACTCATAATTCCGTTTGTTTATTCTCCCAGATTTCAAAAATTTCGTGGAGTTTCGTAATAAATTTGGCTAAAGCCTTTGGTTGTTTTCTTAATAAACGGGATAAATCCCGTTTCTATTCAATATAGGACTGGAATAAATCCCGTTTCTATTGAATATAATTTTCCCAACAAACAGGATAAATCTATTGAATATAATTTGAATTGTTTCTGTCCTTGAATTGCCTCCTGCTTCAGCAGGAGGACAACAATATGCAATCGAATATTTGGCTTTAGCCAAAATCTTTGATCCTTTCAAATCCATATTTTAAAATAAATTCATCATATTCTTGTTGAAATGTTTTTTTACTATGATGCTCCTCTTGATTTTTAATATAATTTCTTACTTTGTCAATAACAGATTCTGACACAGAAACTGCAAAATACTCGTCTTGCCATTCAAATTTTTGTACTCCTCCATTTGAAAATGGAGGGAATTCAGCAAGCAAATTGTTTTTATTTATCCAAAAAGCAGATTCTCCTTTTATTAGCTGTATCGTTTTGTGAATAGTTTAGTCAGTGCCTAATGAAACCAAACAATGGCAATGGTCGGAATATCCATTTATGAAATCGATAAAAATACCTTTTTCTTTGGCATTTGCTCTGATATGATTCCATACTTTTAAGCGAAGTTCTTTTGAGTTTAAAAAAGGAACTCTGTTTTTGGTACTCCACACAAAATGAATATATACTTTTACAAATGGCATTTCAACTGTTTTTTAGTTCGTTGATGATTTCAATACTCCGGTTCATCGATTTTTCGAGTTTTTCGATGATTGTTTTGCGGTCGTAAATCGTTTCTTCTTCTACTTTGTTTGTGTTTTTAATATCCAAATCAAAGTTTTTAAGGTCATCAAATTTGACTTTCCAGCAAACTTCGCTTTCGGTACGGTTGTTCCACCACTCAACGATTGGTTTAAACTCTTCAAACTGAATAACTTTTGTTTTGGAATACGATTTTTGACTTTCGGGCAGTTTGTGTTGGTAATACCAAATATCTTTGGTGGGTTCGCCTTTATCAAAAAAAAGTAAATTGGTACTGACGGTAGCGGGAAAAAAAGTACTTTGCGGCAGCCTGATAATGGTGTGCAGGTTGCAGTCGGTCAGTAGTTTTTCTCTTATTCGTGCTTTTACGCCATCGCCCGTGATAGAGCCGTCGGGCAACACAATGGCGCATCTGCCGTTGTGTTTCAAAAGTTGCAACATAAGAATGATGAACAAATCTGCACTTTCTTTACACCTATACGTTGCAGGAAAGTTGGTTTCTACGCCGTCGGCAATACTTGCGCCAAATGGTGGATTGGCAAGGATTACATCTACTTGGTCTTTTTTGCCGATACCGTTGTACTCTTTTTTTAGACTGTCTATATAATGATAGTCAGGCACATCAATTTCGTGTAATATTAAGTTGGTTAAGCCCAACACATACGCTACTGGCTTTAATTCCCAACCTGTAATTGAAGTTTGTAAAATCGCTTCATCATCAACTGTTTTTACATAATTTTCTCTCACATGGTCAATTGCAGCCGACAAAAAACCACCAGTTCCAGCGGCTGGGTCAAGCACTTTTTCGCCCAATTTTGGGTCTGTCATCATGGTCATTAATTGCGTTACAGCTCTTGGCGTATAATATTCGCCTTTGTTTCCTGCATCACGCAATTCTTGTAATATGCTTTCGTAAATATTCCCAAAAACGTGTTTGTCCTCTGATTTGGTAAAGTCAATTTCGTTGAGTTTGTTGATTACTTTTCGCATTTCATAACCACTTTTCATGTAGTTATTGGTACCATCAAACACCTCTTTGGCTATCATCGCTCGTTTCGGATTTGTCGTACTTTTTAGTTCTCGTAAGGATAAAAATAGTCCTTTATTAGTCAATTCGTTACTATCTATAAAAGATAAAAGATCATCTCCTGTTATCCCTTCGGGATTGGTTGCCCAATTTCTCCATTGAAATTTTTCGGGAATAACAGAAACATAGTTGTCTTTTATTACTTCCAATTCTTGGTCTTTGTCGTCCATTATTTTCAGGAACAACATCCAACCTAATTGCTCTAATCGTTGCGCATCGCCAGAGATACCTCTGTCTTGCCTCATTATGTTTCTTATACTGCTGATTACAGCACCTACATTTGCCATTTTTTATGCTGCTTTATAAAGTTCGTTTTCTAATTCTTTTAATGCTTGTACGTATTTTTCTTTGCCGCCAAAAGCTTTTATTATTTCAAGTGGCGAGCCTAATTTATTTAAAGGGTCAAGTTTCAAAACATCTAAACTTTCAATAGTGAGTAAATCATCATTTGCGTATTTGTCCAATAAACTTTTTATTACTTCTTGTGCTTTTTCGCCATATTTAGTAAAGTAGTTTCTTTTCTTTACGTTGTTTGCTCTTTCCTTACGGGTCAATGGTTTGGCTTCAAAAGCTACATGACAAATCAAATCAAAAGGGTCAAAATCTTTGCCGATTTCTTCTTTTAATGCTTCAAAGAAAATTCCTTGTTGTTCTAATATTTCAACAATAGCTTTTTTCTTGTCAGCATTTTTCCATGAATTTAAAAAAGTTTCCAAAGTTGCGTATCGTTCAATTACGTTTTTCTTGGTGTAATCTTTTAAACTTTCGGTAATTATTCGTCCATCTGCTCCTAAATATTGTACTCGTTCATTAACAATTTTTACTTCAACCCCATTCACTCTAATTTTTTCTCTTGGGTTAGGTTCAGCAACAATAAAACCACCACCAGTAACCATTGGATATTCGGGTGTCGGAAAATTTACATCTCCACCATCAACCACATCAATAATTGGTTCGTCTGTTGTTTCATCATCTGTTTCAGAAATGTCATCGTCTTCTGTAACTTCTTTTATCATTACAGGGTCGCCGTCAAAATTAGGGTCTGCAAAAAGATTGGTTACATTTCTGAAATCCATTATGGTAAAATACGTTTTTCCATATTCTTCATTTATACGAGTTCCTCTACCAATAATTTGTTTAAATTCGGTTGGCGAACCAATATTGCTATCCAATACAATAAGTTTACAAGTTTGAGCATCAACGCCAGTAGTCATTAATTTTGAAGTAGTTGCAATAACTGGATAGCGTTCACTTGGATTTATAAAACTGTCTAACTCTCTTTTCCCTTCTTCGTTATCGCCTGTAATTTGCATTACATATTTATTATTTTGAGCAACCAAATCTGCATTGGCGTTAGCCAATGCTGTTCTCATGCCTTCGGCATGTTCAATATCAATACAAAAAACAATAGTCTTTGCAAATCGGTCATTTCCTTTTAGAAATTCAGTGATTTTTTTGGCTACTAATTCTCTACGTTCATCAACTACAATATTTTTATCAAAGTCGGTTCGGTTGTAAATTCTATCTTCAACTGGATTTCCGTTTTTGTCTAAAAAGCCTTTTGTTGGTCGCCAACCCTCGGCATCAATATCAAGCGTAACTTTTATTACTTTGTAAGGTGCAAGAAAACCGTCGTCAATTCCTTGTCTTAAAGAATAGGTATAAACAGGTTCGCCAAAATAATGAATGTTTGAGGTTTCAGTTGTTTCTTTTGGCGTTGCTGTCATTCCTAAATGTGTGGCGGTTTTAAAATAGTCTAAAATTTCACGCCACTTGCTATCTTCTTTTGCACTTCCACGGTGGCACTCATCGACTACAATTAAATCAAAAAACTCTGGACTAAATTGTTTGTAAGCATCGTCTGATTTGCTGTCTGACAAACCTTGATACAAGGCTAAATACACATTGTAAGCTGTATCAATTTGTTTGTGCTTAATGATTGTCATAGCATCTTTGAAATGCCTAAAATCTCCTCTTGCTGTTTGGTCAATAAGTGAAGTTCTGTCTGCTAAAAAAAGAGTTCGCTTTTTTGCTCCACTTTTCCAAAGTCTGTATATAATTTGAAACGCTGTGTAAGTTTTTCCTGTTCCTGTTGCCATTACTAACAAAATTCTCTCTTGCTTTTTTGCGACTGCTTCAATAGTTCTGTTAATAGCAATTTGTTGGTAGTATCTTGGGGAACGACCAGAGCCGTCTAAAAAATAATCAGTTGAAACTACGTTTTCTACTTCCTTTGTCTCAATTCCTTTGTACTTTTTGTATTTCTCCCAAAGTTGTGTTGGGCTTGGGAATTCGTCAAGCCTTATTTCGGTTTCAATGTTGCCGTCTGTTATTGTTTTGTCGTGAAAATAAAAACCGTCTCCGTTGCTACTGAATATAAAAGGAATGTCCAAAGTGATAGCATAGCCCAATGCTTGTTGAATTCCAGCTTTTAAAGAATGGTTGTTATCTTTTGCTTCAATTATTGCAATAGGAACATTTGGTTTGTAAAACAAAATATAATCTGCAAATTTTCTTTTTCCCCTTGCAGTAATTTTCCCTTTTACATAAATGCGTCCATCTGTAAAAAATATTTCACGTCCAAGTTGAGTCTGCTCGTCCCAACCTGCTTTTATCAAAGCAGGTGTGATAAACTTCTCTTTTATATCGGCTTCTGATAGGTCTTTTTTATTCATTAAAATATTTTTCTGTTTGACTATTCAATGTTTGCAGGGTGTTTCATAGGGTAACGGCGAACTAAAAAGTATCTGTAACTTCGGCTCATCTAAAAAGAAAATAAATTACAAGCTACACATAGTCTTTTTTAATTGAATTTTGGAGCTGCGTTGGGGACGCTGACGGGACCGCCGCCGACTTTTTCGCCATTTTTGTAGTCATAATCCATCGTCATAGTGCCTTCTTCCGTGAAAAACTGATATTTTCCGTCCTGCACGCCGTTTTTATAGTATGCAATCGTTTGTATTTTGCTATTGAGATAGAATTTTTTGTACATTCCATTCAGTTTGCCGTCCGAATAGGGCATATCTTCCATGACTTGCGCATAGCGAAACTTCAGCACAGAGCCATTGAGTTTGCCGTCTTTGTAGAAGCCACGCGCGTCGAGTTGCCCTTTGTCGTTGTACTCCAAAAAGACTCCGACAAGATTTCCGTCCACATAAGTGAGCAATTTTTTGGGCATTCCCGACGGATAATAGACAATCCAAGAACCCACTTTTTTCCCGTTCTGAACGTATCCGTCCTCCACTACAAAGCTACTGGTGGAGTCTTTTTTGGTCGCTTTTTGGATATTCCCACTGTAATTGCTGACCTCAAAGCCCGCCAAATCAGGATTTTGGCTCGAAGAACTGCCACCGTTGCACGAAAAAATGGCGAAAGAAAGTGCGGCGAAACCACTAAAAATAAAAAATTTATAACTCATAATTTGTTTTTTTAGAAATGAAGAAAAAATAAAGTAGTTTATTTAAGACGCGTTTTTTAGAGGCATTTCCAATTTTTTGTTTAACGAAAAATAAAGCGATTGAGTTGCAGGAAAGAATGATTTTTTTGACAATCTCTTGGAGCATTGTCGAGCGCAATCGGCGACTGAAAGTGAAAAAAACAGAATAAAACTGTAACAAAATGATAAAAACTGCGTAAAAACGAATTGCTACATTAATTTTAAATCCGAAGTAATGCAGAATTGAAAAAATCTGCTATCTTTGCGAAAATTTTTTAAGAACATATAAAGAAAATGGCAAAAAGAATATTTCAAACCAACCGCTTCAATAAGGTTGCGCAACAACAACAAGACACTCAAAATATGAACCAAGAAAACGCCCTCGAAGAAGGCGAAGAAACTTTGGTAGATATTGCGCAGGTCAGAAATCAAGCGTCGAGCTTTTTTGAACATTACCAAAAGCCAATTTTGGGCGTTTTGGTTGGTGCGGCGGTCATCTTTGGTGCTTGGTATGCGTACAAAAATCTGTACGTCGGACCGCGCCAAAAACGTGCCGTCGAACAGATGTATCAGGCAGAACAACAATTTGAAAAAGACTCTTTCGCGTTGGCACTCACCAATCCGGGCGGCGGTTTCAGCGGGTTTTTGGATATTATCAGCAGCTACAGTGGCACTCCGGCTGCCAATATGGCGAAGTATTATGCGGGTGTTTCTTACCTCAATTTGGGACAATTTGAGAACGCAACGAAATATTTAGGAGAATTTTCGGCTTCTGGTGACGTGGCTCCCATCATGAAAAACGGCGCACTCGGCGACGCTTATTCTGAACTCAACAAAATGGACGAGGCGATGAGCTACTACAAAAAAGCTGTTTCCTCTGGCGACCACGAACTTCTGACAGCTTATTATTTGAAAAAAGTAGCGATGTTGAGCGAAAAAAGTGGAGATTTTGCTGGCGCAAAAGAAGCCTATCAGACTTTGAAAGAAAAATATTCACGCTCCCCAGATGGTCGCGATGCAGATAAGTTTTTGGAAAGAATTTCGGCGAAAGTAAAGTAATATTTAGCGGTAATCGACCAAAAAAATATTAAAAAGGAACTCAATGAAAATTCATTGAGTTCCTTTTTTTGTTTCACAGAATAATTTTCACAGAGTAATTTTTTTTACAAAAAAATATTACAACTAATTCCTTAATAACTCACGTTACGCAAAAAATCTTTTTACTAAAATTTCAAGTAGCATTTTATACAATGTGACTGCCTTTTCAAACGTGCCTTGTAGAAATTCAAGTTTTTGCAAAAATATCGTCTGGCGAAGCGAAAACTGTTTGAAGTCTGGCGGAGTTCCGACGAGTATTTTTCGCTCGCCGACGGGATTTTTAGGCAAAAACTTTAGAATTTATACAGGGCACTTGATTTTTTTGGTTACTTTTCTTCTCCTTCCCTTCTGGGGAAAGTCGGGTTGGGGATAAAAAAAGTGACAAAAGCGAAGTCAATAGCTACAAAGCTAAGATTAAATGAAACAATTTAAAATCCTTGCGTAACATCAGTTATTAATTTTTAGTCGCATAAATAATTGACAATCAATTATTTACAATATTATATAATTACAATTAATTCTTTGCAATCACTTATTGATGTAATTGTCAAATAATTCTGTGGAAATATTCAAAGGCTCTAATCCCCCAATCGGATACTTCGGCGGTTGGCTTTTTTTTCGGAATTGATGCGCTTGTTGCGCGCCCGCTTCATCAAAGTGTTGTAGGAAACGGTAGTTTGGCGACGAGCTTTGGGCGGTTGGAGGGCTTTTCGGAGCAGCCGGAGCAGTTTTTTTTCTGCCAAAATGCGGTTGGAAAGTTGCGAGCGTTCCGTTTGGTTGGTGACACTCAAATTGCCATCGGCGGTTATTTTAGAAGCCCAACAATCGAAGATGAGCGTTTTTTCAGTCTCCGAAAAAGCCGCCGAATTGCGAATATTCAGCACCAACTCGACTTTGGTTTCCACTTTATTGACGTTCTGTCCGCCACTGCCGCCCGAGCGAGAAGTTCGTAGGAGGAGTTCGCGCTGTAAAATTTCTATATTCATAGGACAAAGTTACGAGTTTTTTTTTGGGTGAAATATAAAACATTAAGAATTAAATATTTTTATTTTCGTCAAAAGCGTGACAGTCTATTTTTTAATTGTGAATAAAACGTTAATGGCATTTTAAAGGAGCAACGGCAGGCAGCGTTGTGGATTGAGGCAGCGTTAAGGAATCATCAATCAGAATGTTAGAAAAAAGACGAAGTAATTTTAACAAATTCAAAATCTTTATTTTGTCACGACTTCCGCCTTATTCAATATTGGTAGCAATCGAATATAAGAAATTAGAATATTTATTATATTAAATATTTATCAAATATTATTAAATGTGAATAAAAGGCACTATATTTGAGGTTAGAAATTAGTATGTTGTGACCAATCAAGAATTTAACCGTCTTTTTTATAGTAATCTGTAGTATTATTCTATTAAAAAAATTATAGTCACTTTTTCGTTCCAAAAACGCAATATCTATTCCTTTTCAACTTTTTGAAAAACCAAACAAGTAAATATGACTCAACAGCGACTCAAATCACCCAAGCGGCGATGGTCTTTCCTCAATCCTTTCAGGAATACTCTGAAACACAGTTGTTGGATATTGGCAATCGTTGCAGCATGGATGCTGCAAACCGCGCCCGCCTTCGCAGAAGGCTCCGTTGATTTTATCAACTATCCCGGCTATCGCCTCTTTTTAGATGCCGCCAGCCGACCGCAACACAAGGTCTTTGTGCGCTCCGGTGAATTCATCAATGTCGGTGCGAGCCATTTAGGCTTCAATAATTTTGGACTCAATATTGGCGGACTTATCCGCGTCTATCGTCCCAACGGCACCGTTCATTCAGTCTTTTCCGCAGGTAGTTTTGGTAGCGTTACTGCTATCATTAACAATAGTGCGCAAGAGCAAAACGGACCCACCGGTGGCGGTACGACCCTCGGCGCAGGTTATGTGCCGGGCGTAGTCCAAGCAGGAGCTTCCGAAGAAGGCATCTGGACAGTGACTTTTGACTATCCCTCCTACAGCGGTGCGTTGGGCTTCGCAAATTTGCTAAACAATCAGCCTTGGACCAAAAACGCCAACCAGCCTGCTACCAATCGTGTTGTTTTGGCATGGGACGTGACGGTGTCGCAAGGTGCAGCCGGAAATCGCGGCGGCACGCTTCTCAAGGGACGTTTATTCACCAATGAACAAATTTCTATCGTCAATGAAACTGGTATTACGACGCAGTTTTCTACTTCGCCTAAATATTATGTGTTGTCGAAAGACGGCTTTTTGTACAAAGTTGATTTCAAGGACGTAAAGCCGTGGGGATTTCCAATATCTTCTAATACGGTAGGACTTACCTTCGGCAATCAACAGCCTTCGTATTCGTCGGATATTGACACTGTTGGTTTTACGCGCTCCTCCAATCCTATGACGTGGCTGCCTGCTCGAAAATATTTATACGAGCCGCAAGCGCGCGATTATGGTTCTATCATCAATAATAAAATTTTCTTTAATGCGCCTGACCCCACGATGCCCGCAACGGCAATGGTGACGGACGTATTTCGGAACGATACTTATATGACGTGGTTGTTCAATCCGCCAGCAAGCCTTACCGCTTCCATTGATAGCTTCAGATTCAATGCCAGCAGCCCTCTAACTGCTTGTAACGGCGATACGACCCAAGTAGGGCAAGGCGGCTACATCAAGTTCGTCACGAATGTGTCGGGCACCGTCAAGCTGGCTTTAGACCTCAACAACAACGGCAGCTTTACAGACCCTGTGGACGTTACCCTCTACAAGATTGTGGCAGGCGGACGTGATTCTATCCTCTGGAATGGACAAAATGGACTTGGTGTCAATGTAGCGGCACAACCCAACTTTACATTCAGCTACCGCTTGGACTTGCGGGGCGGAGAAATTCATATTATGTTGGACGATGTAGAAAATTGTCCGGGACAAATTGTTTTTACGCGCCTCAATGGATTGAACGCTCCGAGCGACACAGTCTATTATGATTTTTCAAATACTGGCGGAGTAGTGAGCGGCGGCGGCACGCCCGGCAATCCACTCCCAACCACAACTTCTTTCCAATACAACGACGACTCTGGCAACCGAGTAATGCAAGATTATTGGACTTACCTCTCTTATCCTCAAATCGGTACGGGGACGCTCACTATTGCTATCGTAGATAGCTGCGGACCAGTAGCTTGTACGCTCAATCTGCCCAAACCGATGGTATCTGCCAACTCACCGACTTGCTCCAACGACAATGTTCAGTTGAGTGTGTTAGCTCCTTATCCAGCAGTGTTGCAAGGTACGCCAGCCACTTACATCTGGACAAATGCCAACGGAGTGGTGTTGCCATTCAATACGCAAAATATTACATTTTCAGTATCGGCGATTTATGCGGTTTCTCCATACACTGTGAAAGTGACTACTGCGGAATGTCAATCGCCGATGTCGGAGCTTATTTTTGTTTCTATCAATCAAGCACCTACCGCCATAGCGACCAATTCGGGTCCAATTTGCTCGGGTGGCAGCGTGACATTGTTCGCACAGACCAACCCAAATGCTACTTATACCTGGACAAATGCCGCAGGTGTGGTGCTTTCTACTCAACAAAATCCTACATTCAATAGTATTACCGTCAATACGGAATACAAACTTCGAGTAAGCGTACCGGGCTGTGCTTCTGACGGACTCGATATGACTACCGTCGTCGTCGTCCCTACGCCTTCTATTACTACCATCACTGGTGGTGGTGCTTACTGCATCGGTAGCAACGTAACACTTGTAGGCAACGGAGTAGCAGGAGCTACCTACAATGTGACTTATTTATGGTCAGGACCCAATGGCTTTTCTGCCACTGGAACCGCTCCCGCTTCAGGACCATTTCCTGCGAATTTAGGAGCTTTGGACAATACAAAAATTGGAAATTATACGCTGATATTGAGCAACCAAAGCTGCTCGTCTGCACCACAATCCGTGAGTGTGAGCGTCGGCGGACAATTACCAGCACCTACGATTTCGGCTGCTGCAACGTCTATTTGTGTCAATGAAACGCTACAACTGACGGCTTCGCCGAGTTTTTCGGGCGGCGTTTACACTTGGACAAATGGAGCAGGTAATGTCGTAACTACCACTACCAATACGCTCGCAGTAGCAGGAAATCTTGTCGTCAGTCCTTACACCGTTTCTGTGGCTGCCAATGGCTGTAACTCGCCAGCTTCCGCGCCATTGAATGTTACGGTCAATCAACTTCCGACTGCAATCGCTACCAACGGCGGTACAATCTGCACGGGCGGAAATGCCAACCTGTTCGCACAGCCGAGCGGTGGCACTTATGCTTGGACAGTACAAGGCAGTAACACGGTCATCTCTACCAACCAAAATCCGATTATTTTGGGAGTCAGTGCCACGACTACTTATTTACTTTCGGTTACTTTGAACGGTTGTACTTCTACCAATGTAGCCAGCACGACAGTCAATGTGACTCAAAAACCAACTATTACGGGAGCTTCGGGTTCTACGTCGGTTTGCGCAAGTACTACCTCCAACGCCTGTGTTGTTTTTGATGCAATTCCTGCGGGTACGACTTTTGTATGGACAGGTCCGAATAATATTACATTAAGCGGCATTGCGACAGGAAACAGCGTATGTTTGAACATCGTCAATGCACAAACCGCCAACACAGGAACTTATAATCTCGTATTGACTACTTCCAACGGTTGCGTGTTTACTTATTCCGCAGCAGTCAATCTGACCGTTCTTGCCAAACCAACGATAGCTAATATCGTCGGCGCAGGCGATTATTGTGTGGGTGCGGACGTGCTTTTGAGCGCGACCAGCAGCGTACCAGCGACAGGAGAAATCGTAAAATATACTTGGACTGGACCCAACGGCTTTACCTTTACGGGCAACGCCGCCGCACCCGGACCGTACTCTGTGACTATTCCGACAGCAAGTATTACAGATAAAGGCAGCTATACTTTGGTGCTGATGACCCAAAACGGCTGTATGTCCGACCCGCTTTCTGTTTTTGTAAATGTCGAACCCAAACCAGCTACGCCGACGATAGTGACAAACAGTCCCGTCTGTGCAGGCGACAGTATTATGCTGACCACGCAAAACATCGTAGGCGCATCTTATATGTGGTTTGACGGAGCAGGCATGATGCTTACTTCTACTACGAATACCGTGAAAGTACCGTCCAATCGTCCTCAACCATTCAGCGTCAAAATATCTGTGAATGGCTGCGCGTCTGATTTTTCTCAACCAGTCAATGTTGTTGTCAATGCTTTACCGACGGTGACAGTAAGCAGCAACAGTCCAGTGTGCGCTACGCAAGACAGCGTCCAGCTTTTTGCACAAACATCGGGCGGAACAGGAACTGTCTTATACGAATGGAGAATAGTCGGAAGTCCGACTATCATTTCTACGCTTCAAAATCCAACGGTTGGAGCGATTTCTGCCAGCACAACTTACGAGGTGACGGTCAAAATTCAGGGCTGCACACAGACCGTAAAAGCAACTGTCACGGTTGTCGCTACGCCGCTTCCAGTAGTAGTTTCCACTTCGGGTAGCGGACAATATTGCGCAGGCGACAGCATTTGTTTGAGCGGACTTGGTGCGCCGAATGCAACGGGAAATGTTACTTACGCATGGCTTTCATTAGCCAATCCGCAAGTGCCGATTTTCGCAGGGCAAGCACCTGCAAAAGGACCTTTTCCTTTCTGCATCTTTCCATCTACGACCGCTACGAGTGGCACTTACGTCTTAGTCATCATCGCTGGTGGCTGCCAATCTACGCCGCAGTTTGTTCAGGTAAATGTGATTGATAAACCCGTCGCACCCAAATTATCTGCTCTTGACTCAATGGTTTGCGTAGGCGAGATGATACAGTTGGTAGCAACTCCGGTCGCAGGCGGCACTTACAGTTGGTATTTCAACAACGGAACCACCAATGTCTTGTTAGCAACCACGCCGACCAATACATTTAAAATAAACAACGCTTCGCCAGCAAATTCTGGACTTTACTCCGTTACCGTCACTCAAAACGGTTGTACTTCGTTGCCTTCCAGCCCATTGCAAATCATGGTGCTGGGTAAGGGAATGGCAGTAGGCGTGACCAACAACGGACCGCTCTGCCCAACAGGTAATTTAGTATTGACAGCACCGCTTATCCCGGGAGCTATCTACACTTGGTACGGACCGAATGGCGTAGTATTTAACAATGCAGGATATATCCTGACCATTCCAAACGTGACGACCGCCAACGCTGGTCAATATTATGTGGTCATCAAAGCTACGGAGTGCGCTACCGATACGTCCAACTTGAGTTTGGTAGTCATCGGCGGAACGCCAGTAGCAAATCCAGATAACTACACGTTAGAAACCGATAAACCTGACCCGTTCAAAGCAACAGTTTTGGACAATGACAATTTGGTGGGTACGAGTCCCGTGATTGTTATTATCACGCCGCCCAAACACGGTACCGCAACCGTCGTAGGCAACCTCATCAACTATGACCCGAACCAGCATTTCGTAGGAACAGACGAATTGGTGTATAAAATTTGCAATCCAAACTGTCCGAATGAATGTGACACTGCATTGGTGACATTCCGAGTGCAAGGTCCATTGGAGTGCGATATTTTTGACATCATCACTCCCAACGACGACGGTACGAATGACGCATTTGAAATTCTTTGTGTAGATAGGTATCCCGAAAACGAGTTGTTGATTTACAACCGTTGGGGCGACTGCGTGTTCCAAAAGAAACCTTATGCCAACGACTGGAAAGGAACGTACAAAGGAACGCCGCTTCCAGCGAGTACTTACTTCTATGTGTTCAAACCAGACCCGAACAAAGACACCGTCAAAAAAGGCTACTTAACCATCGTCCGCTAAAAAATAACTCATCTTCTATTTTTTTATCCAATTTTCAATCGCTTTCAGGCGGTTGAAAATTGGGTAAAAAATTAAAAAATATTAAAAAATGAAAAAAATATTCAACATACTCATTCTGTTAAGTGCCGCACTCACCGCATCGGCACAATACGAACCTCAATACTCGATGTTCGTGTTCAACAAATTAGCCTACAATCCCGCCTACGCAGGTAGCAAAGAATGTTTAGACATTACCGCGCTCTACCGCAATCAATGGACGGGCTTCGCTGGCGCACCCAACACAGCGGTCATCAGTGCGCACACGCCTTTTGCCTCCAATCGCTGCGGCATCGGTTTGACATTGGTGAACGACCGAATCGGCTTGCTCAACAACGTAGCAGGTACTTTGGCGTATGCCTACCGCATCAAAACGGGGAAAGGAATCTTGAGTCTCGGTCTTCAAGGCGAACTCGAGTTCACTCAAACGCGCTGGCAAGACGCACGCCCCGCTACTGCGGCGAATTTAGACCCCGTTATTCCAGATGCCAATGACTCTAAAATATTCCCGAACTTCGGTGCAGGCATTTATTACTACCAACACAATTTTTTTGCAGGAATATCGGCACCAAGATTGCTCAAAACTTCCTACTATCGCAAAGACGGTTTGAACAGTGGTGTCAATCCCAAAGACAAACGCACCTATTTCGGAATGGCGGGTATGGTTTTTGACCTTACCAAAGATGTCAAATTTCGCCCCTCTGTCCTCATCAGCTACAATCCCAGTGCGCCGTTTGAATGGGTAGCCAATGCGAGTTTTATGCTTCGCAACGCGCTGTGGCTTGGAGTTTCGTACCGAGCGGACGACTCGATAGATGCGTTTTTGCAGTACCAATTCAACAGCAACCTCCGCGCAGGATTGGGCTACGATTTTACGGTTTCCAAATTGGCGAACTACACCAACGGTAGCTTTGAGGTCATGGTAGAATACTTGTTTATTTGCTGCGGAAAAGACGAAAAAATACGCCACATACGCTATTTTTAAAACATAGAAAATCTGGAAGATACAAGTGAGGAGAAAAAATTTTACGCCCTCCGACTTGCATATTCCGATTCTCAACTCCTTCTTATCTTAAATTATTTTAAAAAAAAGACAAATGGAAAATATAAGAAAATGGATAATGGCAGCGTGGTGTGTGGCAATAGCGACGACAGGGCTATTGGCGCAGCAAAACAGTGCCGATAAGCTCTACAACCAGCTGGGTTATGCAGCCTCCACAGCTCAAATTCTGAAAGATAAAAAAGAAAGCGAACTGACGAAAGAAGAAATTATGCGAGTCGCCAACTCGTATCGCCTCAATGCGGACACCCGCACGGCAGAATATTGGTATGCCAAATTCATGTCCGACAACAAAGAGCCAGAGCAACTGCTCCGCTACTCGCAGGTCTTGTTGAGCAATGGCAAATGCGAGGAAGCCGTCCGCACCTACAACCAGTTTTTGGCGACGGCAGACGAAACCACCAAAGCCAATCGCGGCTTCGTGACCAACTGCACAGAGATGCAAAAATTCAACCGCGAGGGCGTAGAGGTCAAAAATGCGGACTTCGCCAACTCTACCGCACTCGACTTTTCGCCCGTCAAATTCGGCGACGGTTTGGTCATTACCTCCAATCGAGGCGGCGCAGCCAAATACAATCCTGAAACCAACCTCTGCGTAGAGTGCGGCGACAAATGGACGCGCGGAAATTTTACCGACCTTTTTTATGTCAAAAAAAATGACAAAGGCGGCTACGACACCGAAGCGATGGAAAAAGACCTCAACGAAAAATACCACGACGGCGTGCCAACTTTCAACAAAGAAGGCAACATCATGTATTTTACGCGCAACAACTACAAAGGTAAAAGTGCGGACGGACTTATAGACCTAAAAATTTGCTCCGCCGAACTCAAAAACGGTCGCTGGACAAATATAAAATATTTACCTTTCAACAGCGACGAGTTTGGTTGTGCGCACCCAACACTTTCTGCCGACGGCAAGCGAATGTATTTTTCTTCCAATCGTCCGGGCGGACTCGGCGGTATGGATATTTATGTTTCCAATATTACCGACGGCGTTTGGGGCGAACCTAAAAATCTCGGCAACACAGTCAATAGTGCGGACAACGAAATTTTTCCCTTCATCGGCGAAGACGATGCCCTTTATTATTCCTCCAACGGATTTGCGGGCTATGGCGGTTTGGATATTTATAAAGCAAACAAAACAGGCGACGAATCCACTTGGACAAAGCGAATCAACATGGGCGCACCGTTCAACTCCGCTGCCGACGACTTCGGAATCACTACGACTTCTTCCGAAAAAGGAGGTTATTTTACGTCCAATCGTTCGGGCGGAAAAGGCTTGGACGATATTTATTCGTTCAGTTGGGACAAAACGAAACTTCGTGCGCAACCTCGTCGCATCGTAGTTTATGATGCCAAAACCAACCAAAGATTAGAAGACGTAATCGTAAATATTATAGACATAGACGACGCCAACGGCAGCCGCCGAATGATAACCGACAAAGACGGAAAAGTTATCGCCGAAATAAAGCCCGAAGGCGGCAAATATAAATTTGAACTTTCCAAAACAGGTTACAAATCAAAAATAGTGACTGCCGAATCGCCCGAAATCATGGCTGGCGAAGAGTATCGGATTCCGATGGAAAAATCGCCCGCCGTTCCGTTTGAAGGGTTGGTGCGCAACAAAATTACTGGCGAGCCACTTCCGGGAGCAAGAGTGCGTTTGCTCAACCGTTGTACAGGCAAAACCGAAGAGTTTACGACCGATGCCAAAGGAAAATTCACGACTGCACTTGATTGTGATTGCGACTACGAACTCATCGTTACCAAAGATGGCTTTTTCGAGGAGCGCACCAATGTTTCTACCAAAGGAATTGACTGCGAAAAAACACCAAAGAAAACCGCTACGCTGGATTTAGAGCCACGTCGCCCATTCACGCAGGGACAGATTATTGTCCTGAAAGATATATTTTATGACTTCGACAAGTCGAATATTCGTGCCGATGCGCAGCCCGAGTTGGATAGGGTAGTGGGGTATATGCAACGCTATCCGAGTATGGCTATCGAGTTGGGTTCTCACACCGACTGCCGTGGTACGGACGCTTACAACGACCGACTCTCTCAACGCCGCGCCGAAAGTGCGGTCAAGTACATCATCTCAAGAGGCGTAGCTGCCAGCCGAATCAAAGCCAAAGGCTACGGCGAGCGACAACTGACCAACAGCTGCGTTTGCAAAATCCGTGACAACGGAACTTGCACCGAAGAGCAGCACCAAGCCAATCGCCGTACCGAAATCCTCGTCACACAGTTCAACGAACCCGACGTGGAGGTGCAAGGCAGAAGAAAGTAGAATCATTCGACTAAAAAATAAAAAAAGTCCAACGCCACCACAGGCGTTGGACTTTTTTTTTTGCTACATACTATATGTGTAAAAGTGGAATAAAATTACTTTTTTTTATCATTTTCAGTTCCTTTGCGCACAAAAAGATAGATTTATGATTTTCGGCATCATTTTTGGAATATAGAACTTTGTTGGTCGCTCACAAGCCGCCAATGACCTTCCAAACAAATTTTTTGTGGCATCGGCTGGCTCTAACCAGTCATTTTTTATTTATTTTCATTTTTTTTGTAAAAAAGTAAAAATAAATTTGGACTTCTCAAAAAACTAATGCACATTTGCAGTATAGAAATAAAAGACGCTCACACAGCTCTCCCATTCTATTTTTTTGAGGCAATCCTGCCTAAACAAACTATCAACATAAAAGCATTTTTAATTTCAATTATTTGAAGCGTGCACATTGAAGTACAGCTTCTTTTGATTGAAATGGTAGTTTAAAAATTTCAATTTTAATATATATTCCTTAAAGGAAGTTTTGTAAGCTGTAGCTTACGATTTAAGTTAGTCAGTCAGTATTTCCTGCTATCGCTGAAATAAGCGTCGTATAGCGTCCTCCTATTTTCAAACAGAAACATTTATCGTAAAAGATTTCCACATTGGTTTTCGTAGAAAACTGTGTGCGTCAGGGCTGTGTCCTGCCGTCGCAGTTGTTCTTTCAGGTGGAACTATAAAAATAAAATTTAACACTTTTTTAATAGCATTGTCATACACTCTCAATTTCGTGGAGAGATATGGAAATAAACAGCAACTTAATAATTATGAAACGAAATTTCACACATCTCATCGCCTATGCAGGATTGCTTTTAGCAACTTTTGCGTTCTCGGCAACATCACTCAATGCTCAAGTTTCGGGCGTTGCTTTTTTGGATTATAACGGCAACGGCACACGCCAAACAGCTGCTCCCAACGAGCCACTTCAGCCCGGTATCACCGTCACTGCCTACAACACCCTCGGGTCTGTGATAGGCACTGCCACTACCGATGCCGCAGGAGCTTACTCCATAGCGGTGCCAAGCGGCGCGGCTGCTCGTGTAGAGTTCACGAACCTCCCTGTGGGCGGTTATGATGGCTACTACAATGCCACAGGGAGTGGTACTACCGTGCGCTTCGTCACTTCACCTGCTGCTAATTTAGATTTGGCAGTCAATGTGCCGCAGCTCTACTGTCAGCCCAATCCGCCTATTGCACTCGTGCAGTATTCACCAGGAGCAGGCTCTCCGACGGTTGACGCTATTACTACTATTCCTTACACGCCGACAGGAAATGACGCAGCTTCTGCGCCACCTGCCAATCTGAACAGTAAGACCAATGTGACAGGTGCTGTGTGGGGTATTTCGTACATGAATACAACGGGTTCTTTGTTTTCCGCTTCCTTCATGAAGCGGCATACTGCGTTTGGACCTGCGGGGACAGGCGTAATATACCGAACTACTAATGCAAACAATCCTTCTGCATCAGCTACTACGCCGTTGATTGATTTCAATGCCATCGGAATCCCTACGGGTGCCAATCCGCACCAAGTGGCTACGCCATTAGTAGATGCCATCAACGGCAGCAACAATCCATTCGACGCAGTCGGAAAAATCAGCTTTGGCGATATGGATATGTCTGCCAATCAAAAATATTTATTTGTTACCAATCTATTTGATAGAAAAGTATATCGCATCACGATAGATGCCGACGGCAACCCTGCTACCAACCCTACGGCTGCCGATGTGGCGGTAGTAGGCGATTTTAGTGGAGCAGTGCCTGCCAATATCCCGAACTGTACCAATGGTGTGTTTCGGGTCTTTGGCTTGGAGGTTCACAATGGCAAGCTCTATGTGGGCGGTGTTTGTACTGCCGAAAACAGTACTACTAATACCCCTGCCGACCGCGCCAACCTCCGCGCTTATGTGTATGAAATCAGCAATCCAGAAGGCGCAGCAGTAGTCAATACTACGCCGCTTGTCAATATGCCTTTGGATTTTGCAAGGGGAGCAGCTGCAAATGATAATAATCCGCTGGGTAAGCAATGGAATGTTTGGGTCAATGACTGGAATGGGGCGGCTGCGGGTCCATTTGGGGCAAGTAGGGATTATCCGCAGCCTATACTTTCCGACATCGTTTTTGATGCCGACGGAGCAATTATTTTGGGATTTTCGGATAGGTGGTCGCATCAAACACGCGGTGGTGGTGGCAATTCTGACGCACGTGGGAATACGTATGCATACGGGACAGATTCGGGTGGTGACATTATGCGTATCTGTAATACGGGTACTTTATTGGCACCAGTTTATGTTCTCGAAAGCGGTGGTGTCTGCGGCACCAACGGCGGTGGAGCCAATGGACAGGGACCAGGAGGAGGTGAATTTTATACTGGAGATAGGGCATTACCAGCAAGCCTACCTACAACTGGCGGTTATCACCAAGAAATTACATTAGGAGGTATAGCTATATTACCCGGTACTAATGAAGTCCTTACAGGAGCAATAGACCCAACTAACAATCTCAATTCCAGTGGCGTTATCTGGTTGAGTAACACTACGGGTGAATCAAATCGGGGCTATGAGTTGTTTCCTACAGCAAACGATGGCTCTACCTTCGGTAAAGCAGCAGGTGTCGGGGACGTGGAGGTGCTGTGTGCGCCTGCACCCATCGAAATCGGCAATCGCGTATGGTTGGATAAAAATAAAAATGGCGTTCAAGATGCTGGCGAGGCGGGCATAGACGGTGTCACCGTCGAGTTGCTCAACGGCAGCGGCACAGTGGTAGGAACTACTACGACTGCCAACGGCGGACAGTATTATTTCAATGCGTCCAATGTGTCGGTCGGTATTGGGTTCAATACCAGCTACACCATTCGCATCGCCAATGCGCAAGGTGCCTCCCCACAAACGCCGCTCCTCAATCTCGGTCTCACGTCCTCCAACGCTGGCGGCAACGACATCAGAGATAATGACGGTACGCTCGCTGGCACGACGGCTTCCATCGCCCTCACTACGGGCGAGGTGGGAGTTAATAATCATACTTATGATTTTGGTTTCTATCCATTCCAAGCGGATTTGGTGGTGACCAAAACGGTAGTAGGTATGAACAAAATAACACAAGGCGGTCAAGTTACTTTCCGAGTGAAAGTAGAAAATATTGGCGACTTGGCAGCGACCAACGTAGTCCTCACGGACACGCTGCCAGCCGCTCCGAATGCGTTGTTTGTATCTGCCACAGGCAACCCTACCAATGCAGGCGGTCTTTTGAAATGGACGCTTGCAAGCCTCGCCGCAGGCGCAGCCGATTCATTCACAGTAGTAATGAAATTGGATAGCATGGGCTTGTTTTACAATACCGCCTCTGCCATCTCCAATACTGTGGAGTCAGACAGCAGTAATAATATTTCGCGCGCTTGTGCATCAGTAACCATCAAACTCAAATGTAAGGATTCTTACACATTGAGTGTTCCTGCGTTGCCAGCCGGCTACGGTAATATCAAATGGTTCCGCACAGCGACTCCGACCAGTTCGTCGGTAGAAGTAGCTGCACCCGCAGTTTCAGTGGACACAGCAGTAGTCAACGCCAACGGAAGCCTCACCATAAAAGGCGGCGGCTGGTACAGTTATACCTCATCGCTTCTCACAGACCCGACTTGTACTTTGTCGAGTTGCTGTATGTTTGATGTGCAGTCATTAGGCTGCGATACTTTCGATTTAGCATTGAAAAAAACACGCATCAGCACAGGACCATTCTCTCCGAATGGTACGGTTCAGTTTCAAGTGACTGTTTACAATCAAGGAAGTATTGCTGCGCAAAATATCCAAGTGACTGATTATATTCCAACTGGATTAATCCTCAACGACCCGATGTGGACATTGTCAGGTGCAAACGCCGTCCGCACAATAGTAGGACCGCTTGCAGCGAAAGACAGTATCAAATTAACAATTAGTTTCAACATATCAGGCACTGCGAGTGGTCAAATCATCAACTATGCTGAAATCAGCGATGCCGATGACACCGACCCACTCACGACCACCAAGCCGACTGATATTGACTCTCAACCCGATAACACCCAAGCCAACGATGCTGGCGGAGTAGTCAATAGCAACACCGACAATACGATAAATAATGAAAACGGCGACGAAGACGACAGCGACCCTGCGGATTTATTCGTAGAGCGTTTCGATTTAGCATTGCGGAAGACCTTAACGGGCGCACGTCCATACGTGCCTGGTGGTAATGTAACTTACAACATAGAAATATTCAATCAAGGTAATATCCAAGCGACGAATATAACAGTAACGGATTATATCCCTACTGGTTTGACGCTGAACGACCCAAGTTGGACGGCAGGTGCAGGTAGTACAGCTACGAAGACGTTTGCGGGACCATTGTTGGCAGGTACGAGTACGATAATACCGATAATTTGTAAAATAGATGCGAACTTCGCAGGCGGACAGATAGTGAACCGAGCGGAG
>JAYUHK010000058.1:0-19250 GCA_043767025.1 Saprospiraceae bacterium | reverse complement strand
ACACTTAAATAGATGACATTTAATATTCGACATAATTCGTTGATTTTCAATAGTTTATGATGACTCAAAATTAAAAACTAAAAACTTATAACTACTTACATTCTTAAGGCGTTTTTAAGCTCAAAATTTCGTCCACATACTGGCGGTGGTTGGCGAGCCTCGGCACTTTGTGCTGCCCTCCAAACTTTCCTTTCATTCGCAGCCAGTGATGGAACGTTCCGCGTGGCAAAATATGCAAACACAACCTCTCCAACGCCATACTTTTAAATCGTTTGGCTTCATAGTCCGAGTTGGCGCGCTGCAAATTATTATCCAATAACGTCTGAAACACTTCAATATCCGCAGGCAGGCGGTCAAACTCGACCAACCACTCGTGACCTGCTTTGCCAGATGCCGAAAAATAAATCGGTGCCACCGTGTATTCTGCAACAATCGCTTCGGTCTGGCGGCAGGTTTCGGCTATCGCCTTGTCGGTATTGGACACCATTACCTCCTCCCCGAAAGCATTTACGAACTGTTTAGTCCTGCCCGTGAGTCGTATTCTGTACGGTTTGGTGGACGTAAAAACCACCGTGTCGCCGGGCATATACCGCCACAAACCGCTGTTGGTGCTGATGACCAATGCGTAATGTTCGCCCGCTTGGGCGGCTTCGAGTGGGATAGCTTGGGGGTTGGGCTTCTCCCATTCTGACGCGGGCAGCAGCTCATAAAAAATCCCATTGTCCAAAAGCAATAACATATCGTCGGACTCAAAGTTGTCTTGGATAGCAAAAAATCCCTCCGACGCGTTGTATATTTCCTGATAATTGATGTGTGGAGAAGGCAGCAGTTGCTGAAATTGCTCTCGATAAGGCTCAAAATTTACGCCGCCGTGAATGTAAGTTTCGACGTTGGGCCACACTTCGAGGAGATTTTTTTTGCCCGATAGTTCCAGTACTCGCCGCAGCAAAATGATTGTCCACGTCGGGACACCTGCAAGCAAAACCATATTTTCTTTGGTCAAAATATGCGCCATACGCTCGATTTTTTCGTCCCAGTTGCTCATCAATGCAGTATCGAAGTCGGGCGCGTAGAATGGTCTGCCTACCGATGGAATATTTTGCAGCATAAACGCCGAAACATCGCCAATCAGAGTCTTCGGAAACGGCTCGAAGGGAAGCAAACTCCCGCCCATCACGAGTCCTTTGCCCGTAAATATCTTCGAGTCGGGCAGCTGGTGGTAGCGGACGGTCATAGAATCCCACGAACCTTTGAGGAGGCATTTTTTGAGGTGTTGGGGCGAAACGGGGATAAATTTACTCTTGTCACTCGTAGTTCCCGACGATTTTGCGAACATTTTGGTCTGTCCGCCCCAAAGCACGTCGCGCTCCCCGTGCATCATTCGCTCAATGAATGGTTTGAGAAAGTCGTAGTCACAAATGGGCGTTTTTTTTACAAAATCCTCATAGCTGCGCACTTGTTGATAGCCGTGCATTTTGCCCCACACGGTGTGCTTGGAGTTGTCTATCAGATGCCGCAACAGAGAGCTTTGTACCTCGTGGGGGTGTTCCATGAAGTGCAAAATATATCGGTAGCGAACTTTCAAATAGCTTTTAAACGCAGTATTTATCCATGTTTTCATCGGCTTAATTCATCTTAATCAAAATGATTTTTGACGCTTTTCACGCAACTAATTTACGATTTATTTTTGGATATTTTGCAATAAATGGTATTATATTTTTTATTTAGGGTATAATAAAAAAAGTCTGTACCTTCGTCGGCACAGACTTTTTTGAAGAATGGAATTTTTACAGCTGTCACAAATTTTGTTTTTTTACTGTAAAAGTACTTCTTTTTCTTCCACCATTCGGCGAATATTGATAAGCGCGTATCTCATGCGTCCCAGAGCGGTGTTGATGCTCACGCGAGTCAGCTGCGATATTTCTTTGAAACTCATATCGGCGTAATGGCGCAACACTACGACCTCACGCTGCTCGGGCGGCAGCATATCTATAAGGGTGCGTATGCGCTCGTGGGTTTGGCTTTTCATGATGAGCTGCTCCGCGTTGTCGTCGCCGCTCGGTATCACGCTAAAAATATCGAAGCTATCGGACGCACTTCCCCCGACGGTCGGCTTGCGCTGCTGGCGACGGAAGTGATCCACACACATATTGTGCGCAATGCGCATCGCCCACTGCACGAACTTTCCTTCGTGGTTGTACTTTCCACCCCGAAGCGTATTGATGATTTTGATGAAAACTTCCTGAAAAATGTCTTCTGCCAACTCTTGGTCTTTGACAAGGAGATAGATAGAAGTGTAGATTCTTCCCTTGTGGCGAAGGAGCAGCTCTTCAAAGGCTTTCTCGTTTCCGTCCAGATACTGGACAATCAGTTGCTGATCATTGAGCATTGTAACCTGCATAAACTATGTTTTTGACTCGTTTAAAGAAGAAAAATAATAATGTAGAGGCTGTTGCTATAGGCAGTTTTTGATTTATGAATTGTGAAAAAAAATGAACGTATTTGAATTCTGGACACAAGATAACGGCTTTATTGTGTGAGTTCCTAATTTTAAGCGGTATATTAACATTATCTTAACTTTGAAGCCGTTGCTTGTAGATTCTCTTTGATGGCAAAAATAAGTTTATAATTTTGTGTTGAAAAATTTTTCAAAATTATAATCTAAAAAATAACAAATAAAAGTAAAAATCCAATTATTATTTTGATTAATGTGTTTTTGGAGGTTATTTTATTTTTTTGATTTTATTAACACTTTGAATAAATAATTATGGAAAAATATACAAGAGTAAAAAATCTTATTATTTTTAAATTTTAATTTCTCTAAATATTTTTTCTATGAAAACGATGAAACTTTTTTTGATTGTATTTTTTTGCGCAGCAGCTCACTGTTGCTTATTCTCTCAATCTTCCGATACGCTGCGACTGCTCAAAAATGCGAAAATTTTTACTCAAAATTTTCAATACACACGGGCAGCCGCCACTTTGGATTCTTGCAGGCAACTGATGCCTTACGATGCAGATATTTTGGCGCAAAGCGGTTTTTGCCAATATCAATTAGGCAAATATTCATCGGCACGGAATTTTTATGCCAAAATTATCCTCCAAGACTCCCTAAACGCCAACGCTATTTACTATGTAGCCAACACTTACGAAAAAGAAAATCAGCTGGAGCAGGCTCGCACTTGGTTCTCAAAGCTAACTCTGGCGGACAGCAGCAACAGCTATTATTACCGACTCAATGCTTTTGCCGCCCTCAAAGCGGAACAAAAAACGTCGGCAGAGCAGTACTTTCGGCTCGCACTGCGCCACAATCCCAGCGACGTAGGCTGCGTAAATGAACTTTGCAACATTCTTTTGGACAGCAATTTTGTGGCGGCGGCAGACAGCTTCGCAGCCGCTTCGCTTGCGCAAGATTCCCTGAACACGAAGTTGCTCTACACAAAATCTCGGATTCAGTTTCGGCAAGAAAAGTACGCCGAAAGCACCGAAAGTTTAGAAAAAATCCTTCTGCAAGGCGACTCTGCGATTCACGTCCGCCGACTGCTCGGTTTGTGTTATCTCCAAACCAAACGTTGGTCAGATGCGATTCGCTGCTTCGAGCCGCTTTTAAAAATTGACCCGACAAGAACCGAAAATACACATTTCTATCTGGCGCAGTCCTATGAGGCTTTGAAAGACACTGCGGCGAGTTTGCAGCAGTACCAAGCGGCTCTGAATGACGGAATTTCAGACAAAGTCAGTGTTTATTTGAAAAAAATTGCGGTGTTCAGCGCACTACAAAATCCCGAACTTGCCCTCAAAGCGCACCGAATTTGCCTCGACTTGACGGGCGACGCAGAGTCCCTTTTTCGCTTGGCGCAAAACGCAGATTTGATAGAAAAAGACCGCAAAAAAGCACGCCAACTCTATGTAAAATATCTCGGCACTCCCGACAGCGCGTTTCGAGCTTTCACCGAAAACCGACTGAAAGAGTGGAGCAGCGACGCAAAAAAATAATTTTTTTTAGCTGATTGTTATTCATTAGGAATGTATCTAAAATAAGGTACTTATTTTAGATACATTCCTAATCTATTCAAAATAATATCTTTTTTTTCTACTTTTGCAAATCATTATTTACTTTGGAGTGTAGCGGAGTGTGCAAAAAACTCGATTACGCTTCTAAAATAGCTTTTTTCGATGGCAACTAAAAAAAATATTCCGGCTTCTGCTCCCAAGCGCAACGCTCCAAGCGATAATGTTGCGTCCAAAAATACAGCTAAAATTTCCACGCCCACTCCGCCGCCGGTGCTTAGCAACATTGTTTTTGAGAAACAGTTTTGGAAAAATAATTGGCTGCCCGCCGCTATTTTATTTGGTTTAGCCGTCGCTTTGTACGCTTATTCGATTGGCTTTGAGTACGTTTTGGACGACCAGATTGTAGTTCAGAACAACCAATTTGTCAAAAAAGGTTTTGGCGGCATCGGCGATATTTTATTTACCGATAGTTTTCAGGGCTACTTTGGCGAGAAAAAAGACTTGGTCGTCGGCGCACGTTACCGCCCACTTTCTATCATTATGTTCGCCGTCGAAACGCAGATTTTCGGCTTGAGTCCGTGGGTTGGGCATTTTATGAATATTCTTTTATACGGTCTTACGGCGTTGTTGCTCTTTCGGGTATTGAGTCTGATATTTCCAAAATCCGACGAAAAAATGTGGTTTGTAGGCGTTGCTTTTGTAGCTTCGCTACTGTTCGTGGCGCACCCCGTCCACAGCGAAGTTGTAGCAAATATCAAAGGTCGCGACGAAATTTTGACCTTGCTTGGCGCGCTGCTGACGCTTTATTATACGCTGCGCTATGTGGCGCAAGGCAGCTCCAAATGGCTCGTTGCGTCGGGCGTGACATTCTTTTTAGCTTTGCTGGCGAAAGAAAACGCGCTTACTTTTTTGGCGGTCGTGCCGCTCACACTTTATGTGTTTACGAACAGCGGAGGGCGTAAAATTGTGCGTTCCACGCTGCCTTTGCTGGTCGCTACGGTCTTGTATTTGTTGCTTCGACGCAGCGTAATCGGCTATTTCTTGAGCAACGGAAAAGAAATTACGGACATTATGAACAATCCGTTTTATGGACTGACTTTTGAACAAAAATTTGCGACTATCTTTTTCACGCTCGGCGATTACTTGCGGCTGCTCGTTTTTCCGCACCCGCTCACCCACGATTATTACGCCTACCACGTCCCGATTATGTACTGGAAAGATTGGGCGGCTTCGCTTTCGCTGGTCATTTACTTGCTGCTCGGCGCGTTTGCACTCTGGGGATTGCGGCGCAAAAACGTTTTTGCCTACGGCATTTTATTCTATCTCGCTACGCTTTCTATCGTTTCTAATATTCCCTTTACGGTCGGAACTTTTATGAATGAACGATTTATTTACGTTTCGTCTATCGGTTTTTGCATTATTTTGGCTTACTTTTTTTGCGACCTTCTACCGAAACTCATGGGCAGCCAACAGCGAGTCAATCTCGTCAGCGTGGTGCTACTATCTGTATTTTTGTTGGGTTTCAGCTATAAGACGTGGGTTCGGGTGCCTGCTTGGAAAGATACCGTTGCTCTCAATTCGTCGGCAATCCAAGTGTCAAAAAACAGTGCGCGCGCCAATCTTTTTATGGCGACTGCTTTGTTTGACAACGACTACAAAAAGGCGATTGACCCTGCTTTGCAGAAAGAAGCTATACAAAAAGCGCGGGATTATGTGAAGCGGTCTATCGAAATATTGCCCAATTATGGTTCTGCGCTCCACATGTACAGCGGGATTTTGGCGGAGGAGTACAAATTGGACAACGACACGGAAAAGCTACTTCAAGGCTTCGAAACGCTCCTCTCCAAGCGTCCTTTACTGACGGTCACGGACAAAAAAACCAACGGTGTTTTCATTGACCAATACCTCGAGTACATGAATGGAAAGCCTGAAACTGCCATTCGCCTGCTGGCTTTTTATGACAAAATCGGTAAGATGCTTTTAGAAAAAAAGGACTACACCAACGCGCTTCGCTACCTCAATTATGGGTTGAAAATGTCGCCAGCGATGCCCAATTTGAACCAAACTGCCGCCGCCGTTTATACCGCTATGGGAAATCCGAGCAAGGCGCAAGAATGTTTGAGCCGCATTGGAGCGGTTAAATAAAAGGCTGAATGTACAAGTAGTTTTTAGTTTTTAGTTTTTAGTTTTTAGTTTTTAATTTTGAGTCATCATAAACTATTGAAAAGCAACGAATTATGTCGAATATTAAATGTCATCTATTTAAGTGTAAGAATTTAGTTGCAAATAATTCTGCGAAGTACTAAAAACTCAAAACTTTTATGTTTTTCTTTTGAATATCTGCAGCACGTCGTTATTTTTTACTACGAATATCAAGTTTTTGCCTCCCACTTTGACGGTCTGAATATCTCGCACCGCGCCGTAGAGCCTGAACCCAGAATCTTTGGACGCAACTGCTGTAAAATTTCCTTTGCCGTCGCCGCGTAGCCATACGCCTGTGTCCGCGTCGTAGCTTCCTACTTCGGGTTTGGATTGGAGAAAATTGCCGCCTTCCAAAATATCTAATTTGCCGTCGCCGTCAAAATCGTCTATATTTAAACCAAAAATAGGCGATAATTGTGACATAGTTGGGAGCGGTTTGATTGTAAAATTTCCTTTTCCGTCATTTAAGAATACACAACTTTCCAACTGATTGACTTTTGAAATGCGCGCATTTTTTAATTGTTCTTTTGTAAAAATATCACTTACTTTTTGGTCGGCATAATTGATGTATTTGAGATATTTTTTCTTCAAAGAAGGCATTTGCTGCACCAAATCGTGCCGCAATGCCAACGGCAAATCTACACCTTTGATGTATTGAGAAACAACCTGTTCGGGCGTTCCGTTTTTATCAAAATCACCAAAATACATCGTGATAGGCTCTTTTTCGGAAGCATGAAATCGAGAGTTTAAGCCATGATTGCCACAGACGAAGTCCAAATCGCCGTCGCCGTCGAAGTCCGCTACTTTGAGGCAATTCCACCAGCCCGACGAATTTTGAATTATTTTTGGCGTAAATTTTTTATCTTTATTTTCAAATATTGTGACAGTCATCCAGTCGCCGATTACGATTAAGTCTGCGTCGCCGTCGCCGTCCACGTCCGCCCAGCGCGCGTCTGTTATCATGCCCAACTTACTCAATTCGGGCGCGATAGCTGTATTGACAGGACGAAAATGTGCTTTTCCGTCATTTTCTAACAAAAAACTGGCTGCTTGCGCCCCATAAACACCACCAACACCGCGCATTCCGACAAACAAATCAAGGTCGCCGTCGCCATCAAAATCATAGGGTCGGACGCAAGAAGTCATCGTAGGTTTGCCTGACGGAAGCGCATCTTCGGACTTTTTAAAGTTTCCTTTGCCGTCGTTGAGGTACAATCGGTCTTCCAAAAGGTTGCTTTCGCTGCCACCACTTGCTACATACAAGTCCAAATCGTGGTCGCCGTCGGCATCAAAAAAGGCTGCATCAGTGTCTTCCATTTCTGCATCTTTTTGAAAAATACTTTCATTTGTGACTTTGAATGTTCCGTTTGCCTGTTGGACAAATAATTTTCCAGCTTGCTGTGCTGCGCCACCCACATAAAAATCATCTTTACCATCGTTATTGACATCGCCGACACACATTTTTGGACCTTGCGTGGAAAGCATATTGTAAATCAGTCGCTCATTGTCGAAGTCCGAAAAGCGATTTTCCTCGTGTTTATAATTTATTTTTAACTGTTTTGTGACATCTTCAAACAGATAAGGAATTTTGGCGGTCGCGGCAACTTTTTCTTTCGCCAAAGTACCGTCCGCACTTTTTACTGTCAAAAATTGGTTGGTTTTAACGTTTGTCAGCAGCACATTTTTTCCAGTCGGAAATTCCACCAGCACCGAATCCAGTGTTTTCAGACCGCCTAAACCCAAGCGCGGACGACAATCCACCGACGATTCAAACCCACGCGTCGGGATTTGCTCCACATAAAAAGTTTGTCCGCCCCCATAAGCCGTGACTTTCGCGCCTACGGCAAAGGGATTTGCACCTTCTCCAACCAACTGAAGCGTCAGCCAGTGGTTGTCGGGTAGCTGTGTGTTCGCCTCATTGCGATAAACGAAAGCCTCCGAATTGACATTATTGACCACCAAATCGAGGTCGCCGTCGTTGTCCAAATCCGCGTATGCCGCTCCGTTAGAAAAGGAAGGCTGCGCAAGTCCCCACTCCTTTGCTTTGTCCGTAAAAGTCAGGTTTCTATTATTAGAAAAAGCATAATTTGAGAGCGGCTCGCTTGGGATTACGTCAATCAATTTTTTGAAATCCACCTTTACTTTTTGGGTCACGGTGTCGCGACTTATGACGGCTCGCTTGGTTTCTTCATCGCCGATAAATTGGATAAAATCTTGGTCAGTAAGGTCTTTATAAATGCCGTTTGCCACATAAATATCTTTCCACCCGTCGTTGTCCAAATCAGTAATCAGCGCGCCCCAACTCCAATCGGTAGCCTCTATTCCCGCCATTCTTCCTATCTCCGTAAAAGTGCCGTCGGCATTATTGAGCTGCAACATATTGCGGGTAAATTGATGAAAATAACCATTTTGGACATAATTAAAATAATAATTATTCCAATTATCGAAAGTTGTTTTGGTCTTGAATCGGCGATTGATGTCGGGCAACATATCGGTCGCAAAAAAGTCAGGATACGCGTCGTTGTTGATGTCTGCCATATCCGTACCCATCGAAGCTGCGCTGCAATGCGTGAATTGGCGTTCAAAATCTTCTTTGAAAGTACCGTTTTTTTGGTTGATATAAAGATAGTCACGCTCAAAAAAATCGTTGGAAACATAGATGTCGAGCCAGCCGTCTTTGTTCACGTCGCCCACCGTCACGCCAAGCCCAAAGGCTTGGACGCTGCCATAAATTCCAGCTTTCTCGCTCACGTCCACAAAGTGATTGTTATCGTTTCGGAGCAGTTTGTGACCGCCCAATGTGTCGCGGACATTGCGCAAATTATTCTTCAAATTGAAACTACCAATCGCTTGAAAAGAGTTGTTGAGAAGGTAGCAATCGAGGTCGCCGTCGTGGTCATAATCGAAAAAAGCAGCATGAGTCGAGTAGCCTTTGTCGGCAAGTCCATACTCCTTTGCTTGCTCTTTGAAAGTCAGGTTTCCAGCGTTGATAAAAAGCTCGTTTTCCTTGTCATCGCCCTTGATGTCGCCGGAGTTACAAACATAAATATCGAGCAATCCGTCGCCATTTACATCTACCATCGTCACCCCTGTTGCCCACGCTTTTGTGCCTGCCACGCCCGCCTTTTCGGTAATGTCTTCAAACTGAAAGTTACCCTTATTGAGGTACAGTTTGTTGTGGTGCATATTGGACGACATATAAATATCTGGCAGACCGTCGTTGTTGATGTCGCCGATAGCTACGCCACCGCCGTTGTAAAAATTTCGGTAGGTGTAGATATTAAATTTTTCATTATATTCCAAATCATTGCGAAATGTGACACCCGTTTGCGAAGAGGGCAGCGTAGTAAAAAGTGTTTTTGTGTTGCTGCTTTCATTTTTTTTGCAGGAAAAAAGTATCGAAAAGAATGCGATAGAAATAAAAATAAAAATATTTTTTTTCAAAAAAATCATACAGAAAAGTTATTGATTCAAGTTATTGCAAAATAGAATTTGAGGCGATTAATAGGTTAAAAATTTTAAGTTATCGTTGTTGATAGCTGTCACAATAATATTTTTTTTGTCAATTTTTATTTTTGCAAAATCCTTCACGTCACCCGTAAGACGGAGTCCCGTTTTGGAGTTGGCAACGGTCGTAAAATTACCTTTTCCGTCGCCTTGCAAAAGACAGCCGTAAGAAGACTTGTAAGTACCGACTTCGGGTTTGGAGTAGCTAAAATTACCACCCAACAAAATATCAAGATTGCCGTCGCGGTTGAAATCATTGATTTCTATTGCACAAACGGGAGCAAGTTGTGCCTCATCGGGAAGTATTTGCTGCCGATACGTTCCGTCTTTTTGACAGATAAAAAGTGACGTTTGCAAAGTATTTACTTCATATTTGGCTGCTTTTTTTAACTGCGCTGGCGAAAAAATCTTTTCAATAGTTTGCTCACGGTAATTTTTGAACTTTAAATATTTTTTCTTCAAAATCGGCATTTGTGACACCATATCCTGACGCAATGACATCGGATAGGATTCTTTGCCATTGTAGCAACAAACCACCGCTTCTGTCGAACCATTTTGATCAAAATCACTCACATACATCGTCACTGGCTGCGCCTGTGTCGCTTTAAACCTACTGTTTAGCCCATGATTGCCTACCACAAAGTCCATCATTCCGTCGTTATTTACATCACAGACTTTGATGCAATTCCACCAACCTGACGAGTTTGGAATGACTTTTTTCGTAAATATATTTTTATTATTTTCAAAAATTGTGACATCTATCCATTCTCCTACCAACACCAAATCCAAGTCTTTGTCGCCGTCTGTATCTACCCAAACTGCGTCACAAATCAGTCCAATATTTTTTAAACCAACAATACTCTGACTTGTGACATTGCTAAAATGTCCTTTTCCGTCATTTTGTAACAAAAAACTGCTGACCGCTGTGCCGTAGGCTCCCGGCAGGCAGCGCATTCCTACAAACAAATCCACATCGCCGTCGCCGTCAAAATCTGCGGCAGCTACGCAAGACGTAGCAAAAGGTTTGCCCTGCGGAATTGCATCGTCCGTTTTTCGGAAGTTTCCTTTGCCGTCGTTCAGAAACAATCGGTCGTCCAAATCGCGCCCGTCGCTGCCGCCACTGGCTACATAAAGGTCTAAATCACCGTCGCCGTCGGCATCAAAAAACACTGCGGCTGTGCCTTCCATTGTTTTTTCGGCGTCCCAAAGTTTTTCGTTGCTGCGCAAAAAAGTCCCGTTTTTTTGTTGCACCCAAAGTGCAGCAGGCGAATTTTGAGCATTGCAAACAAAAAAATCGTCTTTCCCATCTGCATTGACATCGCCGACGCAGATTTTTGGACCGTCGGCAGAGTGCATCTGAAAAAGCAATCGCTCTTCATTAAAATCACTAAAATCGTTTTCTGTGTGACGAAAATTAGCCGCAGCTATTTCTTGAAAAATTGTTTTTTTATTTTCTTTTTTTTGTAAAAAAATCGAACTCGTTGCGTCTTTTTCGGCTGCCGTAATGGTTTGGTCAGAGTCAATATTTCTCAAAACTATTCCTTTGCCACCCAAAAAAACGATGTGGATAGAATCAATTTTTGTGACATTCCCCAGACCAAATAATAATCGGCTGTCGGTCGTGGATTCAAAGCCTCGCATCGGAGCCAACTCTTGATAAAACTGCTGTTCTCCTGCAAAAACCGTGATTTGAGTGCCTAACCCAAAACGATTTTTTCTATCGCCTACCAAATTTATTTTCAGAAAATGGTTGTTTTTTAATTGATTATTTGTTTCGTTTCGATAGACAAAAGGTGGCATATTGACGTTATTGACCACCAAATCGAGGTCGCCGTCGTTGTCCAAATCCGCATAAGCAGAGCCATTCGAGAAGCTCGGCGTGGCGAGTCCCCATTGCGAAGCGCGGTTTTGAAAGTTCATTTTTCCGTCATTGGCGTAGGCATAATTGGGCAGGGCTTGGCTCGGAATGGAGTCAATGAGGCGTTTTATGACTGAATTGTCGCGGCGCAAAATAGACTGAATCACTTTGGGGTCGCTGTAAAAATTAAGATAATCTTGGTCGAGCAGGTCTTTATAAATACCGTTGGCAACAAAAATATCTTTGTTGCCGTCGTTGTCCATGTCAAAAATCAGCGCGCCCCAACTCCAATCGGTCGCGTGAACATCTTTCATTCGCCCGATTTCGCTAAAAGTGCCGTCCGTATTGTTGAGTTGTAGGACGTTTCGCGGAAATTGTTGGTAGTAGCCAGCCGCCAGATTCGCCTTGTATTTGTCCCAATTCTCAAACGACGCTTTGGTTTTGAGTCGCCCATCGTCGTGCGGCATCATTTCGGTAACGAACACTTCAGGATAGCCGTCGTTGTTGAGGTCTGCCATGTCTGCACCCATCGAACCCATACTAATTTCACGGACTTTTTCTTCCAAACACTCCCGAAATGTGCCGTCGTGTTGGTTGAGATACAAGTAATCGCGCTCAAAAAAATCGTTGGAAACGTACATATCTTGCCAGCCGTCGCGGTCAATATCGCCAATCGTCACGCCGAGTCCGAAGCCGATTGCGGATCCATAAATACCCGCCGCCGCACTGACATCGGTGAATTTTTTGCCGTTTTCGTTGCGGTAAAGTTTGTTGCCCCCGAGCGTGTCGCGCAGATTGCGTTGGTCTTTGATGAGGTCGTAGCCGCCGACGGTGCGGAGCGAATTGTTGAGCAAATAGCAATCCAAATCGCCGTCGTGGTCGTAGTCAAAAAAGGCGGCATGGACGGACAAACCCATGTCGGCGATGCCATATTCTTTGGCTTTTTCGGTAAAAGTGAGGTCGCCGTTGTTGATAAAAAGTTCGTTGTAGCGAGGCGCGGAAACGTCGGGTTTGCCTGATTTGCAGACGTAAATATCCAAAAATCCGTCGCCATTCACGTCCGCAAAGCTCACGCCACTCGCCCAAACGCCCTTGCAAGCAACGCCCGCGCGGTCGCTGATGTCCTCAAACTGAAAATTTCCTTTGTTGAGATAAAGTTTGCTGGGTTGCTGGTTGCCACAAAAAAATATTTCGGGCAGACCATCGTTGTTGAGGTCGCCGAGGGCAACGCCGCCGCCGTTGTAAAAGCTGCGATACGTGTAAGGATTGAACTCTTCGGTATAGTTCAATTGATTGATAAAATCAATATGAGTTTGCTCGGACGGGAGCAAAGTGAAAAGGCGCGGCGGCTCAATAGGCTTGTTTTGGCAGCTCCAAAAAGCCGTTGTGAGCCAACAGCAAAGCCCGAATGTAGATAAAAAAAATTTCATGTTATCGAATTGCGAAAAAACGCAACGCAAAATTATCTATTTTTATCCAAATTTACAAATTAGGAACGCATCTAAAATAAATTACCCATTTTTTTCGCTATATTTATCTAATCACTGCGTTATTTTTTCTTTTCAACACGCTGCATTGTGCCTCAAAAAAATGAAGCGAAGTTACAGACATCTTTAAGGTGTCGGTAACTTGCAACAAACTGCGTTTTCGCATTTTTGCATTTCATTTGCTGTTCGTCCGTAAATCTCTTTCCATAAAAACTATGTTTCTGTGGCGGTGGTGGTCAGTATGATTTCGTCGCCTTTGCTTGTGTGGCAGACGAGAAAAATCCCTATATTATGGTAGTTATTGTTTCTTTTGATTGCCCGAATGTCACTAAAATTAGCTTTTAGATAATTTTTTAGTTGACTGTAGCGCATCGTAATTTCTTTTTCTATCTCGCCGTGCCACTCTTGCTCAAGCGTGGCGTAGCTAAAAAAAGAGTCAATATCTGTGACGGAGTCTTCTTTGTGAGCGGTAAATTTTTTGCTTCCGACTGTCCATACTTCATCGGACTCGCTCATCCAGAGCAGCCCGTTGGTCATTACTTTGAGGTCAAAAATCAGTGTTTTCGGCTCTCGTGGAAGTAAAGTCACCTGTATTTCTACCGTTTTGTCGTTCCAAGATTCAGGAAGTTCGATGCTTAAAGTACCGTTTTTGGGTTGCTGGATAAATTGTAATTGCTTTTCCAAGATGTCTGTAATTTTTTATATAAGAAATAAGACGTAAAATTATTTTCTTGTAAAAAAGTAGTTTTACGCTTTTGTAATATGATTCCTAAACTGTCACATATTTTGTTTTTTTTGTAAAATTTTAATATATTTCACACTCTACGTCGTCACAATGGTAGAGTTTTTTGGGTTTGGGTTGCACGGGCTGTACCGCTCCGCCATTTTTTTTCACCAAAATCATTTTTTGAATGATTCTGTTTCTTTCTTTTCGCAATTCTACTCGCATTTGTTGGTCTTCGGCACGGTCAAAAAATTTAATTCCGTCCACAAAAGTCAGTTCCGCTTTGGCATAGACGGAGAGCGGTGCTGCGTCCCAAAGCACCAAATCTGCGTCTTTTCCTTCTTTGATACTGCCTGTTTGTTGGTCAATGTGCAGCATTTTAGCGGGATTGAGCGTCACGAATTTGAGCGCATCTTCTTCGGGAACGTTTCCGTAAAGTATTGTTTTGGCTGCCTCTTGGTTGAGGCGGCGCGCCATTTCAGCGTCGTCGGAGTTGATGCCTACCAGTACTTTTTGGCGATACATCAGGGCGGCGTTGTAGGGGATAGCGTCAATCACTTCGTACTTATACGCCCACCAATCGGCAAAAGTCGAAGCCGCCGCTCCGTGTTGTGCCATTTTATCCGCCACTTTGTAGCCCTCCAAAATATGTGTAAAAGTATTGACTTTGAAACGGTGACGCTCCGCCAGCCGCATCAACATATTGATTTCGCTCTGCACATAACTGTGGCAAGTGATGAACCGTTTTCCCTCCAAAATCTCCGCAATGGTTTCTATATCTAAATCTTTTCGGAGTATTTTTCCAGTTTTTTTTGCCGCCAGATATTCTTCTGCTCGCCCAAAATAATCTTCAAAAACTTGCTCTACGCCCATTCGAGTTTGCGGAAAACGGACGGTATAGGTATCGCCCCAGTTGGAATGTTTGACGTTTTCGCCGAGCGCAAACTTAATAAAACCGTCTGCGCCAGCCACTTTCATCGCCTCTGGAAGGTAGCCCCAGCGCAGTTTTATCAACGCGGTCTGCCCTCCAATAGGATTGGCGGAGCCGTGCAAAATGTGTGAAGTAGTCACGCCGCCCGCTAATTGGCGATAAATATTGATGTCTTCGGGCTGAATAACGTCACCCATGCGGACTTCCGCCGTACTTTCTTGGGAGGCTTCATTGACTCCGTTTTTGATAGCGATGTGCGAATGTTCGTCAATAATGCCAGCCGTGAGGTGTTTGCCAGTCCCGTCTATCGTCGCAGCGTCGGCAGGCGCGGTAAGATTTTTACCAATTTTGTTGATTTTCCCGTTTTGGATTAAAATGTCACAATTTTTTAAAATTCCGTCTTTTTCATTCGTCCAAACAGTCGCATTTTTGAACAAAACGGTCGAAGCTACTGGGATTTTTTGTCGCCCAAAAGCCACAAACGGATAAGTCAATTCGCCCAAAACGGGCATAGGTTTAGTGGCTGCGCTGTCCTTTTTTTCTTCTTTGTTTGGAGCAGTGGCGAGGCTTGCCGACCAGTCCGCCCAAGTGCCGTCTGGCAGGGTTCCGCGCCCGCTCCATCGGTCTTTATTGACTGTTCCAGAAAGTCGAGTCAGTTCGCCGAGCTTGCCGTCGGGATTGAAAGAGAGCGAAATCAAATCATCTTTCAGCGTCCAGTCTATTTTTCTGTCGGTCGTGTCTGTGAGTTTGCGAAGCGTCAAAGTTGGTTTTTCGGCATTTCCTTTGGCGATGATTTGATAGGCGGACGTTGCGACTTGCAGATTGTATTTACCTAAAATTTCCTGTGTCACAAGTTCATTGATAACAAATAATTTTCCTTGTACCCAATTTTGATAAATTTTTGTTTCTTTAGAAAAAATATTGCCCGACGTGACAATAAAATTAGCGACTTTTCCTACCTCCAAACTTCCGAGTTGCTCGCTTACGCCGAGCAATTTGGCGGGCGTAAAAGTAAGTGCTTTGAGTGCGTTTTCTTCCGAAAGTCCGTACTCAACCGCCTTGCGAAGATTGCTCAAAAAATCTTCTCGTTTCTTCAATCCAGCTGTCGTGAAGGCAATTTCAATGCCTGCATTTGCCAATCGTCCTGCGTTGCTGGGGGCAAGTTCCCAATGTTTTAGCTCTGCTATCGAAACATTCAGAGCATCGTAAGGGTCTTCTACTTCTAATGCTTCTGGAAAATTTACACCCAGAATAATTGGGGATTTAGTCGCCTTTACGACATCTAATCGTTGGTATTCATCGCCATTTCCTTTTATGATATACTGCTTACCAAACTCTTTACCCAATTTTTCTATTCGGAGAATATCGAATTTTTCGCCTACTTCAAACACTTGTGGGAGCGACTGCACGGCGTTCCAAGCCTCCAACGAAACGTTGGTTTCCTCTTTTTTTCCTTGCGCAGCGTACCATTGTCCGTCGTAGTAAGTTTGGCGCAGCAGCGCAATGCAGCCCGTCAGCGAAGTCGGATAATCTTGGGTGGAAGTGCCTTTTCGGAACGACAAAAAATGCGCCGCTCTCGACTGAAAAATACTCAAATTTTCGCGTTGCTCGCCAAGCGCAACCAGCGCGCCAGTGCCGCGAGAAATACCGTCCTGACGGTGCGTAAGAACTGCTCCGAACCCACTATTGCGGTAGTCTTTGGCTTGTTCGCGTTGGGTGTTGAAGTTTTTATATGCCTCAAAATCTGTTTTTAGAGCTTCGTTCCAGCCGTAAGCTCCGCGTTTGTTGGAAAGCATTTGCGGACGTTGAGCGGGGGACGAGCCTTCTGCCTTTGCTGCGGACATTCCGTAGTCGGAATACATATCTACAAAAGATGGATAAATAATTTTTTCATTCAAGTTTATTACAATAGCATCTTTGGGAATACTAATATTTTGCCCAATATTTTCAATTTTTCCGTTCCGAATCAAAAGAGTTGCGTTGGATATTTTTTCACGAAAAGTTTTAAAAATCACAGCGTTGGTAAGCGCGTAGCAGCCTTCGCGAAGGTCGGCTGGACCGTTGTTGGGAAAAGTCGGGGTTTGTGCCGAAGAAAAATTCACGGCGCAACAGAGCGCAAAAAGAAAAAAAAGTATTTTCGTCATAAAGAAAGTTATATTTGTAACCTGAATGTGGAGTGCGACTAAAAAAATGCGTAGTTTATTTTGGACGCGTTCCGAACAACGCAAATATACTAATATATCATTAAATCGTATCAAAAAAAACAACGATTATCTATGCAATTACATCTGCACCAATTCGAGTTGGAACTTGCTCAACCTTTCAAAATAGCACGGGACAGCTACGACCGCCGCCAGACGCTGATTGTAGAGCTTTCCGACGGAAAATATTCGGGTTTTGGAGAAGCTATCGCTCATTCATATTATGGCGTTGATGTGACAGAGATGAAAAATGAATTAGAGGCATTGCGTCCGCAAATAGAATCGTATTCGCTAAAAAATCCAGTAGATTTTTATCAACTTTTTTTACAAAAATATTTTTCTGAATTGCCTTTTTTGCGCTGCGCGCTCGATGAGGCTGCACACGATATTTGGGCGCAACGGCTGCAACTTCCACTTTACGCCGCTTGGGGTTTGAGCCTTACAAAGCGACCACTTCCCGTGTCTAACTTTACGATAGGAATTGGGACTGTGGACGAAATGATGGCAAAGATAGAATCCCAACCCAATCCGATTTATAAAATAAAGTTGGGAACGCAAAATGATTTAGAAATTGTCGAAAACCTCAAAAAATATACTTCTGCCGCGCTTCGCGTAGATGCTAATTGTGGCTGGACAGTGGCGGAAACAATTTACAACTCCAAGTATTTGAAGCAGATGAATGTTGAGTTTATTGAGCAACCACTCGCAGCAGAGGCGTGGGAAGAAATGGAAGAAGTGTTTGCCAAAAGTAAATTGCCCATCGTGGCGGACGAAAGTTGCAGGACGGAGCAAGACGTAGTGAAGTGCCACCGCCGGTTCCACGGCATCAATATCAAGTTGGTAAAATGCGGCGGTTTGACTCCTGCAAGGCGTATGATTGCGGAGGCTCGCCGCCTCGATATGCGGGTAATGGTGGGCTGCATGACCGAATCTTCGGTTGGTATTTCGGCGATTGCGCACCTGCTTCCACTGCTCGATTGTGTGGATATGGACGGCGCACTGTTGCTCCGCAATGACCCTGCGAGCGGAGTCACGTTAGATTTTGGCAAAGCTATTTTTACGAATAAAAACGGTATCGGATGCAGTTTGAAGTAAAAAATCAAGTCACAATATCAGATATTTTAATTCCTAACCAGTCCAAAGTATTTTTATAAAAAATATTTTCTAACGTTTTTTGTGACAAATTTAATTTTTCGAGAAAACTCCCAATCTCGAGGTCGCCGAGCGGAAATGGATAGTCAGAGCCGAGCGTAATTTTTTCGTCGCCGACGATGCTCAAAATATACTGAAACAACTGCGGGTCGTGGGTTGCGCTGTCTATCCAAAATTTTCCGATGTAGTCGCGCGGATTTTTGGGATTGTCGAGAGCCACCAAGTCGGGACGGCAGTTGAAACCATGCTCAATGCGCCCAATAGTGGGGATAAAAGAGCCGCCAGCGTGGGCGAAATTGACTCTCAAATGAGGTAATTTCTCAAAAATACCTCCAAAAATGAAGGCACAAATGGCGCGCGTGGTTTCGGCGGGCATTCCGACGAGCCAAGGAAGCCAATAGCGTTTCATGTCGGACTCGCCCATCATTTCCCAAGGATGCACAAAAACGGACATATCCAAAGCGGCGCAGGCAGCAAAAATTGGATAAAATTGCGCTTCATTGAGGTTCAACTGATTGACGTTGGTGCCAATCTGGACACCGCGCAAACCGATGGCTTTGCATCGCTCTAACTCCTTGATAGCCAGCTCGGTATCTTGCATCGGGAGCGTCCCCAAGCCGATGTAATGGCGCGGTCGCTGCTCCACGAGTGCCGCGATGTGGTCGTTGAGAAACTGCGAAAGTTCCAAACAATCCCGTCCTTTTGCCCAATAAGAAAAAAGTACGGGAATGGTGCAGACGACTTGAATTTGTGTCTGAAAAGCGTCGTATTGTTGGATTCGGAGTGCTTCGTCCCAACAATTTTGCTCGATTTCTCGAAAAAAAACGTCGCCTTTCATCATGTCGGCGTAACCCGCTCGCCGATGTTGGAGGCGAATAAAATCTCCATAACCAAATTTTTGGGCAAAGTTCGGCAGTTCGGCAGGCAGAATATGCGTGTGCATATCAATTTTCAACATGATTTTTTTTGTGCAATATCGGACATTTTTGGTAAAGAAATTAGAATTTTTTTAACTGGTGATTTCGTGAGATTTTTAGTTTCTCTTATTTACTGATGTTACGCAAGGATTTTAAACTGGTTCATTTGAATTTAGTTTTTGTAGCTATTTACTTGGTTTTTGTCACTTTTTTTCTTGATAAAAAAAGTAACCAAAAAAATCAAGTGCTCTGTAGAA
>JAYUHK010000057.1:0-55227 GCA_043767025.1 Saprospiraceae bacterium | reverse complement strand
CAGACGTGCCTTGTAGAAATTCAAGTTTTTGCAAAAATATCATCTGGCGAAGCGAAAACTGTTTGAAGTCTGGCGGAGCCGACGAGTATTTTTCGCGCGCCGATGAGATTTTTAAGCAAAAACTTTAGAATTTATACAGAGCACTTGATTTTTTTGGTTACTTTTTTCTCCTTCCCCTCTGGGGAAGGTCGGGTTGGGGATAAAAAAAAGTGACAAAGGGCAAGAAAATTACCACAAAATCAAGCTCAAATGAGTCAATTTAATATACTTACGTAACATGAGGTTGTTTAAATTCCAATTTATCCGCTAAAAATTGAACCGAAGTTACCGACACCTCAAAGGTGTCGGTAACTGTAATTCGTTTCTTTGCGGCTTTAGAACTGGCTATTTTCGCCTTGTTTCAGGTCGTCGTTGTTGATGCCTTTTTTCTTATTCATCGGATTTTTAAATTCCACTTTTCCGAAAGAATAGGTAAAATTGACTCCGAAAGAGCGAAAAGGAATACCGATTTCGCTATTTTGAACAAAATTTACGCCCTTTAGGTCTGATTTGAACTTGATGTAATGCTCAAACGGATTGCTGACCGTGAGGCTCAAACTTCCTTTTTTCTTCCAAAACTCTTTTTTCAATCCAAAATTTACGAGATTGAAAGCTGGATTGCGCCCCTGCAAAGTCAGCTGCCGCGAGTTGAGTAAGCCAAAAAACTCCGCCGCCCAGCCGCCCTTGAATTGCCACGAGGACATCAGCGTCAGGTTGTAGTTCCAGCCTTCGTTGGTCGTCGCCACGTTCTGCACCACGCCGTTGAGTTGGCTAAAATACACATTCACAGAGCCGCGCACCGTCCATTTTGGCAGCACCGCGATAGACCCGAAGCCGTTGATGCCCGCATTTTGGCTATGCCCGAGATTCTGGTAGCTGGTAGCCGATATTCCATTCGGCAGCACCGTCAGCACACTCTGAATCACATCTTTTGTGTAGCGAAAATAGCCCGTGAGGCTGAACGCCACCGCGCCTCTGAACGACGAATAGCCAAGTTCGGCAACGTCCGAAAGCTCGGGCGTGAGTTTGGGATTGCCGAAGCTGATGTTGCGCGGGTCGCTGGCATTGACGAATGGGTTGAGGTAAAACAAACTCGGGCGTTGGATGCGCTTCGTGTAACTAATTTTTGCGGTTGAAAAATCTTTGAATATTTTTGAAATAGTGATGCTCGGAATCGGGCTGTCGTAGCGATTGCGGAACGCCGCAAACTCCGTGTTGGGCGACCGAAAATCGCCATAAATTTCGGTATGCTCCAAGCGAAAACCTGTTCGGAGGTCAATTTTCTGCGGCAATTTCCAAGTAGCGGACGCGTAGCCTGCGAAAACATCTTGCTCGTACCTGAACTGGTTGGAGCGAATCAAATCGGGTAAAAGTGTGCCATTTGCGTCCACATTGTTGTAGTTCAAATCGCTTTTGATGACTCGGACGATGGTTTTCAAGCCCGTTTCGAGGGTCACTAATTTTCCGAAAGGGTGCGCATAATCCGTTTGTACCGTGATTTCGTCGTTGGCACTCACGTTGTCGCTGTTTTCTTTTCGGTTCAAAAAAACCTGCGTGTCGCTGCGTTGGTCGAGTTCGTAGATTTGCTTGTTTTGGTTGTGTGATAGCTGCGCCGATGCACTCCATTCGCGTTGAGGAGTTTTGAAAGTCCGCCGAAAATCCGAAGTCCAATCCAAGCCCGTCATAGCGAAGTCATTGACGGTGTTGCGTCGGTATTGTTGGTTGGTGGTCAGTCGCGGGTCTGCAAAAAGCACTCCTATTACATTGTCGTTGTGGTTGAGAAAACGATTGACTCGGAGCGTGGAGGAGATATTGTTGAAGCCATTGATGTCGTAGTCGAAGCCCAAACTGACGCTGCCGCCGCCCCGCGATGCGCCGCTCGTACCGCTTTGGGAGAGCGTGCGAGTCGTGTCGTTGCTCGTGTCGGTGCGATAAAACGTATTGTAGCCGTTTTGTGGAACAAAAAAATTGCCGCCCACGCTGCTGTTGATGCTCAAACGTCCCGACTTACGGCTCAAACTGGCGTTGAGATTGTTGAGTCGAGTGCCGAGTGCTGCATTGACGGTGCCTGTAAGCCCTTCGATGTTCGATTTTTTGGTGATGATATTGATGATGCCCGACGTGCCTTCCGCGTCGTACTTGGCAGAGGGATTGGTGATGACCTCTACGCTTTTTATTTGGTTGGCGGGAATCATGCGCATTGCGTCCGCCACGCTGTTTGCCATAATGCCCGACGGCTTGTTGTTGATGAGGATACGGACTGCCGAGCTGCCGCGAAGCTGCACGTTGCCCTCCAAATCCACTGTCACCATTGGTACTTTTCGCAGCACATCGCTGGCATCGCCGGTGGAAGCGGTCACGTCTTTTTCGGCGTTGTAAACGAGTTTGTCCACTTTTTGCTCGATGAGCGCAGCTTGCCCAACGACTTCTACTTCGTTGAGCAGTTGCGTATTGGAGGAAAGAAATAACTTGCCGAGCGACGCGTCGGGTTTTTCGCGCGTCAGTTTTATTTTCGTCAATTTTTTATCTCGATAGCCGATGAAAGTCATTGTGAGGTCGTAGTCGCCTTGCGAGAGGTTAGAAATTTTAAATTTTCCGTTTTCGTCCGTCACTTCACCGTTGGTAATTTTGGAAAGTCCGCTCGGCGAGAGCGCAATCGAAGCGAACTCAATCGGTTTTTGCGTCACAGAATCCAGCAAATAGCCAGAAATATAGCCCGTAATACCTGCGCTGCCGCCGAGTGCGGGCATTTGCGCGAAGGTTTTTTGAGAAAAAAGCAAGGTCACTAAAAATGCTGCCGAAATGTATATTTTTTGCATAAAATTATTTTTTGTAAAAATCTTAATTTTTTTGCAAAAATAATCAGCAATTAGACAGAACAGAGTTTTTTATCGGCGAAATAAGGAAGGAAGAAAAATAGGCGAGTTATTTTAGACACTTTTTTGAGGATTTTTATGCTCAAAAATAAAGAAGTCCCAACAAGAGCGCAGCTCTTGTTGGGACTTCGTTTTATTTATTATTTTAGCTTTTTCATCGCTGGATGATGACTTTCTGGTACCAAGTTTCTGCGCCGTTGGTCACGGATACCACATAAAAGCCACTCGGCAGCGAAGCCACAGAGATGGTTTGGGTGGGACTATCCTCTCGCCACGCTTGCGAGTGAACCGTCTGCCCGAGTTGGTTGTGAAGCCTCAAAGTCAGCTTGCTCCTCTGTAAGTTGGGTGGCAGCTCTATCGTCAGCTCGTCGGAGGCGGGATTGGGATAAACACGCAAGCCTTTTGGCTGCGCTACCTCCGCTATCGCAGTATTGATACCCAACGTATCACACGGACTACCCGATACATCAAATAGTCGAAAGTTTGGAAAATTTGGAATACTTCTTACTGTAGGAACGGGGAGTTTTAATTTTTCATTTCTAAAGTCGATACCACCGTTGGGCAGTGGCTTTCCAATAACACTTAAAAATCTTTCGCGGTGCATAAAGCCTACATAGATTTTATCACTCGTCCAGTCGTTTTGTAACTGACCAAGACTGACACCAAGGCTTACTACCCACGCATAAGCTGTATCCAAAGTTGGTGATGCCAAAGTCAAATCTGCGCCGTACAGCGTTTGCTGTCCAGTTGTGTAGAGCCATCTGCTGTCCTTTGTGAAAGCTACGCCGCCACCGCCAAATACAAATTTTCCAGCATTGAAATCAATTGGATTGGAAAATATTCCCGCACATCGGTCAAAATCCAAGACAGTCGTAACACAATTACTACTTCTTGCAAACTTATCACCTTTGGCAGAAAAAACTGTTGAGCCTATTTTTCGGCAGTCTGCCACTGCGCCTATATTCTGGGCTGTAGAAGCTGAAAAACCTGTTGGACTCAATAACCACAATCGGTACTGATTACTGCCATATACCGGAACTACAACCCACCAATCCCTTCCATTGCCGTGACGGACCACACTAAAAGGTTCTGTTTCACCACTGAACAACACATTGTTTTTGCTCAACACTGCTCCAAGACCGCCGTTGAGTGACATATCAATCAGCGTATAGTTTAGATTTTCATACACTACTTTTCTAAAAGAGTCGTACCGACCGCTTGTATGAAGAAGTATCCACTGGCTTGGATGTCCCGGATATGGCAGTGCCATTGCTCCCTTGGGAAGGGTGTAACCTTTTTCGCAGACCCAATCGTGGAGCGTACCCGGATTGATGCCATTTCCGTTGGGAAGTAAACTACCGTTTGTACCACGAATTTCGCAACCGTTGGTATAAAAAAGTAATTTTCCTGTGCTGTCGGTAGCAGAGGCAACGGTACTTTCAAAATTCATATTCAAATTAACAGAATCTACATAGACGCTGTCCGTCTCGAATCGGAGCGAAATGTTGTAGAAACCCTGTTCGGTACTATCCGTGCGAAAGCCCATCAGCCAACGATAGTCTGGTTGTTTTTGTGCGTGAAGTGTCGAAATGAGCAGCGGCAGGGACAAAAAATAAAATATCTGTTTCATAGCTATTGTTTTTTTATTGGTGGTGCTGAAATAGTATCTGTTTTGTCGTTTAGTAATCTTCTAATGGGTATAAGGTTAGGCGGTAACGGTATCTGCTCGTTGGGTGGCATTATTTTATTGAGTTGATACATCGCAACACCTGACGGATAGTACATAACATCTTGTTGGTCACTTACGGTATGTCTAAAAGTACGTTTTGTTTCTTCAGATTTATAAATATGCTCATTCGTGGCGCGCTTCGGGCTGTATGTGGTGTTTTGGAAGCCGTCGGGGTCGCCCCCGAAGCCAAGCGTGTCACAAGGCGACCCGAGCAGCCTACCCAAACGATAGTTCGGAAATACAGGAGCCCACCCATTATTATAACGAGTAAGCTCCAATCCTGCTTCTTCTACATCGGCTGCCAAACCGGGCAAGTTTGGGCGATGTATGACATTCATGCGCTTCGTACTTGAAAATGTAGGATAATATATCTTTCCGTCGGGAGCCAACGAACCTATACCATAATTGGTTTGAAAAGGTGAATCGGCTGGGAAGTAGTTATTTTCCCATGGCATCAGAGTATCAAAGGAAGCTACCAAGTCATCGGCTTCCGTATCTGTCGTGGCTACCACGCAGCCGGGATTACCACGGTTGGCGTACAAAAAACGACTGTTGGGAGAAAATATAAGAAAATCTACTCCTACTCGATTGGAAGGGCGAGAGATGAATCTCAAATTACTCAAGCTGCCACTGCATCGGTCAAAATCATAAAGCCGCATTTCGCGCCTACCATTGTGCCGAACATATTTTTGTCCGTCAGGAGAAAAAAGTGAGACACCTACTAATTCTATCGTATCAAAAGCTGGTCCAATATCTTGGATAAAGGGACCCTTTATGCCCTGTGTATCCAATAAGTAAGTATAATGTTGGGTACTGCCTGTGTAGGCACACAAAATCCACCAATCTTGACCGTTGGCGTGTTTGGTCGCACTGGCTACTATCAAACTACTATCCATCAAAACCTGATTTTTGACAATCACTTTTCCCAAACCGCCGTTAGCGTTCATGTCTATCTTGGTATAATATAGGTATTTCCAATAAACGTTGTCGCGAGCAAGCGTAAATTCGGTACCTTGATGGAATAAATAATAGATATTGGGGTGACCCGGCTGAGGCAAACTGAATGGACTCAAACCAAAATAGCCGCTGTTGCTCATGCGAGCGCGCTTCCAAATTTCTCCAGGGTTGATGGTGTCGCCATTTTCCATAATCTGGTTGATTTTATTTTTGATGGACATTCCGTTGGAGTAATACAGAAGGCTTCCAGTGGAGTCGGAGCAGCAAGCGGAAGCATTGGTAAAGGTATAGCCGCCGCCCATATTGACGCTGATTACTTTGGGTGGCTTGAAGTTGAAATCCAAACGCATACCGCCAAATTCGAAATTAGTACCGCCATTTTCATAGCCCATCATCCAGTTGTAGTCGTGTTTTTGAGCGCGGAGATCTGCAATAAAACAAATATGGACGACCAAAGCGGCGAAATAAATTATTTTTTTCATAATTGATTTATTTTGAATGGTAAGAAGATAAAAAATTTGAAAATTAACTTAAATAAACATCTTTAAAGAATGTCACAAAGTTATTTTATTTTTTTTACTTATCAAGTTTCTTAACATTTATTTCTCAAAAAAAATAAAAATTTAACATTTAATGTTGCTTCGTGTATATTCTACACAATGAAAATTTTGAGTTGTTATTTCCAAAAATATTGTATTTTTGTAAAAAATAAAAAATTATGATAGCTGAAATCACGGCAAATATTCCGCTCCAACGACAGCCCAAGCCTTACACTTTGGGTGATTATCTGGCGCGCGAGGAGCGAACTATCCACAAACATATTTTTCTCAACGGTCAAATTATTCGCGCGCCGAGCGCAAAAACAACACACAACGAAATCGCTACCAACATCACTTTTGCTATCAAAACTATTTTACGGCAGCTAAAAAATAGACTGTTGGTGTACAACAGCGACCAAAAAATTTACATCGAAGCTGCGAATGTCGTGGTCTATCCCGATGCGTTGGTTATTTGCGAAAAACCGATTTTTTGGAACGGGCGTGAGGACTTGATTGTCAATCCGTTGGTAGTGGTGGAGGTGCTTTCGGAAAGCACGCGGCGGTACGACAAAGGCGATAAGTTTTCGCTTTACAAGCAGGCTCCTACTTTGCGTGAATATGTGACCGTAGAGCAAAAAAAACCGCTCGTCGAAAGTTGGTTTCGAGTCGAAAAAAATACTTGGGACAACTCTTTTCAGACCGACATCAGCCAGTCCTTTGAGCTGCGCTCTATCGGCGTATCTATCTCATTGTCAGATATTTACGAAAATATAACACTTTGAAAAAACGATACTTTTTGTCGCTTCATTACCCCTTATTTGCCAACTGCCCACAAGCCGCGTCAATGTCTTTGCCGCGACTTCGCCGCACGGTGACGACCACGCCGCGCCGCACCAAAAAATCTGCAAAAGCGTCCAATCGTGCCGCGTCAGACTTCTGAAAAGGCGCGTTGTCAATCGGATTGTACTCGATGATATTCACGCGGACGGGAAATTTTCGGCACAATTTTGCCAAATTCGCCGCATCTTCGAGGCTGTCATTGAACCGCTGAAAAGCTATATATTCGTAAGAAATTCGATTTTGGGTTTTTTGATAAAAGTATTCCAATGCCTCCATCAACGCAGCGAGATTATTGCTTTCATTGATGGGCATTATTTGGTTGCGCTTTTCGTCGTCGGCGGCGTGGAGCGAGAGCGCAAGGTTGAATTTTACGCCGTCGTCCGCTAATTTTACAATCATTTTCGCAATGCCCGCCGTGCTGACAGTAATCCGTCGGGGCGACATTCCCAACCCGTCGGGTGACGTAATGCGCTCCACACTTTGCAGCACATTCTTGTACGTCAGCAACGGCTCGCCCATGCCCATATACACGATGTTGGTCAGCGGATGCCCAAACTCGGCAATAGATTGGCGATTGACGAGCAGCACTTGGTCGTAGATTTCGGCGGCTTCGAGGTTGCGGATTCGCCCCATTCGTCCAGTGGCGCAAAACGAGCAAGTGAGGCTGCAACCCACTTGCGACGACACGCAGACGGTGTACCGATTGTCGTTTGGCACGGGGATTAGCACGGCTTCTATCAGTGCGCCGTCGCTCAGTCGGAGGCGAGATTTGAGCGTTCCGTCCTTGCTTTTTTGGAGCATATCTTCCGTCACGGCGCGTATCTCAAATTGCTCCGCCAGTTGCAGTCGCAGAGTTTTGGAGAGGCTCGTCATCTCGTCGAAGTGGTGCGCGCCTTTTTGCCAAAGCCATTCCCAGACTTGTTTGGCGCGAAAACGCGGCTCGCCGAGTGCGACAAATTCAGCTTCGAGTTCGGTACGGGTCAGTTGTCTGATGTCCTTTTTTGCTTGTAAGGTTTCCATGCGGCAAAGTTACAGATTTCTGAAAAGAAAAACGGCAAATGCGCAACGTATAGAATTGTTTTTGCCAAAATCAATCTATCTTTGAGTTTTTTTTGGATAAAAAAGGACGAATACGGTAAAATAAAATTTTAAAACAATGACAAGCGAACTACAAAATCAGATAGAAACTGCTTGGGTGCAGCGTGAACTGCTGAAAGAAAGCGATACCCAAAATGCGATTCGAGCGACTATTGAGTTGCTCGATACGGGTAAAATTCGCGTAGCAGAACCACAAAAAGACGGCTCTTGGGCGACCAACGAATGGGTAAAAAAAGCGATTTTACTTTTTTTTCCTATCCAACAAATGCAAACGATGGAGGTCGGAATGTTGGAATTTTATGACAAAATGCCACTCAAACGCAACTATGCGGCGGCAGGTGTGCGCGTGGTGCCAGCCGCTATTGCTCGCTTTGGTGCGTTTTTGGAGTCGGGCGTAATCCTGATGCCGAGCTACGTCAATATCGGCGCGTGGGTCGGGAGCGGTACGATGGTGGATACTTGGGCGACCGTTGGCTCTTGCGCGCAGATTGGGCGCAACGTGCATTTGAGCGGCGGCGTAGGCATCGGCGGCGTGTTGGAGCCGCTCCAAGCCTCGCCAGTCATCATCGAAGATGATTGTTTTATTGGCTCGCGCTGCATTGTAGTAGAAGGCGCGATAGTAGAAAAAGAAAGCGTGTTGGGGGCAAACGTGGTGCTGACCAAGTCCACGCATATTATTGACGTAACAGGTTCAGAACCAGTAATTTATAAAGGAAGAGTGCCATCGCGCTCGGTGGTGATTCCGGGCAGCTACACCAAAAAATTTCCTGCGGGCAGCTACCAAGTGCCGTGCGCCCTCATCATCGGAAAACGCACCGAGAATACGGACAAAAAAGTGTCGCTCAACGATGTATTGCGCGAATTTCAGGTCGCCGTGTGAGGAATAAAAATAATTTTTTAAAAAAATTTAACAATAAAAAATATGTCACAAATAAAAGAGTTCAATGATTACAGAAGTCTGATGAACGAAAAAATTTTAGCCGAAGACAACAAAGTACTAAAACGTTTTTGGAGTTTGGACGGCGCAACCTATCAAGACGGCGCGCTGCCCACAAAAACCAAAGAATTGCTCGGATTGGTGGCTTCTATGGTGCTGCGCTGCGACGATTGCATCAAGTATCATCTCGGCAAATGCCATGAACTGAATGTTACAAAAGAAGAAATTTTTGAAGTATATGCGGTCGCAAATTTAGTCGGCGGCTCGATTTGTATTCCACACACTCGCCGTGCGGTCGAGTATTGGGAGGCTCTCGAAAACGAAGCTGCGCAATGAGCTTTTTGACAAAAATAAAAGCTACGACATGGCTTTTTATTGGCGCGGCACTCATCGGCACACTCGTATTTTTTTCTAAATACGGTTTGGAAGTGTTGGACGTACAAAAAGTAGATTGGTTTTTGTGGCGGGATTCGGACAGAGCGAGCGACTTTTCGATGTGGCAATTTTATCGCAATACGCCGTTTAGTTTTCCATTCGGAAAAATAACGGGCTACGCATATCCGACCGAAACAGGCATCGGTGCGTGTGGCGGCATCGCTTTGATAGCCATGCCGCTCAAATTGTTGTCGCCTTGGCTGCCGCTGCATTTTCAGTTTTTTGGTTGGTGGCTTTTGGTCTGCTACGTTTTGCAGTCCGTTTTTGCGGTGCGCTTGCTGCGACTTTGGGGCATCGAGAATACATTTTTGCTGCTCCTTTGCGTGGTCTTTTTGTCCGTAAGTCCCGTGCTTCTCACCCGCACTGACCACATCAACCTAAACGCACATTGGCTGATTTTGGGCGGACTTTGCACTTATTTCGACACCCAAAAATCGCTCCGCAGTCGCTATCTGTGGCATCTTGCTTGGTGTGTGATGGGCGCGCTGATTCATCCGTATTGGGTGCTTTTCAATCTCGCTTTGGCGGCTGCGACGTTGCTCGACGAGTGTTTTACGAAAAAAAATCTCCACTGGGGACGCGCGTTGGCGGGCATCGGAGGCTTGTTGGGAGCGATTTTTTCGGCTTGGTGGCTGGCAGGTAATTTTGTGATGAAAACTACTGCCGCAGCCGCAGGCGGTTTCGCCAAATTCTCTTCCAATCTCAACGCGCTTTTCAATTCCGAAGGGAGAACCAACGTGTTGCCGAAGTTGCCCTACGCATTTTCGGAGCAATACGAAGGTTTTGGCTATCTCGGCGCAGGTATTATTTTTTTGCTGCCCGCAGCGATTGTTTTTTATTTTTTGGAGAAAAATAAAAAAATAAGTCGCCATAAATTTTTGATTTTGGTAACTTTTCTGCTCACACTTTTTGCTTTCAGCACCGTCATCACGTTCAATCAGTACGAGCTGCTGAATGTCGGCAAAGGCATCTTAATACGTCCGTTGGCAGATACTTTTCGCTCGTCGGGACGCTACATTTGGCTGCTGCATTACTTAGTTTCTTTCGGAGTGTTGTGGATAATTATAAAAAAATTGGAGCAAAAAAAAATCATTTTGTCTGTTATTTTGACGGCGGCAGCCTTGCTGCAATGCTACGACCTTTACCCAATGTATCGGCGAGTGGTGGAGAATACGCCGAAGTATGACAGCGAAATTAATTTTGATATTTGGAGAAATGTGACAGCCAATGCAAAGCGAATCGTCATGTGTCCGCCTTACAGTCCGCGCTACAAGACAAGCGGCGATTGGGTTTGTTTTGCCGAATTGGCTTACGAGCAGAAAATCCCCGTCACGGCTGGATATATGCCGCGCCACGATATTGACCTCCAAAACCAATACATAAAGCCGCTTCGCGCCGCCTTTGAAAGCGGTGAATTGCCGCCCAACGAAAGCGAATCTATCTTCGTGAGTAGCTTGACGGAGTCTTTTAGTTTGCAGCCGTTGGTGGCAAAAAAGCAACTCGAAGTGTTCCAAATAGATGGATACATAGTAGGAATCCCGCCTGCTTTGGCGGCGGCTTCGGCGTATCTGAAGAGTTTAGGTGCTGACTATCAGGCAAATATAGCATCGGAGAATTTAGCTATGTTTTTCGCTCGGCACAAAAATCACACCGTCTTGATGTCCGTACGCGACGAGGGCAGCGCGCAACTTTGCGAAGCCGCAAAAAAATATCTGAAAGAAAGAAAGTTCGCAATCGAACAAATACCGTTTCGGGGTTCGTATATTGCCGTCTTGCACCACGACGAGTTCGTAGCGGAAAAAATGGACGCTAAAAATAACATCGCAATTAATTTTTTAAAAAATGATAAAATAGGTAATTTTGTGAGTAAAAAAAATGTGTCGCTTTTTTCGGGTGGCGCGGACACGCCCGAGAGTGTGTCCAAAATAGTGATTGATGGAAAAAATTACGCTCCCAACGAGCGTGGCTTCAACATCGTCGTTTTGGACGACGATTTTAGGGTGCTTGAAACAACTTTTTTCGACACTTATTTGAGTTGTTTTCACAACATTCGATGACTTATTTTTTTAAAAATTTATAAGTTATCGACATCTCAAAGTATCGCTAACTTCGGCTTACTAATTGATTAGCAGTTACTTGTGTGACTAAAAAATTAAAAACTAAAAACTATTTATGACGACATATCTTGACCAACTTAATCCCGCGCAACGCGGAGCCGTCACCACTATCGAAGGTCCCGTGTTGGTGGTGGCAGGTCCCGGCTCGGGCAAAACTCGGGTGCTGACTTATCGCATCGCGCACCTCATCGAGCAGGGCGTTGCGCCGTGGGAAATTCTCGCGCTTACGTTCACCAACAAAGCCGCTAAAGAGATGAAAGACCGCATCTCGAAGGTCGTCGGCGGGCGCGCTGACAGAGTGTGGGCGGGAACGTTCCACTCGGTTTTTGCTCGGATTTTGCGGGTAGAGGCGGACAAAATCGGCTTCCCGTCCAATTTTACTATTTACGACTCGGACGACAGCAAAAGCGTTATCAACTCTATTATCAAAGAGCTGAATTTGGACAAAAATACCTACAATGCCAGTGCCGTTTTGTCGCGTATTTCGTCCGCCAAGTCCAATGTGATTTCGCCCAAAGCCTACGCGATGGACGAAAAATTGTTGGAGCAAGACCGCACCGCAAAGCGTCCGCTTTTGTACAAAATTTATGAAAACTATGCCAACCGTTGCCGCCGCTCGGGAGCGATGGATTTTGACGATTTGCTGTACCAACTGTTTTATTTGTTGCACAAAAATCCTGACAATGTTTGTGAAAAATACCGCCTGCGGTTCAGATATTTGCTCGTAGATGAGTTTCAGGATACCAATTATTTGCAATATTCGATTATCAAAAAATTGTCTTTGTACGAAGGAAGTCCGCAGAATATTTGCGTGGTGGGCGACGATGCGCAAAGTATTTATGCCTTTCGGGGCGCGACGATTGATAATATTTTGGATTTTGAAAAAGACTTTAAAAAGCTACAAACGTTCAAATTAGAGCAAAATTATCGCTCCACGCAACACATTGTGCAAGCTGCGAATGATATTATTTCACGAAATAAAAAACAAATAAAAAAAGAAATCTGGACGGACAAAGCGGGCGGCTATCGCGTAAAACTTTTCAAAACGATGACCGACAACGAGGAAGGCAAACGGATAGCCGACCTCATCGTGGAGCAAAAAAATCGCAACCACCTTCTGAACAGCGAAATTGCGATTTTGTACCGCACCAACTCCCAGTCGAGGGTTTTTGAGGAGCATCTGCGCCACTACAATCTGACCTACAAAGTGTTTGGTGGAATGTCGTTTTATCAGCGAAAAGAGGTAAAAGACTTGCTCGCCTACCTTCGCCTCACCGTCAATAACAACGACGAGGAAGCCTTGCGCCGCATCATAAACTATCCGCGCAGAGGCATCGGGGACTCCACGATAGAAAGAGTGGTCGAAATGGCGGCGCGCGAAAACTTGCCGATGTGGGACTGCATCGCGAGCGTGGAAGCTATGCCGAAAGCCAAAAAATCAATCACTGACTTCATCAGCATGATGAAACAGTTCGCTGTTCGCTCCGAAAAAGCGACCGCCTACGAACTTGCGGTTTATATCAGCAAACAAAGCGGCTTGCTCGATACGCTCAAAGCGGACACGACGGTGGAAGGACTCGGGCGGATAGAAAATATCAACGCATTGCTCGACAGCATCAAAGAATTTGTGGAAAATGACTTGGTCACGATAGACGACGAAACGGTGGTTGGTATCCCGACTACCGACAAGTCGCTGGCGACTTATTTGCAAAATATCGCCCTCTACACGCAAGCGGACGATGAAGACGGCAACGCCGACCATATTTCGCTCATGTCCGTCCACGCAGCCAAAGGTTTGGAGTTCAAATCCGTGTTTGTGGTGGGCTTGGAAGAAAGTCTTTTTCCGTCGTTTATGGCGATGGCAGAGGCGGATATGGACGAGGAGCGGCGGCTTTTTTATGTGGCGGTCACGCGGGCGGAGCAGTTTTTGACGCTTTCGTATGCCAACAGTCGCTACAAATTCGGGCAAATGCGGTACAACGAGCCGAGCCGATTTTTGGAAGAAATATCCGCCGAAAACTTGGACAACACCGCCGACAGCAAGCTCAAATCAGGCATTATCCACGGCAGTCCGTCGGGCAACGGCGAACAACCCCGCTCGGGCGTGTTGGGTAGAATATCGGTTTTGCCAAAACTGAAATCTGCTGCGCAAATGAATATTGATGCCAAAAACTTCCAGCCCAGTCCGAGCGCGAACATTCAGAAAGGAATGACGGTGCTGCACCTCAAATTCGGAGAAGGCAAAGTCTTGCTGACCGACGGAGCCGCCGACAGCCGCGTGGCGACTATCCTGTTTGAGGGAATAGACGAACCCGAAAAACGAATTATGTTGAAATTTGCGAAGCTGCAAATCCTCAACGAGGACGGCGAAAAGTGAGGCTGAATAGTTTTGAGTGTGTAGTTTTTAGTTTTGAGTGCGCGCTCCCACGAGTGATTGAGCCGAAGTTACCGACACCTTGGAGGTGTCGGTAACTTGTAAGCAAACAGTGAAAATACGTCCACAAAAAATATATTTGGAAAATTCGTGACAATGTTTTATATTTGCAAATGCCTTTCTGGTAGCATCAGAAAGCCCAAACAAAAATAAACTATTGCCTTTTTCTTTTTTAAATATAATTGCTATGAAAAATTCATTTTATGCGATGCTGTTTCTATTTTTACCTTCGGTAGTTTTTGCGCAAAATTTGGTACCCAATCCCGGCTTTGAAGAACACAAGACCTGCGAATTTATCATCAGCGCCATTGACACGAGCTACGTCAGTGCAGAAGTAGTAGCGCAGTGGTGCAGTGGCAATCTTCAAGGCTCTCCAGATTACTTCAATAGTTGCCAAATTTACAGTGATTTGTGGCATTGCTCCGTACCAGGCAATAAGAATGGTTTTCAATATCCTTTTTCTGGTGAAGCCTACGCAGGAATAGCAATTACTTCGTTTCATAGCCGAACTGTAGAAGCAAGGGAATATATACAAGCTAAATTAATCAAAAAATTAGATAAAGGTAAATCTTACTGTGTGGGCTTTTATACCTCGTTCACATCTTTGGACTCTATAACAGAGAAAATATACTCGACCTCAATTAATAATAACAGTATGTTAGCGGCTAAAAATTGGGGTTTAATGTTGTCTGCTGCCCGTCCTTTGAATCTTAATAATGAAACTAATAATCCGACTAACCCGTCTTTGGACACCGCAATTTATGTTCTGCACGGCGAGCCACAAATAAAAGTCAATACATTCATAAAAGATACCACCAACTGGACGCTCGTGGCAGGCACATACGTGGCACAGGGGGACGAAGAGTGGCTCACCATTGGCAACTTTAATCCGTTCATGAAAACTCCAGTGGATACATTTTACAAAGGTGGGTATGGCGGTGTGTCTTATTATTATATTGACAATGTGTTTGTGATTCCGTCGTCTGACGGAGGATTGCTGCCCTCTGACACGTCCGTTTGTAGTAGCTGGCAACCGTTTCAGATTGCAGCATTCGATGGCTTCAAGAACTATCAGTGGAGCAACGGCGATACGACCCAACGAATCACCATATCCGCTACGGGGTCGTACAGCGTCTCTGCGACCTACGAAGGCTGTACCCTTCGCGACACGATGACAGTAAAAGAAGCTTCTCTTCCGTTGCTGGACTTGCCCAAACTCGTCTATTGCGAAAGTCTTTTACCGAAGCAATTTATACCGTCCAATGCGGCTCAATTTTCCAGTTTTAATTGGTCGAATGGAGAAACAACGCCTTTGGTTACTATTTTCCAAGAAGGCAATTATATCTTATCCGCACAAAGTAAATGCGGAGAAACAATAGATACTTTGAGTGTCAAGGTAGAAAAAAAATTAAATGTTGATTTAGGGATAGATTTTTCTATTTGCAAAGACGGCGTGATAGAAACGGCTGCGCTAAAGAATATTTCTAATCTACCCAATTATACTTGGTCAAATGGCGAAAAAAATGATAAAATTACTATCAACCGTCCGGGTATTTACTCGCTAATCAGCACGAATAGCTGCGGGTCGTTTAGAGATGATATTTTGATAGGCGGCTGTTTGCCCAAAATTTATGTTCCGAATGCCTTTTATCCAGATTCTGAATATTCAGAAAATGCAACTTTTAGGGCGTTCACTCAAAATATAGAAATATTAAGTATGCAAATTTTTGGTCGTTGGGGTTCTTTGATGTATTCTAATCAAGGAAATAATATAGGTTGGGACGGCACGTGCGACGGTAAAAAATGTTCAGAAGGTGTGTATGTGTATGTCATAAAGTACAAGGACGAATTAAGTGGAAAAATCGAGATAAAGGGTGGCGATGTCACACTGTTTCGGTAAGATAAAACACCACTTCTTAAAAACAAAAAATAGATAATTTATTGACTTTCAATAAATTATCTATTTTTTGACGTAAGAGCAAATTCATAAAATACTGTGCAAACATGTAAGAATCCATAAATATATTTGGAAAATTCGTGACAATATTTTACATTTGTAAATGCCTTTCTTGTAGCATCAGAAAGCCTAAACAAAAATAAACTATTAAAACTTGTTTTTTATGAAAAAAAAATTAAATTACCCCCCCCCCCCCCGCTTTGCGTGGGTACGCTGAAAAGTCGCTTAACTGCGCTGCTGCTACCTTTGATGAGTAGAAATCAAATACACTATTTTCTAAACATCTAACCATATATAAGGTATGCAACATCTAACATCAAAAACTCGCGACGAATTGGCGACCGAGTACGGGGTAAGTGTTAAAACTTTCTGCCGATGGCTCAAAAAACACAAAATTATCGTTTTTAAGCGGGAGCGAATCTGTCCAAAAAGTATCTCGGAAATCTATGCGAAATTAGGATGTCCGAAAGTGTCCGATTATGACCGAAAATGACCTGAAATGACCGATTGAAATTAGATAAGATGGGCGTATTTTTGTGAGGTCAAGAAAGATAAAAAAACAGCCAACGAAGCAGGATAGGAATTCCGCCTCAAACAGGGATTATTTGCAAATGTTCTGCGTCCGTCTAAATTTTTTCTCTTTCTTGATAGGTCACTTTTTGCCCAACACACCTACTATAAAGCTGTTCGGGTTTAATTTTTTAATTTTTAGAGTTATGTTTCAAAGAAAAATTATTTTTGTATCGCTTTTGTCGTGCCTTATCTCAATAGGGGCATTGAAAACGGTTAATCAAAGTAGAGTAACTGCAAATCTTGGTTGGAGAGCCGGCGGAGATGGGGGAGTAGGAGCCTTTGCTGCTGGAGCAGGTGGATATGCTGGTGGAGTCATAGGCAGTTGGGCTGCCCTACAAGCTGGAGCATTATTAGGTCTATCCTTTGGACCAGTAGGGGCTTTTGCAGGAGGACTTGTTGGTGCCGGTGTGGGTGCTTATTAGCGATAGAACGATTAGGTTGTTTGATGAAAACAACCTAATCATTTTGCTAAAATGAAATATTTTAAAACTTTTAATAAATATTTACTTCCGATGTTTAAAACTATATTTTATTCTGCAACACTTTCCGCAATTTTTATTGTGTTAAGGTTCGTTCCGATATTATTTCATAAAGAAAGATACGTTTTGCTTTCGACTATTGATATCGTAAATATTATTTTAGAGTGGATTTTTACTACAGTAGTTTTTTCTTTTTTAATTTCAATTTCATTTTATTTTCAAAATCCAACCCAATTAGCTGCCGTATTTCTTGCAGTTCTTTTATGCTCATTTCTTGTTAGTTATGGATATTTTATTTATCCGTTTTTAATTATTTTTAGGCAAAATAGATATAAAATCTGTGAGGTATATCAAGAGTGGGTAAAATTGAATATAGATAAGCAAATCGTTGTCCGAATATTGAAACACAATATGGTAAATGCGTATGCAACGGGTATTTTGTCTGTGTCTAAAGTGATATTATTGAGTGATAAAATGCTCGAAGAAATGCAAGAAAAAGACATCAAAAATGTAATTTTTCACGAATATGGACACTTGAAAAATAATCATTTATTATTTTTATACTTATCAAATGTTCTATGTGTTTCGGTATCTGTCATTTCTGGGAGGCATTTCATTCCAATATTTGAAACAACTTCTATACCGGGTTTGCTGGTAGCTCTGCATGGTGCTTTATTGGGAGGATTATACATGTTAGTTTCTGGTTTAGTCCAAAGACAACTTGAATATAAAGCGGACAAATACGCATCAAAAATCGTGGGAGCAGCTTCATATTCAGAAACATTGATTGCCTTAAATGTTATTACTAATGGTGGATTGGAAAAAAAATCAATTAATTACCCAACGTTAAAAGAAAGACTAAAGAATGTTTCAGAGGAATAAAATATTAGTAGGGTTCGTTATTTGCGCTGCTTGTTGGTTAGTTGGTTTCTACATGGGTTTTGACAAGGCAATTATTGACAGGTCCATGGAAAAAAAAGTATTTTTGAATGATAATACAACGGATATTATTACCTGTGTTGAAGTTTTTTTTACCATATTATCTAATAATTTAGCTGTTGCTTTTATTCTGGCTTTTTTAGGATATTTTTCTTTTGGGCTTGTCAGTATTTTTGTATCGATTTACAACGGATTTATACTATCACTGCATATCACTTCCTTTTTGAACACCTATACTGTTTATTCTTTATATAAAGTATTATTACACGCACCGACCGAATTTTTTTCCCTGTGCTATTTTGGTGCTTTCGGAATTACTGGTTTTAGTAATTTTTTGAGTGTCATAAATGAAGAAAAATATTCGCATTATAATTTCTTAACGTCACTTAAAATCTTGTATTTGCCTATATTTTTACTTTTTTTTTCAGCATTAATTGAATCAGATTTATATTTAAAACTAATAAACTAATGACTCAAAATTTTTCATCTTTGATTAAACAATGTTGTCTATTTTTTGCTATTTCGGTTTTTGTTAGTATTTGTAAAAATGAGATAATATTAGAGAATTTTCCTAAAGAATATGTTAAAATCGCAAGAATATCAAGCATAACATCAACAATAGTTGGTAATTTCACATCTATAGCACTATTATTTGTTATTATTCTAACTACTTGGTATTGTTCTATCTTGTTCGCAATAAATGTAAGCGCATTTGCATTTTCAGAATCTTGTAAAAATTTAGTTGTAGCACTCATTTTCGGTGAAATATTTAAGTTTCTTATGATTTGGATATTTCTAAAAGATGAGGCGAGCCGTTTCGATTTTGAGAACTTTGAAAAATTAGACATTGTAAGCCAACTAAAGAAGACTGATTTTTATGTATTTTGTAATTATTCCAATATTCTTTCAGCTATCGTATCAATTTTCTTATTTTGCTACTCATTATTTCAAAATCAAATTGATGTAAAAAAAATAATTCTTTTGTCTATAATTTTATCGGTACTTTTATCTGTTACCATTTTAATATGAAAATAATCCAATCGTTTTGGTCAAAACCGTTTCAAAACCCCTATGATAATTCTTTTGAAAGTCGTTTTATGGGGGGGTTTCCACTCAAAAGATATTTTATATATACATGGGCACTTAGCGTGCTGCGATTAAAAGAACACTTTAAGGATGTTCATTTAATAACAGATGACTTTGGTAAACAATTAATGATAGATGCTTTAGAATTTCCATACTCTTCGTGTACAGTAAATTTAAATGAGATAGAGCATATATCCTCCAGATTTTGGTGTGCTGGTAAGCTATATGTTTTTTCTAAAATTAAAGAGCCTTTTTTACATTTTGACGGCGACTTAATTTTGGGAAATTTGTTTGATAAAAACATAATTTCTAAAAATATTATCGCCGAATATCACTACGAGGATAAACCAAAATCTTACGAGAAAACATTGAATAATATCAGGGGTGCGAATTCAAGTTTTAGAACAACGCCTGATTTACAAAAAATTATAAATAAAAAAACATTTATTTATAATGACTATAATCTTGGTATAATTGGAGGCAAAGCTCATTCGTTTTTTAATGATTATGCAATCGAATCACTAAAATTATTAGAATTAAATAAGAATTTGCCTGATGTAGAAGAAATATCGAATTCTTTTCTAAATTGTTTTATCGAGCAATTTATGTTTTATAATTTTGTACAATCAAGAAATGAAAAAATTGATTTGTGCATAGAGCAAAAATTTGATAGAATTTACGATTATCAAAAACATATTTTAGACAAAATGACAACAGAATTTAGTTTTATTCATTTACACAACGAATACAAGCTAAAATACTACACTTTACCAGAAAAGTGGCTAAAATATTACTATAGAGATGTCTACGACAAAATAAATATTATGATTTTCGGTAAAATTATTCAATAATTTTACGTCATGTTTTAAAATATATGACGTTGATAAGCACGGCACGACGACTCTTATCGTCCAAACGCATTGCTTCAAACTGAACTACACTTTTGGTATTTATAACAAGAAAAACAACTAACTTTCTGATAATTTATACCCGTATAAGATTGGTTATCTAATAAAAACAACAACCTGCAAGCTACCCCACAACCAACTTCTATGCCTTTGTTCCCTTGCAACGATTCAAACAGCCAATGGTTTTATCTTGTCCCTACTTCCAACAGCTGTCCGAGCTGCCAAATATCTTCCATAGAGTTGTAGAGGGGGACTGGCGCGAGCCGAACCACATTCGGCTCGCGCCAATCACAGATAACACCGTTTTGTGTCAAAAAATCATACAAGGATTTTCCATTTTCGTCGGTCAAAATAGACAGTTGGCAGCCGCGCTCGCCGTGCTGCTTGGGCGTAATGAGGTCGAATCGTTGCCGACCACTCTTGTTGAGTTCTGTCAAAATAAATTCTAAAAAGCCCGTCAGTTGCAGACTTTTGGCTCGCAGCTTCGCCATAGTGGCGGCTTCAAAAATATCCAAGCTCGCCTTGTGCGCCGCAAAGCTGAATATTTGCGCATTGCTCAACTGCCAGCCTGCCGCGCCGCGCATCGGTACAAATCCTTTTTTCATCTGAAAACGACTCGCCTCGTCGTGTCCCCACCAACCCGCGAATCGGGGCAACTCCGACTTGTCGCCGTGTCGCTCATGCACGAACACGCCGCCGGGACCGCCGGGACCAGCGTTGAGATATTTGTAGCTGCACCACACCGCAAAATCTACTCCCCAGTCGTGGAGTTGCAGCGGCACGTTGCCCGCCGTATGCGCCAAATCAAATCCTACGAAGCACTTGGCGGCGTGCGCGGACTTCGCAATAGCTTGAATATCAAAGAGTTGTCCGGTGTAGTAATTCACGCCACTGAACATTACCAGCGCGGTTTGGTCGCCGTGTTGTTCGATAGCTGCTACAATATCTTCGGTGCGGAGCGTGTGTTCGCCGACTCGTGGGGCGACTTCGACGATGGCATTTTCGGGCGAAAAGCCGTGCCAGCGCACCTGACTTTCGACCGCATATTGGTCGGACGGAAACGCACCCGCTTCCATAATAATTTTAAATTTGGATGCAGTGGGGCGATAAAAAGACACCATCATAAGGTGCAGATTCGTGGTCAAAGTATTCATCACTACGACTTCCTCGGGCTTTGCGCCGACCAAATTGGCGGATTGCTGGGACAAAAAACGGTGGTAATACATCCACGGAAGCTCGCCCTTAAAATGCCCCTCTACGCCATACGTCTTCCATTGCTCCAGCTCTGCAAGCAGGGCTTTTGCTACACTTTTGGGCTGCAATCCCAACGAATTGCCACAAAAATAGAGTGCGTTTTTATCGCCGTGTTGCGGAAAATAAAACTGCTCGCGGTAGGCGTTCAGTTCGTCTGCTGCGTCTGTTTGCTGCGCAAAATCAAGGGTATTTTTGAAGTGCATAAATTTGGTTATGAGTTTTTAGCTATGATGATGATGTTACGCAAGGATTTTAAATTGACTCTTTTGAATTTAGCTTTGTAGCTCTTTACTTGGTTTTTGTCACTTTTTTTCTTGATAAAAAAAGTAACCAAAAAAATCAAGTGCTATGTAGAAATTCTAAAGTTTTTGCCTAAAAATCCCGTCGGCGCGCGAAAAATACTCGTCGGCTGCGCCAGACTCAAACAGTTTTCGCTTTGCCAGACGATATTTTTGCAAAAACTTGAATTTCTACAAGGCACGTCTGAAAATACAGTGTCTTTGAATAAAATACTATTTGAAATTTTCAATAAAAATTTTTTTTGCGTAACGTGAGTTACTAAACAATACTTACTTGTTTTCTTTTTATCAAAATCGCTGCTAACACAAAGCCGCCAACAAAGATGAGGACGGCGATGATTTCAGCTTGCGTAGCGTGCAAAATTCCCAAGTCATACTTTGGATTGATGCGTATTTTTTCTATCCAAAATCGCTCAAAACCATTCAAAATCATATAGACACAAAACAGCACGCCTGCCGTCTTGATGCGCTTGCGCAATGCCCAAAGTATAGCGGCTATGGCGAGTGCCATCGCAGTTTCGTAGAGTGGAGTAGGGAATACGGCGGGGAATAGTTCGCTGCAATACAGCCCGATGCAATTTTGTATCGGGATTCCTTCATTGACTACGTTGTGCGGATAGCTGAACGCCCAAAGCCAATCTGGAAATATCCACCAACTTGGTTTTGCTGCTTCGTTGGCGATGCCCCAGTCGCCGTCGCCCGAAAAGTGACAGCCGAGTCGCCCTGTTGCGTAGCCCATGATGAGCGCGGGCGCGACAGCGTCCATGACGTGGATTGGGCGAATACCGAGTTTGCGGACATACCAAAAAACACCAATAAAACCGCCCACCAAGCCGCCGTAAATCGCCAAACCACTTCCTGAAAAAAGCTGCCCGAGCGGGTCTTTGTAAAACAAATTCATGTCTTCAAAAATGGCAAATATTTTGGCACCCAAGATGCCCGACACTGCCGCCACCATCGTAATATCTCCGATGCGGTCGTAGGTGTGGAAAAGTTCTTCTTTTTCGACGGGTTCGGGGAGTTGCGCCTGTTTTTTTATCCAAAATTGATAGCCACCATAGAGCAAAGCACCGACTGCGCCGCCCAACCAACTTCCTTTTGAGGACAAGATGACACTCGGCGCGTCCGTCTGAAACTCCGCCCAATGCAGGGCGACATAAAGCACTTTGAACCCCAAAAGAAATCCCAAAAAGGCGTTGGAGATGATTTCCGTCGGAGTCGCTGCTGCCCCAATCGTCGTTTTGATGCGGATAGGCGCAATCAATCCGTCCGCTTCTTTTCGTTTCAGCTCGAGAAATAAAAAGTACGCACTTACGAAAAAAGAAAAGGTCAAAAATAGACCAAAAGTCTTAAAAATCGAAGTCCAGTTACCAACAGAGGTACCGAAAAGGGCGTGAAAAATATACGACAAATCAGGATACATAAGTTATTTTTTTAGAATATAAAAGGGCAATCCGAAACGAATGTTGCGTTCTTTTAGACGCTTTCCTTTGTGACCCTTTCAGCTTGTCGCAAATGTAATCAAAAATTCTATTTCAAACGTTCTAAACCAGATTTTGCTTTCTGGTGGAGTCCCGTTTTGTGTTCGTCGGGGCTGATGTCGAGGCAGAGGCGGTAATATTGTTTGGCTTTTTCGCGCTGGCGTTGGTCTTCGTAGAGCAGACCCATTTGCAGAGCGGCGTTGCAGGCAAAGTAGTAGGGTTCGTAGCGTCCTTCGTCAATGGTTTTTTGATAAAAACGGACGGCTTCGCTTGTTTTGCCGAGCCGATGTTGGATACGTCCCATTCGATATTGGTACTCTAATTTTTTGTCTTTGGTCGGAAGATTGTATTCCGAAGTCGCCCGCAAGGCTTCGTCGGCGCGGACGAAGTAGCCGCCGTCAAACAAAAGTCGCGCTTTGAGCAAATTCAAATCGGGCAAAATACCACTTTCTGCTTCTCGTTGTGCATTTTTGTCGCCGCCGATATTGGTCTTTCCATGCGTTTTGCATTGTGCCAAATAACTTTTGTACGCTGCTGCGTCGCTGCGTACCACGAGTGCGTGCCAAGCCAATTTTTGATAACATTCTTTGAGGTAATTGATGCCCCTAAAATTCTGCGCAAACCGCAACAAATACTTGTCAGCGTCCGCATCTTGGCGGTACAGTTTGGACAAGCCGAGCATATAATCGAGAAAATAAAATGGGTGAAAGCCTGCTCCTTGCGGGCGATTTTCGAGCAATTTTAGGGCATCTTCGTTGCGTCCGGTGCGCTGCGCGACATTCGCTAACGCAAAGCACGCCAATGGATTTTGGGCGGACTGCAAACGGCTGCTGTGGATAATTTTCCACGCTTCTTCGCTTTGATTTTCGAGGTGCAGCATCAAGAAGGCGTACATTACGAGGGTTTCTTGCTCAAAAATAAAGTCATTTTTCTCCGAATAAGCGATTATCTCTTCTATCAGTCGCCTTCCGTTGGGAATCGAGCCTCTGATGCCGCTCAAAAATCGCACGCCCCACTGATAGCTGTCGGGAATAGTGCCAGCCGCCGCCTGCAAAATACCCAAACTTTTTTTGTTGGCGATGAAGTCAGGAAATTTTTCGATGTTGTTTTTGAGAAGTTTGTGCGCCGAACTCACTTCATTGAACGCCGTAAAATATTCCCCAAATTTGAGCCTCGCCATCGCCCATTGGAGATTGATTTCGGCTTGCGTGTAGAGAAAATACGGCGAAGTTTGGTCGCCTTTTTTTATTTTATCCAACCGTCGGTCTTTATTTTTTTCCAAGCGATGAAATTCATCTTCGTCTTCATTGATAAAAACGGTAAAAAAATCAATGTAATTTTCGATAAAATCAGCTATCAAATTGTCGGGGTCTTGCTTTTGCACTTGCGCCAAAAGTCCGTAGGCTTCCGCAAAACGCAAGCTCAACGCTTTGTCGTAGGCTCGCCGCGCCAGAGGCGTGAATTCAAAATGTGGCATCGCCGTCGCATTTTGAGCGCAAAAAAAGAGTAAAAAAAAGGGAAATATAAAGCGCATGGACGGGTTTTGCTGTCAAAAAATAAAACACAAGATTACTTGATTTTCAGCTTCCACAACGCAGAAACAGACAAAAACGTATATATTTTTCAAAATAATTCGTCGGCTGTCGCCGCTTCATTGGTCGAAAATAGTTGCAAAATCCGTCGGAAGTCCGTACTTTTGGTCTATGGAAAATTTCGATTTAGAACCTTATAAAAAACAATTTTCGGAGCAAAGTTTTTGGCAAAAACTGAAGCGATTTGCTCGAAAAGCAGGCGTAAAAGTCGTTTATACTGCCCTTTTGCTCTATCACGCATATCGGCGCAGCGACACGCCTTATTGGGCAAAAAGCATCATTTTGGGAGTGTTGGGCTACCTCGTGTCGCCGATTGATGCTATCCCTGACCTCACGCCTTTCATTGGCTATACCGATGATTTGGGCGTGATGGGCGTTGGATTGGTGACGGTCGCCGCCTACATCAACGCAGACGTGCGGCAGCAAGCCCGCGAAAAGTTGGGCAAATGGTTTCCGGATTTTGAGGAGGCAGACGTTGAAAGCGTAGAGCGAAAACTCTAACTTTTTTAAGTATTCTTACAGAGTTGTTTGTGATAGTGTAATGCCGCAACTAATTGGTAATCAGTTATTTATCTGACTAAAAAATTTAAAACTAACCATTTAAAACTACTGTCTATCAATAACTGCTCCAACGCTTGACTGGAATAACGATGGTCTGAAAATTATTAGCAAAATCAAATTTCATTTCCTCAAACGTCGGTCGCCGCCATTTTGATTTGATAGGACTCGTGAAGCCATACGGCTCGTCGGGAATCCCGATGCGGTTCACGTCCAACTTAAAATTGCCGTTCAGGTCGTGATAAACTGCCAATGCGTAGGTATCAAAATCCAAATTAGGCACTTCGAGCCGCGCATAATTGTTGCCCGGAAGGACGGGGACGCTTTTGCCCAAAAATCCTCTTTCTACCAAAAAACGATCGCTTTTTCTGTAAATACCCAAGCGCACCAAACCCGTGCTGGACTCCAAATTAGTCACTTGCACGACCAGAGTTCCCTTATCGAAATGTGTAGGGCGAAAGCTGCTGCTGGCAAAAAGCAACAGGCAAAGACAAAAAAAGATAGGATATAGATTTTTCATTTAGCAAAAATATTGACGTTTTTCGGAACTATCAAAGACAAACTGCAAACGCATAGGTTGCATATTTAGTTTATCTCAAACTTACTATTAACAAATAATTAATTATTTTTTGTCCATATTTCGTCTTTTTGCTGATGCTTTCAGGAAGTTGCCACATCTTATTTTTGAAAAAAACTTTGTATCTTTGCACTGTTCTATAATTACGCTGCATCAAATTTTTTATATTTATGCCTACTATTGCCACCGAAAAGGCGAAAAAATCAGCTGCGACAGCAGCTCCCGAAAAGCAATTTTCGCTCTCCGAATATCTTGCCAAAGAGGAAAGTGCGCAGCACAAGCACGAATATCACAACGGTCAAATTATCGCTATGCACGGCTCAAAAATAAAACACAATATAATCGCTACCAATCTAACTACGGCGATTAAAAGTGCGGTCAAAAATTTACTTCAAAAATTTTTCGTTATCAACAGCGACCAAAAAATCTATATCCCGCAGGTCAATAAAGTTCTTTACGCCGATGCGTTGGTGATTTGTGAAGAACCCGAATTGTGGGAAGACAGAGAGGACTTGCTCCTCAATCCGCTGCTGATAGTGGAAGTTGCGTCAAAATCTATGCGCAACTACGACAGGGGCGAAAAATTCATGTCGTACCGACTTATCCCCTCGTTTAGGGAATATATTTTGGTGGAACAAGACAAACCTCTGGTAGAAAATTGGTTTCGCTCCAAGCCCAACACATGGGAAATCACGGCGCAAGAAGACACGGAGCAGTCCGTTTTTTTACAATCTCTTGGAGTTTTTATTTCGCTTCAAGATATTTATGAACACATAAGTTTGAACTCAATCAACTAAAAAATCTACCTGTTTGCCCGCTTTTTTTCAGTCTTTAAAAAATTCAAAACTCAATTTTTTGATAAAAGTCGTCGTGGTGGCGATGCTCGCTTGGGTCATAGAACGACAAGTGGCTGGGCGCGACCATGCGGACGAACTTTGGCACGTTTTTGTCCGCAATATCAACGGAAAAGACATTTGGTGGCTCTCGTTGGCTATCCTGCTGATGCCTTTCAACTGGGCTTTGGAAACCCAAAAATGGCGGCAACTGACGCGTGAGTTCGAACCCACAAGTTTCTGGAAAGCCTATCGAGCTATTTTTGCAGGCGTACTTTTTTCGGTTTTTACGCCCAATCGCGTCGGCGAATACGGCGGCAGAATCCTCTGGGTGAGCCGGGAAAATCAATGGAAAGCCGTCATCGCTACGATGGTCGGCAGTTTTAGCCAACTGCTCGTCATCATCACTTTGGGGCTGGCGGGCTTGCTTTTTTTCGCCTATCACTTTGTCGTCACAGATTTTTTTGTGCTACAAATAGTTGGCTTTTTGGGGATTGTGTTGATACTGTTGTTGTTGTTTATTTTTTACAATATAGACCTTTGCGTGCCGTTGGCGAAGCGAATACCGGGTATTCGCTTCGTCAAACCGTTGCTCAAACACCTTGTGATTCTTACGCATTACAGCAGCAGCGAGCTTTCGCAGGCGATTTTTATTGCTCTTATGCGGTATTTGCTCTACACGGCGCAGTATTTTTGTATGCTCCAATTTTTTGACATCGAAACGTCTTTTGGCGCGTCGCTGGCGTGCATTGCCACTATCTTTTTGCTCCAAACCAGCGTGCCGCTTCCGCCCGTAATGGGAATGTTTGCGCGGGGCGAAGTAGCACTTTATGTGTGGGGTTTTTTCAGTCGCGACGAGATGAGTATTCTCGCATCTTCCTTCGGACTTTGGATAATAAACGTTATCGTGCCAGCGTTTATAGGTTTGATATTTGTAGTGAGTACCAATCTTTTAAAACCATTTGGGTATGAAAAATAATCAGTTCAAGGGCTTGTTGGCGCATTGCTTCGCGGGAATTTTACTTCTTTTTCTTACATCATTTTCTGCCGCAGCTCAACAGATGCCGCAGCCATGTTTTATGCAAAATACGACTTTTCAGGCGGGCGAGGAGTTGGTGTATCGGATTTATTACAACTGGAATTTTGTGTGGCTTTCGGCGGGCGAAGTGCGTTTCAAAATTGACGAAACACCCCAAAATGAATACCATGTGGCGGTAAAAGGAAGCACTTACAGCTCCTACGAATGGTTTTTTAAGGCGCGCGACAATTATGATACTTGGATTTGCAAAGCCAATATGTTGCCTACGGTAGCCGTGCGCGACGTGCAGGAAGGAAAGATAAAATTTTATGATAAAATAGTATTTGACCAAAATACTCAAACGGCGACGACGTATCACGGCAGCTCCAAAGACGATACTCACACCAACGTCGCGAAGGTCAATGACTGTATGCACGACCTGCTTTCGATTATTTATTACTGCCGCAATATTGACTATTCGGAGTTCAAAGACGGTGCCGAATTTCCCGTCAAATTATTTATGGACAATGCGATGTATCCTCTCAAAGTGCAGTATCGGGGGAAAAAGGAAAATAAATACGTCCATAGGCAAGGACACTATAACACGATTCATTTCAGTCCGGAAGTGTTGGCGGGCAATGTGTTCAAAGAAGGTTCGCAGCCCAATGTGTATGTCAGCGACGATGCCAATCGCATTCCCGTTTTGGTGGAGTCGCCTGTTTCGGTTGGCTCCGTAAAGGCTGTTTTGGTTTCTTACAAAGGGCTTCGCTATGATTTTGGGGCGAAAGTAGATTGATTTTCTACCCGAAAAAAACTACCAAATGGGTAAATATTCCAGACGAATATTTTTATTTTTATAAAAATATTGGGTAGTTTGCTCGAAAGAAGGTGTGTAGTCAGAAACAAAAAATTGATGTTTGGGCAGCGTTTGGCTAATAGGGTTGAGAAGATTTTTTTCGACCAAAAGTTGTCGGGCAGCTTTGGCGATGAGGTCAGTGGAGTCGAAAATTTTTACCGCTCCGCAATAATAATTTTCTATCTCGGTGCGAATAAGTGGATAATGGGTGCAAGCCAAAAGGAGTGCGTCAATATTTTCTAAACTGCTGTGCGACAAATAGTTATCAATCACGGTGTGGCTAATATTGTTGTCAAAAAAGCCTTCTTCTATCATCGGAGCGAGCAGTGGAGTGGCGAGCGAAGAGATGTTCAGTTGTGGCGCAAGGGCTTGAAGTTTGCGCTCATAAGAGCCAGATGAAATCGTTGCTTTAGTACCGATGATGCCTACTTTTTGGAAGTCCAAGCGTCCAATTTCTTCCACCAGCGGGTCAATCACGTTGATAAACGGGACTTGGCTGCCAAAAAAATCCAGCATTGCGTCGAAAGCGGTAGCCGTCGCTGAGTTGCAAGCTATCACGATGATTTTGCAATTTTTTTCCAACAAAAATTTGACGATTTTGAGGCAATAGTAGCGGATTGCGTCTGCGGATTTTTCGCCGTAGGGCATGTGGGCGGTGTCGCCAAAATAAATTATTTCTTCGTGGGGAAGGTGTCGGGTGAGGGCATTGGCGACTGTCAAGCCGCCAATGCCCGAGTCAAAGACTCCGATGGGAAGTATTTTTTCTGAATTACTTTTTGCCACCTACCGACGGTTTTGTGGCTGCTGGCGCAGCAGCTAAACCTAATTTTTTGCGCACCAAGTCGCTTACGTCCGCACTTTCGTCCGCATACAGTAAGACGGGAACGCTGCTGTCAAAGACAAAATTATATCCTTTTTCTTTCGAAATGTCTTCGATGGCTTTATTGACGCGCGCCAAAATCGGCTGCAACAAAGTTTCGCGTTTTTGCGACACTTGCTTTGCCATGTCTTGCTCGAATTGACCGATTTTGCCTTCTTCTTCTTTTAGTTTTTTAGCTTCTACTTCGAGTTGCGGACGCTGGATTTGTCCTGCTTTTTCTTTGGCTGCCAACTCCTCGTATTTTTTTTGCAAAACCTCTACCATGCCTTGCCCCTTTTTTTGCAGCTGTTTTTGCAGGGCATCTAAATTGGCATCGGCTTGTTTTACTTCGGGCATAGAAGCGAGAATGGCTGCCGAATTCATGTAGCCAATTTTTTGTGCTTGGGTCGCTGACGCGCTTGCGCAAAAGCAAGCGACCAAAAGCAACATTTTAGAAAAATTCATTTTCATTGATTGAAATAATTTGTTTTGTTCTGTGATTTTTTTAGTTCTCGAATAATTGGGCGCGCAAAGGTAATATTTTTTTAAGGAATGAAGAAAAATAAGGAACTCAAATTATTTGAAAAAATGGGTAATTTATTTTAGACACATTTCTTACTTCCCGACGCGCTTCAAGATGTCGCTTGTTTTGTCGTAAGTTGGGTTGGAGTAGATGATTCCGACGGCTGCATCGCTGCGGTCGAGGATAAAATCATAGCCTTTTTCGGCGGCGTAGGACTCGATGACTCCATACACTCTGTCCTGAATCGGGCGCACCAACTCTTGGCGTTTTTTGAACAAAGCACCTTCTGCGCCGAATTTATCTTTTTGCATCTCGCGCACTTCTTTCTCTTTGTTCATTATTTCCTCTTCGCGGATTTTTTTTACATCGTCGCTCAAAAGCACCTGTTCGGCTTGGTAGCGGCTGTACATTCCCTTGATTTTGTCGTATTCTTGGGCGATGTCCTGCCGCCATTTGGTTGCCAATTTGTCCAATTCGTCCTGTGCTTTGCGGTAGTCGCCTACTCCTTCGAGTATTTTATTGGTATCTACATAAGCAAATTTTTGGGCTTGCGCGGTGAAGGCAAAAAGGGCGGCGCAGACGATAGCCGCAAGGTGTTTTTTCCAGTTTGTCGCAGTAGTCATGTTACTTTTGAATAATTAATTTTTTGAATAAAAAGGTTTTGCAGTCACAAATATACAATTAGTTTGTAAAAATCGTGTCATTCTTTTGTGAAACGAAAAAAATAGCTCGCAAAGTGTAGTCGGATTGAAAATTGACAAATCATTAACGTTCTTTCTGCTTCGGTTTCTCTGACGGGTCTGATTTCTTTTTTGCAAGAATGTGCATATCACCCATAATAATACCTCCGCTGGAAACCATATCTCTCATTGTAATTATTTTTTGAGTCAGAGGAAGTTCGGCTTTCGTCACTACAAATTTTTCCAGTTCATATCCAACATAACCTATCTCAAAATTCATTTTTTCCTCCAAAAGGCTGTCGGGAATAACTAATTTAAAGTTTCCATTCATATCGCTATGCACAAGTGCTTTGTCTTTTTTTCCACGTCTTTTTATTGCGATGTAAGCACCCATTATTTCTTCTCCATCACGCTATCCAATTATTTTTCCCTCAATAACATTTTTAGATGAATCTCTGCTCGCTTCTATTTTTTGGGCTGCATCGGGCGTTTTTTGTGTTCCGTTGAGCTTGCTTTCGGCGTGCGTTGGCGCAAGCGGAACAGACTGCGCATCGGCGGTCGCAGACGCGAATAAAAACAAACTCGCCAAGAATTTTGAAAATTTTGAAGCCCAAGCACTGCCGCCTGTGTCGTCTAAAAGTAAGCGGTCGAGTTGTTCACTTCGCAATCGTCCACAAATTTTTCCGTCGGTTTTTTTGATAATTTTCAGCACCTCGCTGTCCGAAAGTTTCGTAAAATCAACGACTGTTTTGGCGCAGCTGGCGCAAAATTTCCCCCTGTCGGTCGCCGTCATAGTCGCCCAATCTTGGGTGCAGGGATTTTCTATTCGCAGCACATAATTTTTGGTATTCATATTTTTTATATTTTGGTTGGCTTTAAATTCTTCTGAAAATTACAAAAAACAACGCAATATTTTCGCACTATTCAACGAAAAAATAGGTGATTTATTTCAGACGCATTTCTTTCGCAGATATTTTTACAGAAGTACTAAAAAATCTACGCTTTTATAAATACTTTTGTGCGCAAAAATACCTAATCAATTACTTTTTAATGAATAAAAATTTTCTCGCCGCGCTGCAATTGCAGGACAAAAACGCTGGCACTTCTACTGGCTTGCAAGCCTCTTTTTCTGATGATTTTATTGCTTCTCACTCGCCAGTGGACGGCTCTTACATAGGCAGCGCGAGCGTGACTACGGCTGCCGAATACCAAAAAACCATCGCCACTGCACAAGCCGCCTTCCAAGTCTGGCGCACTGTCCCTGCTCCCAAACGCGGCGAAATGGTGCGTCAATATGGCAACGAACTTCGTAGATACAAGGACGAACTCGGGCAGCTCGTGAGCTACGAAATGGGCAAAAGCCTCCAAGAAGGCTTGGGCGAAGTGCAGGAAATGATTGATATTTGCGACTTTGCGGTCGGTTTGAGCCGCCAACTTTATGGACTCACGATGCACTCCGAGCGTCCGTCGCACCGAATGTACGAGCAATGGCACCCGCTTGGAGTGGTCGGCATTATTTCGGCGTTCAATTTTCCAGTCGCAGTTTGGGCGTGGAACTCTTGCCTCGCTTGGGTCTGCGGCAACGTTTGCGTATGGAAACCTTCCGAAAAAACGCCGCTTTGCGCAGTCGCCTGCCAAAATATTTTACATAAAATCCTGAAAGACAACGACCTACCAGAAGGAATTAGCTGCATCATCAACGGCGACTATCGGGTAGGCGAGATGTTGAGCCACGACCGCCGATTGCCGCTTATTTCGGCTACTGGAAGTACGAGAATGGGCAAAATAGTAGGCGCAGCAGTCGCCGAGCGTTTGGGTAGAAGTCTTTTGGAGTTGGGCGGCAACAACGCCATTATAGTCACTCCGAATGCCGATATGGATTTGGTGCTGACGGGTGCGTGCTTCGGCGCCGTCGGTACGGCTGGGCAACGCTGCACCACTACTCGCCGTCTGATTATCCACGAAAGCGTTTATGAAGAGCTAAAAAATCGCTTGGCAAAAGCCTACGGGCAGCTTCGCATCGGCGACCCATTAGATGCTAACAACCACGTCGGACCGTTGATTGATAAAGATGCCGTGCAAAATTATCTGACTACGCTCGGCAGAGTGACTGCCGAAGGCGGAAAATTCGTCGTGGCGGGCGGTGTGTTGGAGGGTGCGGCTTACGAAAGCGGCTGCTATGTGAAGCCTTGCATTGCGGAGGTCGAAAATAGCTACGCGATTGTGCAGCACGAAACTTTCGCGCCGATTCTTTATTTGATAAAATACAAAACGTTGGACGAAGCGATTGCGCTCCAAAACGACGTGCCGCAAGGTCTTTCGTCAGCGATTATGACGACTAATTTGCGAGAAGCGGAACAGTTTTTGTCGGCTGCTGGCTCGGACTGTGGGATTGCAAATGTCAATATCGGTACAAGCGGCGCAGAGATAGGCGGCGCATTCGGGGGCGAAAAGGAAACTGGCGGCGGTCGTGAAAGCGGCTCCGACGCTTGGAAAGCCTATATGCGCCGACAAACCAACACCATCAATTACAGTACGCAACTGCCTCTGGCACAAGGTATTAAGTTTGATTTGGAATAAAAAAACAGCATATTTTTTTAGCAAAATAGTTTTAAAATAAATAATTCAATCATGCAATTTGTAGCTGAATCTATTATTGACCAAGTGGTCGGGCATCTCGAAGCTGCCGAAGATTACGAGGAGCAAGTCGTAGCCTTTAAGCAAGCGCAACCCGTCGTTATGGCGTATTTGGTGTCGGATTCTTTTGATGTCCTGACGCAGGACGAGCGAGAATTTATGCTTTATGTGGCACTTATCGTGTGGCAATCTATGTCCAAAGTAAATCCTGAACTGGCGATGCTGACAGAAGAACAGCTCGAAGACGCAGAGGAGGCGAATTGGGAAGTCTTTGAAACAGCGACCAATCAACCGTTTCAGACTCGATTGGACCAATGTTTTGAAAATTATTCGCAGGAGGATTTACTGGCTTTCGTGGAGGACGTTCTGACGGCGGACGACGACCCAGAGGACGGCGACCTCGAGCCGCTGGTCACGGTAGAAGGTTTAGAGCCGATGTTTGTGGGCTTGAAGTCCATCATTGACGGCTTGGATTCGCACAATTAAATTTTTGGGTCAAGATATTTTTTCCACCAAAAAAAATCCATCGCCGCCTTGTGGTTGGTAAAGCGGCATGAGTATCAGGCAGTCCGAAGGCGCGAGTATTTTTCCGTGTTGGTCGGTCGCCAATAGCTCCCCTTTTTGGAGCGACTGGAAATTTTGAAAACCTCGTTTCATCTCAAAATCGTCATCTGGCTGCACGGGGTGACGGTAGAGAAGTTTTGTCACAGAAGGCAGATTTTTTGAATATTCTTGGAGTAGCGTATCATGGCGATTGGCAACATCTTCGGCAGCCACGCAGCCCAAAGAACGCATACAGTTGATGATAGCGGCTATGGTGCGATTGACGGAAAGCGGGTCGTCGTGCTGACCGGCTTCGAAGCAAACCGCCGCAGTTGGCAAGCCCATGTTTCGTGTCCGAAAATAATGCAAAGTCGTTCCCGTCAGGTTGCTCATCAGCCCTGTGACGACTGGCACGTTAAGTCCGGTCGCAATGCGGGTGCTTTCTGGGTCGCCGTCGGCAGGGATTGTAAAAATTCCACCGTCGCTGCTCGTGGTGTGCAAATCAAGCAAAATAAGCCGACTTGGGCGATAATCTTCAATTTCTGCCCGCAAAAGTACCAACAATTCTTTTATTTCCGAATCTTCTTCATCTAACAAGTCAAAATCGGCGGTTTCTATTCGCAGTACATTCTCGTCCGTCCACTGGCGATTGAGGTCGCGGCGAATGAATCGGCTTCGGTTCTCAAAAGCGCGAGTATTGCCCAACAAGCCAAGAAAACGCCCTTTGAAAATAAAATCTGGATTGGTAATGGGTTCTACTTCGAGCATCTTCAGCACCAAATCTATTGCTCGCACTCCTGCGGTTTCGTTGCCGTGCAAAGCACCCATACAAACCAAAAGCGTTCCGTGTTCGGAGCCGTCGTATCTACCAATCAGATGTTTATAGTCTGTCACAAATAAACGATTAATTTTTTTTAAAAAGGCAGGTCATCGTTGTAGTCGCCGCCAGTCGGTGCGTTGCTGATAACGGGTTCATCGTCCGCACTTGGAAAATTATTATTGCTAATGTTGTTGGCAGCAGCAGATGATTTTTTGGAAGCGGTGGGAGCTGCTGCGGTAGTTTCGCTGCTTGCTTCTACGCGCCACGCGTTGAGGTTGGTAAAATATTTTCCTTGCCACTCTCTGCCGCGCAAATCGAAATGAACTTTGATAGTGTCGCCTTCATTGTAAGGGTCAATGACGGAGCAGCGTTCTTGGGTGGTCTGAAATTTTACGAACTCTGGATAGTTGCCACTTTGTATTTCGATGACAAACTCGCGGGTCTGGAAAGAAGCGGTTTTGCTTTCGATGTCGTATTTTCGGACTAATTTTCCATTTATTTCAAAAGACATATTTTATTTTTTATAAATTATAAATTTATTTACGAAGTCCGCAAAAGTATAAAAAAACGGTGGATAACCTTTCAGTTACCGACCGTTTTTTTTTGAACAATAATTTTTGGTTGTTTTTAGACGCGTTTCTAAAAGCAATATTCGTTGGCTTCTATCAAGCGCGAAGCTATCAGTTGACGAGTTTTTTTGACATTGATTGCTGGATATTTGGTGTATCGTTTCAGACCCATCAGCAAAGTTTTTAATAAATCGCCCTCTGCAAAAGAAGCCAAAGCATCGGTTGCGTTTTTAGTCATTCGCGCGCTGGCATCGGCTAAAAATGTTTGTAAGATTGCTTCATATACTTCTTGTGGGTGGCGGCGATCGGAGCGGTCTGCCAATTTTTCTACCCGCAGCAAGGTGGACTCTGCATTGAAAGTGTCTATCAGCAAGTTAGCGACATTCGTAAGTATTTCCTGTTCTTTTTTGAGGTCGAGTTTGCCGTCCATTTGCATCTTTACGGCGGCACCTGCGACCATCAAAATAATTTTTTTGAAATCTTTTACGGCTTGTTTTTCTTCGGCATACACTCCCGTCGGGCGGTCAAAACTCGGCACAGACGAGAGTTCTTTTTGGACTGCCCACGCTGGACCTACCAAGTCGAGCTGTCCTTTCATCGCTCGGCGCAGCAGCTGGTCCACCATCAGCAAGCGATTTATTTCATTCGTGCCTTCATAAATGCGGTTGATTCGTGCATCGCGATAGGCGCGGGCGGGCGTATATTCCTCCGAAAAACCTACTCCTCCGTGTATCTGCAACGTTTCATCTACCGTATAGTCCAGTACTTCCGAACCCGCAACTTTTATGATAGAACATTCGATGGCGTATTCTTCGGCGGCTTCGAGTTGAGCCTGTCCAAAAGAATGTCCTGCGGCTTGCGCCATTTCTTTTCTTTCTTGCATCAGATTTGACACACGGTAAATGGACGAATCAGTAGTAAAAATGCGGATAGCTTGCTCCGCCATTTTATATTGCATCGCGCCAAAGCTGGAAATAGGTTGATTGAATTGGTAGCGCTCGTTGGCATAGCGGATGCCGACAGTGCAGCTTTGCTTCGAGCCGCCGACGCAATGCGCGCCCAATTTGAAGCGTCCAATGTTGAGTGCGTTGAATGCGATGAGGTGTCCTTTTCCGATTTCGCCCAAGATATTTTCTGCGGGAACTTTTACATTCTCAAAAAATACTTGGCGCGTGGAAGAGCCTTTGATACCTAATTTGTCTTCTTCTGCTCCAAAAGTAAGCCCTTGCGAGTCGCGATCTACGATAAAACCCGTGAATTTTTCGCCACCGATTTTCGCAAATACTATAAAAACATCTGCCCAACCTGCGTTAGAAATCCACATTTTTTGTCCATTGAGCAGGTAACTTTTGCCGTCTTCCGTCAAGTCGGCGCGAGTTTTGGCAGCCAAAGCATCAGAGCCAGAGCTTGGCTCGGTGAGGCAGTAAGCGGCTTTTAGTTCGCCTGTCGATAGTTTCGGCAGGTAATGTTGTTTTTGGGCTTCTGTCCCAAAGTAAAGAATCGGCAACATACCGATACCCATGTGGGCAGAAAAACCGACGGTAAAAGAACCCGACGGACCGAGTACGTCGTTGATAAAAGTATTGGTGTTGGTGTCCAACTCCAAGCCGCCGTATTCCTGTGGAATGTGCGTCCCGAGCAAGCCGAGTGCGCCCATTTTGTGGAGCAATTCTACGGCGATGCCGTCTTGTTGTTTTTCGATTTTCGCGCTGTTGGCAAAAACTTCGTTGTGCAAAAAGTCACGGCACATATCTACGACCATTTGCTGGTCTTCGTTGATTTCTTCGGGGATAAAAACGGACTCCGCTTCGGTATCGCGGACAACAAATTCTCCGCCTTTGAGCAGGTCGGTGGCTATTGCGGTCATTGTATCAGACATTTGAAAAGGTATTTTAAGTGATAAATTATATTTCAGCGAAATTTCGCTACAAATATACCGACCTTTTTTATAAAAAACAAATTGCAGCAGAAAATATTTTGTAAAATGATTTTTTTGCTTAATTTAGTGTTTCCAAAATCAAATATTGACTTATGAAAATTCCTTATTTTGACGACTTCGTAGGATTGTTTTACCCGCAATTATGTCTGGCGTGTGGACAAAATCTTCCGTCCGACGGCTCCAAAACGGTCATTTGTGTTTCTTGCGAATACCATTTGCCAAAAACAAATTTTCATCGCCGCGCCGCCGACAATCCTTTTGTGACCAGATTCTGGGGACGTTTGCCGCTTTCTGCGGCTGGCGCACTCTACCATTTTGGGCAAGGCACGCGAGCGCAAACGCTGATTCACGGCTTGAAGTACGAAGGGAAGCGCGAAGTTGGGCTTTTGTTGGGCAAAATGTACGGCTCGGACTTGACGGAATCCGACCAATTTCGGACGATTGACAGCATCGTGCCAGTGCCTTTGCACCCCAAAAGAGAAAAAATTCGGGGCTACAATCAAAGCGATTTATTTGCCGAAGGACTGTCGGAAACAATGGGCAAACCTTGGTGGAAAGACGTGTTGCAGCGCAAAAAAATGGCGGACTCTCAAACTCGAAAAGGCGCAGCAGAGCGACTCGAAAACGTAATGACTACTTTTGAGGCGACCGATATAGAGCGACTGCGCGGCAAACATATTTTGCTCGTAGATGACGTGGTGACTACTGGCGCGACCCTCGAAGCCTGTGCGTTGGCTTTGCTTCAAGTGCCTGATATTCAGATAAGTATGGCGACTATTGCCTTTGCAGGGGCGTAGTTTTTATGCCCCAAAAAATCACAGCGATTTAGTCCTTCCGCCATCTACGGTCAGATTGATACCTGTAATGTAAGCGGCGGCTGGACTTGCCAAAAACGCCGCCGCCGCCGCTATCTCGTGGGGCTGCCCAAAGCGACGCATCGGGATTTCTGCCAACATTTCGTCCTCCACGTCTTTCACAGCTACTTGCTGCTTCGATGATTTCGTAGAAATAATGCTCTCCAAACGCTCGGTTTGAGTGGCTCCGGGCAGTAGATTATTGACCGTAATCCCGAAGGGAGCGAGTTCGGTCGCCAATGTTTTGGACCAATTTGCTACGGCGGCACGAATGGTGTTGGACACGCCCAATCCTTCCAACGGCTGCTTGACGGAGGTAGAAATAACGTTGATGATTCGCCCGAATTGAGCCTTTTTCATTCCTTCTATCACAGCGACGCTGGCGACGTGGTTGGCAAGTAAATGGTTTTGAAAAGCAGTGGCAAAAGCCGAAATATCGGCACCGACAATCGTACCGCTTGGCGGTCCGCCTGTGTTATTGACCAAAATATGAATCGTTTGGGTGGCGGCGAGTGTTTCCACTTTTTCTTTCCAGTCTTCGAGTTGGCTCACGTCCGCCACCAGATACTGGTGAGTTTGTCCGAGCGAGGTGTCGAGTTCGGCGATTGTTTTTTGCAAAAGTTCTTCGTTGCGAGCTACTAAAATAATATTTGCGCCCAAAAGAGCGAGTTCGGCGGCGATGGCTTTTCCGATGCCTTTACTTCCGCCGCAAACAAGAGCATTTTTGGTAAATAAATTCAAATCCATATTTTATTTTTTATTTTTTGTCAAAATTATATTTTTATTCTAAAATAAACAAATAGAAAGTTATCAAATAATTTGTAAAAATTTGGCGTTTGATGTGAATAATTCCTATCAAAGGTTAAATTTATGTTAAATCTTCATTTTTTATCAAAAAGAGTTAGTGTAATTCAAACAATTACCATATCTTTGCAACAGAATTAAAAACAAAACCAATTTTAATTTTTAAACTAAAAAATAGCAATACAATGAGCGTCAAAAACACGAATAATATCAAAGCAAAAGCGGCTCCGGCTGCATCGAAAACTACCTCTGCTCCAAAAGCTGCGAAAGCACCTGTGGAGAAGAAAGAAAAAATCGAAGTAGCTGCCCAAACCGAAGTAGCGACCAAAAAAATAAACTTTGAACTTCCGAAGGAAGCCGTTACAGAGGCAATTACGGTTGCTTTATTGGGCGACTTCAATAGTTGGAATTTGGAGAAAAGCGTGGAGCTAAAAAAACAAAAAGATGGCTCTTACAAGGTTGCTGTTGAGTTGGAGGCTGGCAAGGAGTATCAGTACCGTTTTCTTATCAACGGCACACGTTGGGAAAACGCTTGGAAAGCACCCAAATATGTTTCTACGCCATTTGGCACAGAAAATTCCGTCGTAGTGGCTTAAGAAGCCGTTACTTTTCAAATTGTTGTTTCATACATTTTCAATAAGGTTGAGCCGCAAATTTTCCGAAAGAGGAGAATTGGCGGCTTTTTTTTAGGCTGCGCCCAATGCCTCTACCTTTTTGTTCATCACCGCAAACCAAAGTGGCGGTGCCAACGAAAGCAACATGGACGCTGGATAACCAAGCGGGAGTTGCGGACTTTCATCGTAGTGACGCAGCACCTGATACGGGCGCGTGGATTTGTAGTGATGGTCGGCGTGGCGAGTAAGTTCGTACAAAAAAATCCGCCCGATTTCGTGGTTAGAGTTCCATGAGTGGCGCATTGTGACCCGTTCATACGCTCCAGACGGGAGCATTTTTCGCTCCAAACCATAGTGTTCGATATAATTGACACATTCGAGGAGCAAAAAACTGCCGATGGCTACCGCAATGGCTGCCAGCAGTATTTTCCAGCCCAAAAAGCCACCTACCAACGACAAATAAAGCAACTGTATGATTTGAAAACGCAGCATTTCGTTTTGTACGCTCCAAAAAGCGATGTTATTTTTTTGCAATCGCTCGCGCTCCAACGTCCATGCGTCGGCGTAGCTGTCTTTTACAGAACGCCACCAAAAAGCATACACGTTTTCTCCGAATCGGGAGCTGGCGGGGTCGGCGACGGTCGCCACGTTTTTGTGATGACCGCGGTTGTGTTCGATAAAAAAGTGCATATACAGAGCGGGAAGAAGGAGAGCTTTGGACATAAATTGCTCGCTTTTTTTTGCTCGGTGTCCGAGTTCGTGTGCTACATTGATGCCAAGCGTGCCACCTACTACGCTCATGTTGAGCGTCATGCCTATCAGTTCGGGTATCGAAAGGCTGCGATTGAAGAGGACGTAAAAATAATAACCGAGTAGGGCGTAAAAAATCGGCAGATTGAGATAGAGCAAAAAATCAAAAAAGATATTTTTTGCTCGCGCAGGTTCAGCGTTTTCTGGGTGATTCTCGGAAGTTCCGGGCGTAAAAAATTCTATAATCGGGATAGCTACGAAGGCTACATAGACCGCACCAAGCGAAGCCACGCCGCCCAAATACATACCCAACCACGCAGAAAGCGGCGTGATGTAAGCCAACAAATATTTGAAATCGCGCATACAAAAAAATTGAAAGTTTGAAAAAATATTAGACTTTTAGTTATTCGCCATCGTTTTCTTCTACGTCGGGGTCGAGGAGTCCGATGGCTTGCAGGGCTTTTTCGGAAGCCATTTGTTCGGCACTTTTCTTGTTGAAATCGTCGGCGGTGGCTATTTTTTCGTCGTCCACGAGGACGGCTACTTTGAAGCGGTCGCGTTTTTCAAATTTGTACTTTGCGACCACTTTGTAGGTAATCGTTTTTCCATTTTTTTGACTCCACTCGAGCAGCTGGCTTTTATAATTGTCGTCGTAGGTTTCCAGCTCGTGAATATCCAAGTATTTGCGCAGTATCTTTCGGATAATGTAGTGTTTGGTGCCTTCATAACCTACTTCGAGATAGACTGCGCCTACGAGTGCTTCGAGGGCATTGCCGAGCATTGAGCGGCTGAGTTTGGTGCTGTTGTACTCCGAAAGCAGTACGTCCAAGCCCATTTTGTCGGCAATTTTGTTGAGTGATTGCCGCTTGACGATTTTCGAGCGCATTTTGGTCAAAAATCCTTCATCGCTGCCCGGATATTTTTTAAACAAATATTCGGCGACAATAGTTCCCAACACAGCGTCGCCCAAGTATTCGAGCCGCTCATTGTTTTGGTACAGCGTGGGTTTTTCTACCGACGGTCCGTTGGTGGATTTGTGGTAGAAGGCGAGTTTGAACAACGACAAACTCGTGGGCGTGAAACCCAAGATGGATTTCAGCCGTCGGGCGAAAGACTTATCTTTCGAGAAATAGTAGTTGTAAGTACTTTTAACGAGTCTTCTCAATCAATTTTTTTGTTTTGCGCAGTCTGTTTCTACTGATTTTTTGTCAAAAGATTGAAGGAGAAGCAATTTGGATAGATTTCGAGCCACAAAACGCTTATTTTTTGTGACTTAAAACTGTTTTTTGAGCGATTTTTTTTAGTAAAAAAGATGTTTTGAGGATTGATTTTAGATTCTTTTGGTATTCAGGTAAGAATTTAAAATCAACTTAAAAAAGGTTTCAAAACACGTTTTATTGTTAAAGAATGTGTCCAAAATAAACTACTTATTTTTTCTTCATTTCTATCCAATCGCAAAAAATCTTATTTTTTTACTTTCAATATTCATTCTAAACTTTCAATAGAGGACTACATTTTTTTGAAAATAACAGTCGTATTATGCCCTCCAAAACCGAAGGCGTTGCTCAAAATAGTTTTTATCGGTCGTTCTTGAGCAGTGTTGAACGTCAGATTGAGTTTGGGGTCGATAGCGGGGTCGTCTGTAAAGTGGTTGATGGTCGGCGGCACGAAACTGTGTTCGATAGCCAAAATCCCAGCAATCGCTTCCACGACTCCGGCTGCGCCTAACAAGTGTCCAGTCATGGACTTGGTAGAGCTGATATTAAGTTTGTAGGCAAGGTCGCCGAAAAGCTGTTGGATAGCTTTGATTTCGGCAATATCGCCCAATGGCGTAGAAGTGCCATGCACATTGATATAGTCAATGTCTTCCAAGTTGAGTTGGGCATCTTTGAGTGCGAAGAGCATAGCGTTTTTTGCGCCAGTGCCTTCGGGGTGGGGAGCGGTGATGTGGTATGCGTCGTCGGTCATGCCGCCGCCGCATATTTCCGCCAATATATTAGCACCACGCGCTTTGGCGTGTTCGTATTCTTCGAGTATGAGCGCGCCTGCTCCTTCGCCCAACACGAATCCATCTCTGTTGGCATCGAATGGGCGAGAGGCGGTCGATGGGTCGTCGTTGCGCTCCGACATTGCTTTCATGGAGTTGAATCCTCCGACTGCGGTGGCGGTGATGACGGCTTCGGAGCCGCCTGCCACGATGATATTTGCACGACCCAGCCGTATGCAGTCCATCGCGTTGATGAGCGCGTGGGCAGAGGTGGCGCAAGCCGAAACAGTCGCATAATTGACTCCCATCATGCCGTAGCGAATGGCGATTTGCCCTGCTGCGATGTTAGAAATCATTTTGGGAATCATAAATGGATTGTGGCGCGGCACGCCGCTTGGGCTGTTCACGAAGTCGGTAATTTCTTTTTCGAGCGTGTTCAGACCGCCGATGCCGCTGCCCCAGATGACTCCGACTTGTGCCATATCGAGTTTCTCAAAGTCCAAGCCAGCCTGCTGCACCGCTTCGTGAGCGGCTACGAGCGCGAACTGCGTGTAAAGGTCGAGGCGGCGCACTTCTTTTTTGTCAATCGCTATTTCGGGGTTAAAATTTTTTAGTTCGCAAGCGAAACGAGTTTTGAACTGTGTGGCATCGAAATAAGTAATAGGTCCGGCACCACTCACGCCATTTTTGAGCGCAGCTGCGTATTCGGCAACATTGTTGCCGATGGGAGTAAGTACTCCGATACCTGTAACGACGACTCTTTTCATGAGAATAAAAATTTACGACCAGTCCCTTTTTTTAATATTAGCAGTAAGCGTGCCATAGAGAGTACCGCAACGCTTACTGCTAATTGTTCACTTTTTAGGCTTGCGTTTCTGCCTCCAAATAGTCAATAGCGTGACCTACTGTCTGGATGTTCTCCGCTTTTTCGTCCGGAATAGAAATATCGAATTCTTTTTCAAACTCCATAATCAGCTCTACGGTGTCCAAAGAGTCAGCTCCCAAATCGTTGGTGAAACTGGCTTCGCGCGTGACTTCCGCTTCGTCAACGCCTAATTTGTCTACGATAATTTTCGTTACCCTTTCAGCAATACTTGCCATGATTGTAAAAAAATTTTTTGATAAAATAAATTTAAAAATACTGAATTGCCAATCCTAAAATCGTCAATGCGGTGCAAAGTAAATTATTCATAATCGGATAACCAAAGTTTTTTCGCTTTTTTTGCGCACTATCTGAAAATGAACTGCAAATTATGTATTTTTTCTCTGTATTTCAACATAAAAAATAAGAAGTTTATTTCAGATGCTTTTATTTTTAGGTGTAAAAATAATTTTTGTAAAAATATTTTTTGGCACTTTCGGTGCTTTTGGTCTAAATTGCTTACTTTTGCCGTCGTCATAGAATATTGTATTTTATACACTAAGTCAGATAATTATCCTAATTCAACTTTTTTATGAATATTAGAAATAAAGAAACCAATACCAAAATCGTCGCTACGGTCGGACCAGCTTGTAGCTCGTACGAAAATCTTTTGGCACTCGCCAACGTGGGGACGGATATTTTTCGCCTCAATTTTTCGCACGGCACTCACCAAGACCATCAAGAAGTAATTGACAGATTGGTTGCTATCAATAAAGAATATGGCTATCATTTGGGTATCTTGGCAGACCTGCAAGGACCGAAATTGAGAGTCGGAAAAATAGAAAATGGCTCGATGCCGATTGCGCAAGGCGATATTCTCACATTCGTAAACGAAAAATGCGTGGGCAACAAAGACCGCGTCTATATGAGCTACGACCGATTTCCGACTGATGTAGAAGTAGGCGAAAAAGTGCTGGTAGATGACGGTAAAGTGGTGCTGGAAGTAGTAGAAACCAACAAAAAAGATACTGTCAAGTTGGTAGTGTTGTACGGTTCTGTTCTGTCGTCTAATAAAGGTGTAAATCTTCCGAACACAAAAGTTTCGTTGCCCGCACTGACCGAAAAAGACATCGAAGACTTGAATTTTATTCTCACACAACCCGTGAATTGGATTGCGCTTTCTTTCGTCCGCACGCCAAAAGATTTGAAAGATTTGCGCGACCGCATTGACGCAGTCGGACATCCAGCCAAGATTATTGCCAAAATAGAAAAACCCGAAGCGGTAGAAAAAATTGATAAGATTATCAAACATTCCAACGGAATAATGGTGGCGCGTGGCGACTTGGGGATTGAAGTTCCTATCGAGCGGCTGCCTTTGATTCAGAAAGAAATTATCTTGAAGTGTATCCAGCGTGCGCGCCCCGTCATCGTGGCGACCCAAATGATGGATAGCATGATTACCAATCCGAGTCCGACCCGCGCGGAGGTGACGGACGTTGCCAATGCCGTCCTCGACGGTGCTGACGCTGTCATGTTGAGCGGCGAAACAAGCGTGGGCGACCACCCCGTTTTGGTCGTAGAAACGATGAACAAAATCATCGCCGAAGCCGAAAAGCACTATTCTTACTCTTTTGCTGACCGCCACCCTTATCCGTCGCCTGCTTCGCGCACGTTTCTTTCCGATGTCGTGTGTTTCAATGCTGCCAAAACGGCGGACGATATTCAGGCGAAGGCGATTGTCGGCATGACCAGTTCGGGTTATACGGCGTTCAAAGTGTCCAGCTATCGCCCCAAGTCAAAAATTTGTGTCTTTTCGGATACGCCTTCGATGCTCGCAACGCTCAATCTCGTGTGGGGAGTAAAGTGTTTTTATTACGATAAATTTTCGACGACCGATGAAACTATCAGCGATGTCAATGATATTTTGAAAGAAACGGAAACGGTCGCGGTCGGTGACGTAATCGTCAATACGGGTAGTATGCCGCTTCACAAACGGTATCGGACGAATATGCTCAAAGTGACGGTGGTGGAGTAATTTTTTTCGTAAAAAAAAATACACAAAATGACTATTCGCATCATCAATCGCTCCGCCAACGAGCTGCCGAAGTACGAAACGTTGGGCAGTGCAGGCATGGATTTGAGAGCCGACCTTGCAGCCCCAATTTTGCTTGCTCCGATGGAGCGGGTGCTGGTGCCGACGGGTTTGTACATTGAGTTGCCGCTTGGCTTCGAGGCGCAGATACGTCCGCGCAGTGGTTTGGCAGTCAAAAAAGGGCTGACTTGCCTCAACAGTCCGGGAACTATTGACAGCGATTATCGGGGAGAAATAAAAGTAATCCTCGTCAATCTGTCGGGGGCGATGCAGACCGTCGAGCCGCACGAGCGGATAGCACAAATGGTGGTGGCGCGCTACGAGCAAATAAGTTGGCACACAGTGGAGAGTCTGTCAGAAACACAACGTGGAGCTGGCGGATTTGGAAGTACAGGAAAAAATTGAGAAAACAGAAACATCGGGTGCTTTTTATTCGCAGTCCTGATGTTTCTATTTTAATTTTTACTGTTCGGTATTCACTTGCTTGCGCTCGGAATCTTTGAGTCCTTCTTTGATTTCGGTTTCTACGTTGGCGCGAGCGTTGTTAAATTCTCTGATGCCTTTGCCGAGTCCGCGAGCGAGTTCAGGAATTTTTTTGCCGCCAAAGAGCAACAACATTCCCAACACGACTACAATCATTTCGTTGGCTCCCAAGCCGAAGATAAGAAATAAATTATTCATAATAAATTTTTTTAAAAAATTTTAAAGTTGGACTGCTTTTGCAGCCAAAAGTTATATCTGGTGTCGTACTTTTATTTTTTCAGACCGATTTCTCTCAATCGCTCGTTGAGGTAGTCGCCTGCCGTGATAGGCTCGTAGTGAAGCGGACTTTCTGCGGTGACGCACTTCTCTAAACACGTCAAATCCATTTTTGAGCGCGGGTGCAAGAAGAACGGAATAGAAAGTCTTGGCAAATGCCACATTTCGCGCGGCGGATTCACGACTCGGTGCGTAGTAGATTTGAGATAATTGTTGGTCAATCGCTGCAGCATATCGCCTACGTTGATGACTATTTCGTCGTCTTCGGGCATAATGTCCACCCATTCGTTGTCGGAGTTGAGCAACTGCAGTCCGCCCGCAGATGCGCCGACGAGCAGCGTAATCAGGTTGATGTCTTCGTGCTGTTCGGCGCGAATCGCAGAGGCTGGCTCCTCCGAAATCGGCGGATAGTGAATGGCGCGCAAAATGCTGTTGCCGTTGTGGATTTTAGCGTCGAAATAATTTTCGCCGATGTTGAGATAGATGGCGATGGCTTTCAGGAGTTCTGCGCCTGCGCCAGCGAAAGCCTTATAAAGTTGGTCGCCCAAGACCGTAAATTCGGCGGTTTCGGCGGTCATCACGTTGTCGGGATATTCGGCTTTGATGGCATCGCCGTCGGTCACGGTTTGTCCGATTTGGAAAAACTCTTTCAAGTCTGCGACTTTGGATTGCTTGGCGTGTTCTTTTCCGAAGGACGTATAGCCGCGCTGCCCCGCCAGACCGCTGACTTCGTATTTTCGCTTGGTCGCTACGTCCAAGGCGAAGAATTTTTTTGCGTTGTTGTAAAATCCTTCCACCAATTCTTTGGGGATACCGTGATTGACGACTCCCACGAAGCCGACTTCGTGGAAAGCCTTTCCCAATTTGCTAACAAACACTTCACGTTGCGCTGCTGTGCCGTTCACAAAGGTTGATAAATCTACCAACGGAATTGCTCTTGTCATTGTTGTCATACTATTTTTTGCTAAAAAGTGAATAAATGCGATGTTAAAAAAAAAAATTATACAGTCGGTGGTCTTTGAGGATTTTGTGATTGTAGTAAGGAATAAAAACCTAATTTTAGTTTACTATTTACTACTTATTATCTGTTGTTTTAGAACATTTTGATTAAAATTTCAGCGAACACTGCTTTGTGCAGGTAGGGAAATATAATTCCGTCTGTTTCGCTTTTGCAAAATCCATATTGGGTGTAGGCAAAGTTTATTTGGCTGTTTGCAATTTGTTTTTGTTCAAGTATGCCTTAAATTCTGCAAAAGTCATTTTTTCAGTTTCTTTCGCACAAAAATTCTTTGTGATGTCCGATTGTTTGGCATTCGCTAATGTTTGATTTGGACACACCGAAAAGCTCTCCTATACTTTTTTGCTTATTTTTGCTTCTAATTCTTTGCGGGTATTGCCTGCAATATTTTCACCTTAACTTTCATTCAGCAGCGTGTTTTATTTCATTTTCAACCAAATCTTCGGCTAAATATTTGTAGTCTAAATATTGAATATCATAGCTCCCTTCATGAATTTGCTGGCAAAGTTCGCTATTGTAGTAAATACGCATAGCCTCTCTATTGTCAATTTGCAGGCATTCTGATAGATATTCAATCAGGTTAATTTCTAATGATTGGAGATAAATATCTTCCAATTTTAGTGATAATTCGCTTGTCATATTACAATGTGTAAGATTTTAAAAACACCAATTCATTTTCAATGATTTTTTGGTTGATGATACAAACTTGATTATTGTCTTGGTAATATTTTAATTCTTCTAAAACCCTTTCTTTTGTCCATAAATTCTTAAAATACATATCAATCGTTTTGAAAACATCATCATCGGCAACCCTGCCCATCACCATATCGTATTGTTCATAAATCAATCCACCTTTTCTGCAATTAGAAATGTAGTCCAACCAAAGTTCATTTTCAGTATCAAAACTACAAACTTTATAAGAGCCAAAGTTTGCTGCTAATTCATACACATTTACAACAGGTTCTCCGCCCAATCTTGCTGCCTTTCGTAAAGCCCATTTTTCGGATTGTTCTTGATAAGTAGTCAAATAAAAGCCCTTGCCAAAATCTAAATACCTTTTTGAGAACTTAACGTTTGGCTTAACGATTTCTTGATTTGTGCCGTGATAGAGTATCATTTTTGTAAAGATTTTTGAGCAACTAACTCGGCTAAATCTTCCATAAGATAGTTCTCGCCCAGCGTATGCAACACCTCATAATGTTTCAGAATATAATCATCTAAAATATGAAGTTTATCAAAATGCTCATAGACTTCCCCAATGGGCTGTTTGGTAGCCAAAGAATATTTGTTCAATACAAAAACCACAAAAGTTAATTGACTATTACTCATCTTATTTCTTGTGCTTGATTAATATTTTAAAATATATGATAGACAATAACGCTATATTTTGGCTTTTGTATCGGTTTTATTGTATTTTAAATTTAGTACTAACAATTTTGGCGCATCAACCACTTGCACAAGACCCCTTGTTTGGCGCAGGCAAAGTTTATTTTGCTGTTTGCAATTTGTTTTTGTTCAAGTATGCCTTAAATTCTGCAAAAGTCATTTTTTCAGTTTCTTTCGCAATTTTTTCTTTGATTTCTCTAAACACTTTCACGGTGTCAAAAGATTTTTCTGTTTTAATTGTCAGTTTCATTATTTACGATTTCTTTTGGTGAACGAATGTCAAGTTGTGAATAACCAAATCTTAAATTTATTGAATTATATCCACGAATTTTAAATACGTTTACAACGTGTTTGAAATTCCAACTTACTAAATAATCAACTTTATTTATTGTCGCTGTTGCAATATGCCTGCAATCATCGGCACTTGTCGGTCCAACCACTTTTTCATCTAAATATTTTTGAGCAAGTTCAAAAGCCTCTTCGGTAACTTCAACTTTTAATATGTATTCTTTTGGCAAATCTGTAAAAAAATCTTTTACTCGTTTTGGTGCATTTTCAAGTTCAGTTTCGGAAAGGTCGGAATAGATGCAAATGATTTGTCCCAATTTTACTTTCTCGAAAAGTAAAGTAGAAATTTCCTCTAATTCTTCGTCAAAAACTCCCCCAAAAACTGTTGTATCAAAATATAACCTTGGTTTCATTTTGCAAATTTAAAAATAAATCGTCAAGTTGCCATCGTCAAGTTTGCAAAGTAGAGATTTTCTGTTTGCTCGCGCCCCGCCACAATCTCCACGCAATCGGTAGTTTAGAAAACCATCTACGCACCTCTCTCCCCAACAACAAAAATACACTCTTTTATGGAGAAATAAAAATTAAAAAAATATTATCCTCCTTTTTGCACCAAAAAAAAAAAGCCTTTCAAGCAAACACTCGAAAGGCTTTTACAAAGTTGGCCGACAAGGATTCGAACCTTGACAAACGGTACCAAAAACCGTTGTGCTGCCGTTACACCATCAGCCAGTAACCCGCTTTTCTGAAAAGCAACGCAAAGGTAAGCTACTTTTTTTATTTTAAAAAATTTTTTTACCTAATTTTAAAAAAAATAATTCATCGACGCGTTCCAAAATACTATTTTTTCATTCTTCCAACTCCATCGCACGCAGCGCAGGCGCCGAAAACCAGGTGGCAACCACCACTCCCAACGTCAGGCAACCACCCATCACGACGGCTGGCACCGCTCCCATCAGCCGCGCCGTCAGACCAGATTCGTAGCCGCCCAACTCATTGGACGAGCCGATAAACATCGAATTGACGGACGCTACACGACCGCGCATCTCGTGGGGAGTTTTGAGCTGAAGGATATTCCTCCGAATATTGACGCTCACGCCGTCCAACATTCCGCTCGCAAACAAGCACCCAAAAGAAAGGTAAATATTTTTCGACAGCCCAAAAACTATCATACTCACGCCGAAGCCGAAGACGGCGACAAGCAACTTTACGCCCGGATTTTTACCGATTGGAAAATACGCCATCGCAATCAGCGTCAGGCAAGTACCTATCGCTGGAGCGGAGCGCAACAAGCCCAAACCTTCCGGACCAGCTTGCAAAATAGTTTTGGCGAACACAGGAAGCAGCGCGACCGCCCCTCCAAACAGCACCGCAAACATATCCAACGACAAAGCCGCCAGCACTTCTTTCGTCCTAAAAACAAAATTGAGTCCGATAGAAAGGCTTTGCCAAATCGTTTCGCCGTCCTTTTGGGTGTGGGCGGGAGGTTTCGCAGAAATCCTGTAAATGCAAACTATCCCCACCAACACAAACGCCAGCATCAGCGAAAGCGACCAACTTATCCCTATCCAACTGTAACTCCAACCAGCAATGGCGGGACCGACGATGCTGCCCACTTGCCACGACGTACTGCTCCACGACGACGCATTGACGAGCAAATCGCGGGGGACGAGCTGCGGCATCATCGCAAAACCTACCGGACCACTGAACGCGCTTATCACGCCGCCATAAAAAATAATGCCGTACACCGCGTAAATGACCGATTGTTGCCCGATGTGGTCGGTTGCCCAGTCCGATGTCGCGCCTAACAAAGCTATTGCATAAAGCAAATAGCCGCCAAAACACGTCAGGAGCAACTTACGTTTATCCGCCAAGTCCACGAAGTGACCCGCAAAAAGCGAGATAGCCAGCGCGGGAATTACCTCTGCCAAAAAAACGTTGCCCAACACCAATTCGTCGTGTGTGAGTTCGTACAAACGCCAGCCCAACAGCACAGGCGGCAGCGAAAGAGCCATCGTAATAAAAAATCGAGTGGCGCAGTAAAGCCGAAATTCGGGCATCTGAAATGCCGCGTAAGGATTATTTTTTTGACTCATAGTGTAAATTTCTTGTGGAAACTATTTTTAGCTAAAATCTGTTTAAGGAGTGTGAAAAATTTAAATAGTTTGCTTCAAAAATAATAAAAATGAATTATTTCATTTTTGTAGAAGAAAAAAATAGACTATTTTTTATTTTCTTCGTTTTAACGTATCATTTTAATTGAAAAATAAAAAAAAAGTAGCTATTTTATTTTTATTTTTCAATTTATTTTAACATAATTTTATGACTGCAGTATCGCCCGACACTTTCAAAACGCCCATAGAAGCAGAGTTGAAAATATTTGAAAAGCATTTTCGCGACGCGATGCGCAGCCAAACTCCACTGCTCGACAAAGTGACCAACTACATTTTGAAGCGCAAAGGTAAGCAGATACGCCCGATGTTTGTCTTTTTGTCCGCCAAAATCTGTGGCGAAATAAACAACAACACATACACGGCTGCCTCCCTCGTCGAACTCCTGCACACCGCTACGCTCGTACACGACGACGTGGTAGATGACTCCTACGAGCGGCGCGGGTTTTTCTCTATCAACGCGCTCTGGAAAAACAAAATCGCCGTCCTCGTCGGCGATTACTTGCTCTCCAAAGGGCTTCTGATGGCAGTCGAAAACAACGCCTTTCAGATACTTCACATCGTTTCTACTGCCGTCCGCGAGATGAGCGAAGGCGAGTTGCTCCAAATCGAAAAAGCCCGCCGTTTGGACATTCAAGAGAATATTTACTACGATATTATCCGCAAAAAAACCGCTTCGCTCATCGCCGCCGCTTGCAGCGCAGGCGCAGCCTCCACCAGCACCGACCCCGCGCAGATTGAAAAAGTAAGACTTTTTGGTGAAAAAATAGGCATCGCTTTTCAGATTCGGGACGACCTATTCGACTTCGGCACCGCCGAAATCGGAAAACCACTCGGCATTGACATCAAAGAAAAAAAAATGACGCTTCCCCTCATCTACGCGTTGGACAAAGCCAGCACTGCCGACAAAAAGCGCATCATCAACATCGTCAAGCAACACAACGAAGAGCCGGAGCGCGTAGCCGAAGTCATCGCTTTCGTGCGCCAAAGCGGAGGCTTGGAGTACGCCACTGCTGCGATGCTCCAATACCGCAGCCAAGCCTTCGAGCTGCTGCACAGCTTTCCGCCCTCGCCGTCCCGCAGCGCATTGGAGGAATTGGTGGTATATGTCACAGAACGCAGTAAATAAATTTTTTTTTCTCTAAAAAAGATATTCTACTCAAATAAATTCCGTTCAGGAGATTGCCGTAGGTCAAAAAAATTGAGTAAAATAACTTCGTCTTTTGTGACTTCGTAATAAAGTGCAATATTTTTGGTAATAAGAATCCTGCGCACGCTTTTATACAGGTTGGAAGGCGGTCCAATCATCGGCGCGTGGGCTAATGGTCTAATTTTGCGAAGCAATCAGTGATAAAATTTTCGGATATTCTTGTAGTCCATTCGGACTCCAAATTGTTTATGATGTCCAAAAACTCCTCCGCAGCGATGTCCGTCCAAGTTATTTTGAAAGCCATTGCGCAAGTTTTTCTTTCATAGCTTGGTTGGAAATAGTTTTTCCGCTGGCACTTTGCGAAAGCGACATTATCAAGCGACTCTTTTGAGCGATAGTAAGTTCTTCGCTGATTTCTTGACCGTGCGTGGAGTGTTGTTGCAGCAAATTCAAAGCTTCATAGAAATGCTGCAGCAAATCGGTATCTTCTACGCGGTCTATGAGCCGGTGAAAATTTGATTTTATGGCGGTATTTGACATTTATTGCGATAAAGTTTAAGATAAAAATATAGGATTTTTTTTGCTTACGCTCCCAAATAAAAAATTTTAACTAAAATATACGAAACTTTAACAAAACTTTAACACATTTTTTTTTTTTTCACAAAAATAGCCGTATATTTACGCTTAATTAGAGTGAAAGGCTAACTTTTTTGGTTATCTATTCTGATCATGCCAAGCCAAAAAAAAGTCTAAAAAAAAATAGTTATAAATTAATTCTGTATTTTTTGTTGCAAAAAGAAATACAAAATTAATAAAAAAGGCGAGCAACCTGCAAGTTGCTCACCCTATAAAATCGTTGGTAATTACCCATGTTAGGTCTTGATATTCAATAGCTGCGAATATACAAACACGGGCGGTTTACCACACGACCCCCAAAGGTAAGCGTTTTTCCGGAAAATGCGAACTTGTGTGAGTGTGGAATGAATTTTTTTTTATCACATCGTAAACACAAAGTTATGTTTAAATTTATCAAATTCATGTTGTTTCTGGGTTTAGTGTCTATGACATTGCCCATGGAAGCACAAAAAATTATCACCACCAATGAAGATGGTGATAATATTACTCCAGCGAGAGATTGTTGGAAAGCCGATTTTGCTACTTGCGTCAGCAACAAGCTCGCCTATGATTACATTTTTCCAGTTATTTTCGGGTCTTGTAGTGGTGCTACGGTGCAGGTGATTCCTGCTGATGCAGGCACAGCAACCGTCACCGACGACGGAAGAACGGTAACAGTCGTATGGAATAGAAGTGGCGTATTTACTCTTCATGTGGCAGTGTCAGTAGCATATCCACTTGCCATAGTAGTAGAAACGCGGAACAAAACAGTGTCCGTCAATTTTGCGAACCAAGATTATTCCAACTTTACACTTTCAGATGTCAGTACCTGCGCCTCTCCCGGCACTTCGTTTCGGCTCAACAGCGTCACGAAAGGCTATGTGCGCGCCTATTACCTCAGCATTTATGAGGTGACAAAAAATGGGTCTTGGACTGGCGGAGTGTGGTGGAACAGTGGCTGGGTCTGTGAGAGCTACGACGGTCAAGTTATTGACGCCTCTACCGTCAATTTTCCCTTTGTCGTAGGGCGAAAATATCGGATAAAAGTCGCCGTCCATACCAACTGTAGTGGGTGGCAGGAAACCAACGGTGAGATTATTACCATCGGCGATTGCCGACCAACCGCCAGCGCACTCATCAACGGAAGTGGGGATAATCCAGCGACAATGTGCATGGAGGCTCCAATGATACTGAACAATACTTCTACTGCCCCAGCCAGCGCGCCAATCACAGAAATAGAGCTTAAAGTCTATGGCGCAAACGCCAACTGCAACAACGTTTATAATCTTTTAGAAACCAGTCGCGCACTTTATGTGCCAATTTTAACTACTTATGATTTAAACGTTGTCTTACAGAATTATTTTAAGTTTCAATCTTCAATGGGTTGGCACAGTATCGAGATGCGTGCAAAAAACTCTTGGGGTTGGAGTGATGTGTACAAAAAGTGCGTACATATCACCAATACGGGTCGTGCCAATGCTACGTTTAAATTCAAAGTCGGCAATGCGTTGAATAACTTAGGCATTTATGATATTCCAGCAACCCCTGAAAGCAATATCAACGGGTCAGAAATAGGTATCAAGACCGCAGGTATTATTTTTACAGGAACGGGCAATTACGACAAATACCAAGTTGAAATTTGGGAGACCAACCCGACTACAGGTGCAGTCATAGCAAAGCTGCATGATTCAGGGGAAACCACGGTACCAGTGGGATTTTTGCCAACAGATTACGGGTTCAATGATGTTCTCTGCGGAGTTTCTCCACCATTGGTTTACGATTACTTCTACAATTTGAGGACTAATATGCCAGTTGCAGCCGCCAAGCGGTTCAAGGTGCGAGTAATGACGCACAACAGCTGCGGCTGGTCTGATAGTACTTCTTATTTTCGTTTTAGACCGGATTGTCCGAATTGTTTGCTGCGCCAGGACTCTAACACTGCCGAATCTGTGAACAATCAAGGATTGGGTGCAGCTGATTCTGATAGCGAGCGTGCCAAAAAATTGGACTACGAGCTGTTAGTAACTCCCAATCCAACGTCTCAAGTGGCGACTTTCTACCTATCCAATTCAAGTATTCTTGATGGGGAGATAGTAACTCTTCGAATGTACGACGCAAGCGGTCACTTGGTCAAATCTGTTCAGAAAGCATGGAATACTGCTGAAAGTGCTTTTGAGGTAGATTGCTCTTCTCTTGTGTCGGGTATTTACACCTACCAATTCGTCAGTCGGCAGAAAGTTGCTTTTGGCAAATTGATGAAAGAGTAAAAAAATCGATCATCCAATTTTTTCATCGGGCGACTAATGAATACGGCTTTTATTAGCCGCCCTATTTTTCATTTCTTTTCATGAAAAAAATATTATTGTTATGTATTTATTGCGCTATACAAAATATTTCCTCTCATGCTCAAATAGGTTATTATGCCTATATTACATCATCTCAATTTAGGTTCAATGCCCCTCCTTTTGATAATTACAAATTAGACACGATTTGCGCTGGAGATACTGTAACAATGCTGTGGGTATTGGGCTCCTTGTCCTTATTAGATCCGAATGTAACTTATGATTGGTCTCAATTAAAAAGTCGTTATAGGATTATTGGTCCCGATGATAAGATAAAGGTAGTATTTGTTGTGGACAGCGTTGTTTCTCACAACTGGTTTAATTTAGTTCCTCCATTTGTTGATTGGACGGTAGCGTTTCAAAGCTCAAGAGAGTACCTACGCATACTTTTCCCAGTAGTATCAAAAGCGTGCGGCAGTCGGTCTTTATTTAGTACAGACAAGTCGGGCTTGTGTGTGGGGGACTGTGTGGAGTGGCGGTCGGAGAGCAAGTATGTGCCTACGAGTTGGGAGTGGCGGTTTGAGGGGGGTAGCCCGTCGAGTTTTATAGGAGAG
>JAYUHK010000056.1:0-7448 GCA_043767025.1 Saprospiraceae bacterium | reverse complement strand
AGGTCCATTATAGGCTGCTGGAATTGCACTTAGAGATACTTTAGTACAATTTTGTACATCAATTTTGTATAAACTGTCATTAGCAGCGTATAATAGACCATTGGGATGAAATGCGATAATTCCGAACCCACAACCATTGCAGTTTAGTCCAGGACAGACTGGTGCGACTTCACAAGTATTTACGTCGATGGTGTTAAGATTTGTATTTTGGTCAAGTGAGTAAATTAATTGGGCATTGGAAACGAAAGGAGCAAAAAAAAAGAATAGAGCAGCAAGAAGGAGATTCTTGAGTATCATAGGAGGATAAAATTAGATGATGAAAAAAAATAATTAAAAAATTTAGTTTTCCTGCGGAATAGAGTTCCATTTTTTTAAGAAAAGTGCGTAACTTTGAGCGTCGCAGGAGCTGCTCGTGTTATATTCGCTTGCAAACTGAATATACGATAACATGGGTTTCAGACTTCCAAAGCGATGAGAAGGTAAGCTGCCGCAGGGCAGTTTGCCTTTTTTCGTTTCGGAGATTGCTGCGCCTTTGCGCAACGGCAGTATGAAACCGAACCAACTAAATCGGAGTTTTCTTTGCACTCCGAGTGCGAAAGAAGAACTTATCTTTTCTGAATCAAATTAAAAAATAGACTTGCATTGTTTCGTTTTTTGAGTGCGTCACAACGGTCGTCAGCAAAGAAGGATTTTTAATTTAACTGCAATAAAATTATTTATCTTTACAAATAATTTTATTGCAAAGTTGCATTATTATTTTCAATTATGCAACTTTTGTGATAGATTTTTTTTATTTTTTTAAATAAAAATTGTAAAATACTGATTGACAGAACTTTGTAAAAATTTATTTTTTTGTGAGAAAAAAAAATATTTCATACAAAGCGGACAGGGTTTTTTGTTCAAAAACTGACGTGGCGAAGTTTTTAAAAAATTGAGTGGCAGTAGTTTGAAGTTTGAGCTTACTTTCTCAACAAAAAAACAGATATTTGTACGATGAAACATTCTTCGTACAAATATCTATTTTTTTATTATGTCAAAAAACAAAATAAAAACAACTTTTATTGAAAAAAATAAAGCCGCCGAAAGCGTCGCGCCCGCTCCAGCGTCCGATGCTTGGTTCTTAAATACGCGCCGCAATTCGTGGTTGCTGTTTGCCTTCGCTTGCTTGCTTTACGCAAACACACTTTTCAACGATTTTACGCAAGACGATGCCATTGTTATCACCGATAATATGTTCACTACCAAGGGTTTGAGTGGTGCGTCGGGTATTTTGGGCTACGACACTTTCTATGGATTTTTTAAGGAGGCGGGCAAAGCAAACTTGGTAGCGGGCGGTCGCTATCGCCCTTTCACATTGTTGATGTTCGCTGTCGAGTGGCAGTTTTTTGGCAAAAATCCCTTCGTAGGGCATCTTATCAACGTGCTACTTTTTGGGCTGATTTGTGTGCTGATTTATCGCCTTTTCCTACGACTTTTGAGCGGAAAAATGCCGCCCGAAGCCGCCGCTTTTGTGGCATTTGGCACCGCACTTCTCTTCGCCGCTCACCCGATTCATACAGAAGCGGTTGCCAATATCAAAGGGCGCGACGAAATCGTATCGCTGCTCGGAAGTCTGGCGGCGGTTTGGTTTTCGTTTCGATATTTTGATACCAAGAATTTTTTGTCACAAATATTCGTTTTTATCGTGTTTTTTATCGCATTGCTCTCCAAAGAAAATACCATTACTTTTCTCGCCGTCGCGCCGTTGATGTATTATTTTTTTACCGACGCGTCTTTTGGGCGCACCGCTCGCCTGATGTTGCCGTTTGTGGCAGCCACCGTTTTATTTCTTGCTTTGCGGGGCGCAGTCATCGGCTGGCAAATGGGCGACGCACCTCTCGAACTGATGAACAATCCGTTTCTCAAATTAGAAGCGGGACGCTACGTTCCGTTTTCGGCAGGCGAAAAATTAGCCACTATTTTTTTTACGCTCGGAAAATACGTCCAACTTTTGGTTTTTCCACACCCGCTCACGCACGACTATTATCCGCGCCACGTTGGGATAATGAATTGGGGCGACTGGCAGGTGCTATTGAGCGTGTTGCTTTACGCGGCGATGATTTTTTTCGCAGTCAAAAAATTTAGAGAAAAAAATATCATTTCCTTCGGAATATTATTTTTTCTCGCCACGCTTTCTATTGTGTCTAATTTGGTGTTCCCGATTGGCACGAATATGTCCGAGCGATTTGTGTTTATGCCGTCCGTCGGATTTTGTTTGGCGGCGGCGGCAGGGCTTTATTTCATTTCAAAAAAAATAAATACACGCTCCGCAACACTTATCGGCGGCGCAGTTTGTTTGCTTTTCGGAGTAAAAACGGTCGCCCGAAATACGGTTTGGAAAGATAATTTCACCTTGTTCACGACCGATGTAAATACTTCTGCCAACAGCGCAAAACTTTGCAACGCCGCAGCCGGCGAACTCGACCGCGTGGCAGCTTACGAAGAAAAAAATGAAGCCAAAAAAACCGCTATGTTCCAGCGAGCCATCGGCTACCTGAACCACGCCATCGAAATCCACCCGACGTACAAAAACGCCTATTTGCTGATGGGAAATACTAATTTTCACCTCAAAAACTACGACAAGGCGGTAGAAAGTTACCAGTCGGCACTCAAAATCGACCCCAACTATCGAGATGCCAAAAATAATCTCGGCATCGCCTTCCGTGACTTGGGCAAACAATACGGCGAACAGCGTGGCGACGTTGTCCGCGCGCTCGAATACCTCAATCAAGCCGTCGTGCTTCGTCCCGACGACGTGGAGGTGCTGCGGCTGCTCGGCGTTGCCAACGGCGTGCAAGGCAATCACGCCAAAGCGATTGATTTTTTTACGAAAGTTCTCGCCCAACAACCCAACAATGCGCAAGCAACTTTTGACTTAGGAACGGCTTATTATCAGGCTGGCGACCGCGCCAAAAGCGACGAACTCCACGCAAAAGCAACCCAAATGGGATTGGAAATAAAAAAATAATAAACCAAAAACCATCTATGAAGACAACAAAATGGGGCGTGATAGGCTTGGGGAAAATCGCACACAAGTTCGTGCAAGACCTCCAACGGCTGCCAAATGCGGAGGTCGTGGCGGTGGCATCTACCTCTGCGGCGCGCGCCGAAACCTTTGCTTCGCAATACGGAATCAAGCATTTTTTTGGAAATTATGAGGCACTTTTGGAGGTTGCTGGTTTGGACGTTGTGTATGTAGCAACCGCCCACACAGGACATTGCGAAGCTACTTTGAGCTGCCTTCGGCGCGGTGTTGCGGTGCTTTGCGAAAAACCTTTGGCGATGAACTCCGCCGAAGTGCGGCAAATGGTGGCGACCGCTCGCCGGCACAATGTTTTTTTGATGGAGGCGATATGGACTCGATTTTTGCCTACGCTCAGCGAAGTGCTCCAAATCATCGAAAAAGGCGAACTCGGCACGCTGACCACGCTGAAAGCCGACTTTGGTTTTCGCGCTCCGTTCGACCCTCAATCGCGTATTTTTGACCCCCAGTTGGGCGGCGGCTCGCTGCTCGATGTGGGCATTTATCCAGTTTTTCTGTCCCTATTGCTCTTCGGAAAACCAACTGTTGTAAAAGCTGTAGCGACGCTGGGGCGCAGCAAGGTGGACGAAAGTTGCGCCATGCTGCTGCAATACGAAGGCGGGAAAACTGCACTGTTGGACTCTTCTATTGTGACCAAAACAGACTCGGAAGCCTGCATATACGGCACGGCAGGCAGCATCAAAATCCATCACCGATGGCACGGACCCAACGAAGGGTTCACGATTCGGAGCGAAAACAAACCGCCCGAGTTGCGCCAATTTTTGTGGGACGAAGGCAACGGCTACACCTACGAGGCGCGCGAAGTCATGCGATGCCTTGCCGAAGGCAAAACAGAAAGCGACTTGCTGCCGCTCCAATTCAGCACCGATTTGATGGAACTCATGGACGCTATTCGGGAAGAAGCGGGAATTTTTTACTCGTGAGGAAGGCTGTTATTCAAATCCATTGAATTGTGGAAAATCACAGCTTATCAAACATTTTCAAACACAAAATTTAGAAAATAACAAATTTTTTCCAAAATCCGCCCCAAAATCAAAAGCCTTAACTCAACATGTTTGAGTTCTGGCTTGCTGGAGGATTTTTGTCTATTTTCCAAGCTAAAAATTTGCGGATAATTTTCTGGATGCTCGCCGCTATCGTTTCGTAGGGCAGAGGTTCTTTGGCGGTGTAGAGCAGCATCATAGCGTAGCTGTTGGAGTCGTTGCGCTCCGCCAAACCCTGTATTAGTAGGTGTTTTTGCAGTCGGAAAGCCTCTCGCATCTGACGGCGCAAGCGATTCCTATCCACTGCGTGAGGAAATGATTTTTTTGGAACAGTAAAGGCGAACTGGACGGACGGCACAGTATTGAGGTCTGCGGCAGGCAGAATATGCCAAACAGGACGCAGAGGGTAGGCACTGAACGAGTGCGCACCCTTGAACAAATGGCTAATGATTTTTCGGCTTTTTAGTCGCTCTTGCTTGGGGAAGGAATGTAGATTGAGCGGCATAAAAACGGTTTTTAAGCGAATATCAAATAACAATAACTTGCTATTTGATATTCTATTTCGCTTAAACTCGACTCACTATTTGTTTGCTTTTTCGTCAGAAACTGTTAATTTAGTTCTGCCTTTTGCACGACGGCGAGCCAATAGCTTGCGCCCGTCTTTGCTGCTCATTCGAGAGCGGAAGCCGTGCTTATTGACGCGCTTTCTTCTTGATGGTTGATAAGTTCTTTTCATCGCAACTGATTATTTACAAGGCTTTTCGCCTCCCTTGATGAGGTAATATTTTATAAAAGTGGCGCAAAGATAGTATTATTTTTTATTATTGCAATGTTTTTTACTTTTATACAATTATTTTTTTGCGGACGGCTTTTACTTTGGTCATTCGCAACTCAAAATATCAAATATTTTTTATTTTTTTTGCAAAAACAAAAAATATTTGTATCTTTGCATTCCGAAAGGAGGAAATGGTCGAATGGCCGAGTGGTTAGGCACAGCTCTGCAAAAGCTGCTACAGCGGTTCGAACCCGCTTTCGACCTCCGTTGGGACGTAAAGTTCTGTAAGTGATTGCTTGCAGAACTTTTTTTTTGAACCGTACAAATTTTATCTTTTATGCCAATCCGCGAAACTCAAAGAGCATTTTTGCAGCTTCATTTTTGCGTTTTTTTGTGGGGTTTCACGGCTATTTTGGGCAAACTTATCAGTATTTCGTCCGTGACTTTGGTGTGGTGGCGAATGTTGATTACCTGTGTTTGTCTGTTATTTTTGAAAAATATATTCCCGTTGCTGCGCCAAATACCACGGCGCACGCTGCTCCAGCTGGCAGGCGTGGGCGTGGTGGTCGCTCTGCATTGGTTGGCTTTTTATGAAGCCATCAAACTTTCAAACGCCTCCGTCACGTTAGTCGGGATAGCGACGATGTCTTTTTTTGCGGCTTTTTTGGAGCCACTTATTTTTCGCAAACCTATCAAATGGTATGAAGTTGGGCTGGGTGTAGTCATTCTTCCTGCTATGGTTTTGATTGTTCGCCATTTAGATTGGTCGATGATAGACGGGTTTTTGATGGGTCTGGCATCGTCTTTTTTGGGAGCTGCTTTTGGTATTATGAACAAAAAAATGGTCGAAAAATCCGACCCGTTGCTGATTACATTTGTGGAGTTGGGAAGCGGTTGGTTGTTTTTATCGCTGCTGATACCGATTTTTTTTCGGGATTTGATGCAGATGGATTTTATTCCCGCACAAAAGGATTTTGTTTATCTCATCGTCCTCTCTGCGGCTTGCACGGCACTTCCTTTTGTGCTGTCCCTCAAGGCTTTGCGTCATATTTCGGCGTTTGGGACGCTGCTTGCTATCAACATGGAACCCGTCTATGGCATCGCACTTGCTTGGCTGATATTGGGAGAAAACAAGGAATTGAGTCCCGAATTTTATGTCGGAATTTGCATTATTCTCATCACTGTTTTCACTTATCCTTTGCTCCAAAAAAAGTTTGAGCGCGAGCCTGAAAGCATCTAAAATCTTCGATAGCTGAGTTACTTACGCACAAGCACCGATGTTCAAAATTCGGTGTAAATCGTTGATTTTTACCAACGTAAAAAACTGAAAACTAATTACATTGTTGGTCGCTGACAAAAGCCGCCGCCGTACGAGCGACGCTTTCCTCAAAAGGCGTGTAAGAAAACCCAAACGCATTTTCTGATTTCTGCGAATTGTACCTAAAACTGTGCTGCGACGTGCGGACGGTTTCCCGAGTGATGAGGCTTCGCTTTTTGGTCCAGAGGCTTTTGAGCCACTCGAACCGCCACGCGATTTCGCCTAAAATCGGCGTTATTTTTATCGTGGGTGGCTTTTTTTGGAGTTGCCGCGCTACCTGTTGGAAAAAATACTGAAAAGTTTGATTGCTTCCATTTAGAATAAATCGCTCCTGAACTATGTCACTATCCATCAATAAAGTCATAAATTGTACGACATCTTTTACGTCCACGAAGCCGGTCGCACCCGCAGAATAAAACGGCAATCCGTCCCAAACCGTCCGAAACAGTGCCGCCGAGCCGTCGCTCCAGTCGCCTTCCCCCAACACGACGCTGGGATTCACGATGCCGACATTCAGCCCCTCCACCGACGCTCGCCACACTTCCTGCTCGGCTTGGTATTTGCTAATCGCATAGTTGCTGTTGAGCGGACTTCGCTGCCATTTGTTGGCTTCGCTGATGTCGGGCTGATTGGCGTTGCGCCCAATAGCCGCAATAGAACTGACGTAAATTAACTTTTCTACCTCACAAAACATAGCAACATTCACAACATTCGCCGTGCCCTCCACGTTCACTTTCATCATCTGTGCTACGTCCTGCGCTTGGAAAGAAACCATAGCCGCACAGTGATACACCTGCGCCACACCGCTCATCGCATCTTCTAATCTCGGCACGTCGAGAATATCGCCTTCTATCCAACTTACGCGGTCTTCAAAATCTTTGACCAAATCCATTTTACTCGACGAGCGGTGCAAGGCTCTGATGTCAGTATGACCTTTTTTGAGTAAAAGTCGTATGAGGTGCGAGCCTACAAAGCCTGTACCGCCTGTCACAAATATAGTTTTTTCCATTTTTTTTATAAATAATATTAGACGCGCATCAAGAAATGAGGAAAAAATAAGGTATTTAATTTTTTCCAATCAATTCAAACAATAACAAGGCATTTTTGAAGCGCAACGCAGGGCGTTGAAACGAAAAAATAACGCAGTGATTGGTGGTAATTGAGCAGAAAAATTGAGTAGTTTATTTTAGATAAGTTCCTGCACTTAAATAGATGACATTTAATATTCGACATAATTCGTTGATTTTCAATAGTTTATGATGACTCAAAATTAAAAACTAAAAACTTATA
>JAYUHK010000055.1:0-19364 GCA_043767025.1 Saprospiraceae bacterium | reverse complement strand
TTTGCCAATATAGCGCCCAATGTGGGTTTCATTTTCATAGCCGTGATGGTCGTTGTAGCCCAAACGCCATTCTGTGCCAATACTCCAACGTGTGCTTTGATACATTACTTCGCCATCGTTTCCGTTGGTTGCAAAATCATTTTCTGCCATGAAATGAAACATCCTGTCATCAGCAAAAAGCATGTTTTGTGCCTTTTTAGGGTTAGGAATTTCTGGATTTGGGGCTTGGTTTTCGTAACTAAAAACCCTGCCCATACCTGCCATCATGTGGTATAAAATATGGCAATGAAAAAACCAATCGCCCTCTACGTTGGCGTTGAACTCCAAAGTATCGGTTTCCATAGGCATAATATCCACAATATTTTTCATCGGTGCATTGTCGCCTTGTCCGTTCAAAAGCCTAAAATCATGTCCGTGCAAGTGCATGGGGTGGCGCATCATAGAGCCATTGTATAAAATGAGCCTGATATTTTCGCCTTTTTTTACCAAAATTTTATCTGCCTCCGACACCACTTTGTTGTCCAAACTCCAAACGTAGCGGTTCATATTGCCCGAGAGTTCAAACCGCAAGGTTTTGGTTTGGCTTTTGGGCAAAGTGGTTTTCGCAGGCGATTTTAGCATGGCGTAGTTCAGCGTTACGATGTCCGATAATTTATTGCTGTTGTATTGAGCCTCACCCCCCGCCCTCTCCAAAGGAGAGGGAGCCATTTTCATTGCTTGCATCGGTTTGCCCTTGGTTTCGCCCGTTATTTCGGGGTACATTACCACGTTCATATCCATTTGGTTGAGGCTCATACTCATACCCATGTCGTCCAAATCGCCGTTCATTTTCATCATTCCGTTCATCATTTTCATGCCCTCAAAATATTTGAGCTTGGGCAATGGGCTGGTTAATTGCTTTACGCCGCTACCGATGTAAATGGAAACAGATTTTGTACGGTCTTCCGAGGTTGCCAAAAACTCAAACGCAGTGTTTTCGTAAGGAATGGTAACGACGACATCATAGGTTTCAGAAACGGCTACTATCAATCTATCCACTTCTATGGGTTCTACATCGTTGCCGTCGTTGGCTACTACGGTCATTTTTCCGCCTGCGTAACTTAGCCAAAAATAGGTAGATGCGCCAGCGTTTGAGATGCGCAGCCGAATTTTATTCCCCGACTTAAAAGTCGGGGCTATTGATAATGCACTCGGGGCTATTAACGATGCAAAATTGATTTCGCTTTCGTTTTTTCCATTGATTAAAAATTTGTCGTAGTACACATCGCTCACGTCCATGGCGTTCATTCGCTTCCACTCGTTTTTTACTTTGGTTTTCAGGTATCCTTGCTGGATAGCTTCGGCATAACTTTGGGTTGTACCTTTTTGGATAGCAAACCAATCTGTAGCGTTGTGCAACATTCGGTGTACATTTTCGGGGTTCATATCCGTCCATTCGCTCAATATCAGCGGCACGGTCGGCAGGTCGTCAATGCCTTTTCTAAATGTTGGGTCGTCCGCTTTTTTATTCATCACAAAGTTGCCATACATACCGATTTGCTCCTGCAAACCTGTATGGCTGTGGTACCAGTGCGTGCCGTGCTGTATAATCGGAAACCTATATAAATGCGTAGTATTGGGCTTTATGGGCATTTGGGTCAGGTTTGGCACGCCGTCGTACTGGTTGGGCAGGAGCAAACCGTGCCAATGCAACGAAGTTTCTTCGTTGAGTTGGTTGTGTACATAAATTTCTGCGGTATCACCTTCGGTAAAGGTGAGCGTAGGCATCGGAATTTGCCCGTTTACGGCGATGGCTCGTTTTTCTTTTCCTGTAAAATTGACCAAAGTGTCACGCACATAAAGGTCGTAACGAACTACTTTTTGGGCAAAAATTGGGTTTGTAGCGAATAGCATTACAACTATCGGCAACACTTTTTTATAAAGAGTTTTTTGAATATCCATTTTAGTGTTTTCATTGATAGAGTTATTAAAAGGGTAGCCTTCTTCGGCTACCCTTTATTTATTTTATTTTATCGTTTCTACCGTTTTTCCACAATTCAACATCATCGAGCCGTAGTAAGGATTTTTTACCGCATTTTCTTTGCTCAACCAATTTGCACCTTTTCCGTCGTTTGCCATCGGACAAAATTGGTAGTAAACTGGCTGCTCGTATTTTGAAACTTTCATCAGCGCGTACATATTTTTTGACAAGCTCATAAAATGGTCTCTTTGATGTGAAGCGTCTTTGGTATCGGCAATATGCTCTGCGTCTTCTTGTAAGTCTTTCAAAACCTTCATCCAGACGGTATGAACTTCTGTTGCTAATTTTTCCATTTTCACGGCTTTGATAGCAGTCAATAAGTTTGCGGATTTCGCAGCCGCCGCAGCTCCGTCAGTTTGTACCAACGCATCTTTTAAGGCAAAATAATTGTCAAAAACGGCAGTCATCAAGTTTGCTTCTTTTGGCTGCGCAGGCGTTGAGGTAGCAGAATCGACGACTTTCATTTCAACTTTTTTAACCTTGGATACTACTTTTTTGGCTCTTTCGTACTGGCAACATTCGGGCAAACTGGCATACACATCGTCTGGCGCAAGGAATTGGTCGCTGTCGTAGCCCGATAAAGCGATGCGTTTCAAGATTTCGTCTTGGTTTGTTTTTTTTGCATCGTAGGTTATCGAAGCCATTTCGGTGTCTTTATTCCAAGACACTTTGGCTACTTTTTTGAGATTTCCTGCCTTTTCGATAGTGGTTTTGCACATATTGCAGTTTCCGTGAACCTTTACGGTTACGGTTTCAGCGTTTTTCATTTGGGCTTTGCAAGCCGTGACTGATAGCAACAAAGCGATTGCTACCAACATTTTTGATATTGATTTCATTGTATTTTTTTTTTTAAATAAAGATAAGGAACGCGTCCAAAATAAGTTACTGTATTCTGACTTGTCTTTTGAGCCAAAACTGCGTTAGATTTTCGTTACGATGCACGGCATCGCACCTCAAATCTGCCTTGTTTTGACCCAAAATTCTGCGTCATAATATTCAGTACCTTATTTTCTCTTCATTCATTAGAAATAAAGAATATAAAAGCAAGAGTTTTGCTTTCGTTTGGACATACCTGTGGCTGTCGAGGTAAAAAAATTATCCTATGTTGGGAGGTGTCCAAATGGAATAGAAACCCGAAGAGAGGTAGGTTGCTACATGACAAAACTTCTGCTTTTCGTCCGAAAAGTCGAAGGCAAAGCTGCTAATCTCAAAACCAAAAGAAGACATCAAACTGAAACTGGAAATTTGGCATTGGCACTGGCAGGATTTGCCGCCACACTTGCCGCCACATTCGTCTTTTCCTTTTGATTGATTATTTTTTTTGCAACAATTTTTTGTATCCGATTTTTGAGCTGTTTGGTCTTTGCCGCAACATTTTTCAGACCCCGCACCACACGCCAAAGCTGTACTTGGTAGCAGGGCGCAACCGAGTATAAAAATTAGGAATATGTAAATTCTTCTTGACATCGATTGTATAACGTAAAGATAGGGATTTTAGTTTATCCATTAGTCATCAAATTTTAAGCGCGCTTGGTTGCACTTTTGTATTTTCCGCTTTGGGTATTGGCAAATATGCAGCCAAAAGCGTTGACTATTCCATCAAATTTCCCACGTTCTTCACTACCTTGTATTGTATATCGTCCAATGCCTCGAAGTGCGCCGTGCCGCATCTTATTTTGAGTTGCTCGGCGGCACTTAGTTTCGCGAAGTCCACCCGAGGCGTTCCTGTGTCTTTGGTTTCGGCTACAAAATATACTTTTTCGTCGCCCTCCAATACAATTGCCCAGTCGGGGTTGTAGCTGCCGATAGGCGTTGGTATTTTGAACCAATTAGGTAGCTTGAAGTAAAACTTGACCTGCTCGCTACTCTCGCAGTCTGCTGCAAATTGGTTTTCTACGCCCGAGTCCAAAGGGATAAAGTTGTCATAGATTGTTTTTTCGGGGTTTTCAACGGCATAAGTAAATGAATTTAGATAAATTTCCAATTCCTGCGCCTCAAATAATGCCATTTCGTATTCCGAACCGCCAATTTTTTGGTATTTGATGCCGTCAATCATCATATCGTGCAGCGTCCGCTTGATAGCCTCGACGGATAAGTCCAAAAACAGTTGCGGATTGACCAAAATATCTTTTATTCTACCCGATTGCACCAAAATACCCAAAATAGTACTGCGTGTCAGCTCTGTTTTGCTTTGTATATAGCCCAAAACGTCGGGGATTTTCCACGCACGTCCACCGTAAGCCGCTACGCTTTCACCCAAATAGTGCGTGCCCACACCTTCGTCGGTCATCGTAATCCCGATTTTGACGGAGCGGATAGCGGGTGTTTTTATCCCCGTCAAGCCTTTCACCGCTTTTGCTGCTTCCGTAATCAAATCAGCAGTATCGTAATTGACGCGATACGTTGTTTTGTGTTTTATTTTATCCCATATTTCCAAAAATGCCTCGTCGAGCGCAAATCCTTTTCTGTACTTTACTTCCTCTCTTTTCCGTGCGTCTTTTATTCTGCCCGTAAACGCTACGCCACAATCTTTCTCAATTTCGGTTTGCAACGCTTTTGCAAAATCGTCGTAGCTTTCATTTGCTATCACGGTGAGTCGGTTTATGTTTTGGTCGTAGGTACGCTCGCCTTCCTGATTCACGGCTAATCGCAAACCTCTACCTATCTCCTGCCGTTTTTTTTCCTCCGATTTTGTTTCGTTGAGCGTACAAATCTGAAAAACATTTGGGTTATCCCAGCCTTCGCGAAGCGCGGAATGTGAGAAAATAAACCGCAGCGAATTATCCAAACCCAATAGCTTTTCCTTATCTCGCATTATCAAACTGTAAGTGTCGTCGTCCGCTTTCGTATCGCCTTTCGTGTCTTTCACTTTCCCCTTGCTGTCTTGCGAAAAGTAGCCGTTGTGCGTCGTCGCTACCTCAAATTTAGCTAAACTTTTAAACTTCTCTTTTGCGATATATTCGGCATAAATCTCCTCGAACCAAACCGCAAATTTCCCTTTTATGGCGTTGCCCGCCTCGTCGTAGCTCCTGTAATTGGCTACTTTATCTATAAAAAATAAAGACAATACTTTGATGCCTAACTTATTCAGCCTCAATTCCTTTTTTAGGTGTTCCTCTATGGTTTTTTCAATTTGAACCTTAATAATTTCGGCTTTCATGCCGCCCTGACTTTCGCCTTTGTACAGTATATTTCCGTTAGAAATGGAAATACAATTATTAGTCACATCTATCTCTTCTATCAGGTAACCGTCTGCGTAAATCTCTCGGTCGTTCGACAATTTGTACAAGTCATCGCCTGCTCTCACCGTGATACTTTTCTTTTTCACGACGCCGTTTTCGTTGCAGTTAATCGTTATTTTGGCGGTTACTTTTGTTTTGGTAGCCGTGATAGCATCTACCGAAATAAACGCATCGTTAAACGCGTTTTCCTCCATTACCGAACTGACCTCTATCTGTTTGACCAAGCCCAAATCGTAAGCCCGTACAGGATTGAGGCTGTAAGTCCTGTTATACTTATTTTTGTGCGTTGCCGAATACCGCAGCGTCACCAACGGCTTCAGGTCTGCTATCGCTTTTTGTCGCTTCTCGGTTTCCATATTTTGCGGCTCGTCTATTATCACAATCGGCTTGCTCGCCTGAATAAACGCAATCGGTTTTTGCCCGTTGAGCTTGTCGTTCGCCTTATTGATGATGTTCTCGTCTTTGGCAAACGAGTCGATATTAATCACCAAAATCTCGATATTATTCGCGGTCGTAAACCCGCGCAGTGTCGATACTTTGGTGCTGTCATACACCTGAAAACTCACAGGTACGTTATCATACAAATTCTGAAAATGCGCGTGCGTAATCTCCAAGTTTTTTAGTACGCCCTCCCGTATTGCCACCGAGGGCACTACAATCACAAACTTTTTGAACCCATACAGCTTGTTCAGTTCGTAGATAGTACGCAAGTAAACATATGTTTTGCCCGTCCCTGTTTCCATCTCCACCGAAAAGTTTAAGCCCGCAGCTTTGCCCGCCAACTCGCTCACTACTTTGCTCATCGCATCGCCCGCACCAGAGATACCGTTCCGCTCCTGCACGGTTTTGAGGTTCTCGAATATCTGCTCCTCCGACAGCTCCAGCTTATTGCTAACGCTATTGATAAGGCTGAGTACTTTCGCTTCCTCCAGCGCGTACTCAAAAATAGAGTTTGCCGCAGCCTGCCCCTCAAATAAATCTGTGATAGATTTGATGGCTTCTTGTTGATACGAAAGATTAGATTCAAAAGCTAATTTCATGCGTCAGTAGGTTCATTTAAATTATTAGAATCCAGATATATGTCATCAGATATTTTTTTGAGGGATTTTAAAAAATCTTGTTTGTCAAGGATTTCTTTTTGATAATTGGCGATTTTATACAGTTTTTCAAACCGTTCTTTCTTACCAATTTCGTCACGGATCATGTCTGCATTCGCAGATTCTATGTTAGACAAGATTACTAATTCGTTTATACTTGCTATATCTCGCAGATTTTTTCCTTCCAACGTTAGCTGCGGATTTGCCGCTCTCCATTGTTTTGCTGTACACTTAAATAGCGCTACATTCAAAATATCTGCTTCTTCGGCATAGGCTAACCATTGAGTATCTTTTGTATAATTAGATTTTGGTAAAATATAATCTTTCACAGCGTCGGTTTGAATATTATAGTTCACTTTGCTCAACACTCTTTTTACACTCCACTCAAGGTTATATTGGTTGCTTTCAACTTGTTTTAATCGCTGATATTCTTTAATCAAATACAGTTTGAAAACAGGGCTAATAGCAGATCCAAACTCAAATGCAATGTCTTTGTGGGCATAAGTGCCTCCGTACTTGCCCAATTTTACGACTATTCCTATAGCATCGGTTTTTTCTATCCAACTTCCGGGACTTAATACAAAACTGGGCAGTCCAGCTTGAGTTTTAAAGTGGTCAAATTCGACCACTTTAAAGTTAGGATTGTTCATTTGCTCCCATACGCCCAAAAACTCAAGGGTTGTTCGTGTCCGTACCCAATTTTTGATAATGTCTGCCGCACGTCCATCGCCTTCTTTTCCTTTTGCCATATCGGTAAGTGATATATAATCTTCGCTATTTATTTGTGAGATAGAGATAGGCAGATTTTGCACTTGTATGGTTATGTTTTTCTTTGACATAATTTATTTTTTCGAGGATATTACTACTTTGTAGTTTATTTACTCATCGTCACACCGTTTTGAACTCGATGCCTGCGTCGCGCATTTGCAGCACCGTATTTGTTTTGAGTTGGTCGTTGCCCTCAAACAGCTTGTCTAAGGCGATGACTTTATGTGGCTTTTGCGCAACCACCGCACCTATTATCGCTTGCGTAACCGCCTCGAGCAGCATGATTATTTCGCCGTCGTTGATGCTATAATAATCGCCTTGGTGTGTTATTTTACTATTCAAACTCTTGCCGCTTTTGAGCAAAAACTCGTACACCATGTTTTCTACGGTTGCCGTTTCGGCTACGGGGTCGGTGAATAGCTGCAGCTGCGCCTGCAAGGCATCTACATTATTGTTCTCTATCTGCCGCCATTCTTTAAAGTTGCTATCCGCCAACTTCAATACCTTAAACCCTAAGTCTTGCGCGGCTATATTAGCCACCTTTGCGTGTAGGCTTTCTATTGCCGCGATAGTTTCTTCGGTCTGTATTTCGGCTTGTAGTTTTGTTATTTGTTTTTGCAGGTCGTCGGTCATAGCCGCTATCTCCGCCGCTATCTTTTTCGCGGCGCGGCGTATGCGCTCTTTGCTAATCTCGGCTATCGTCGCGTAGCCTGCCTTATGCGCCTCGCTGCTCGCGTCGCACGGCTCGGGCAACTGCACACAGATATACTTGCGTCTGCCGCCGTCCTCTTTGTTCAGCTCCATCACCGCTTGTGCCGTCGTACCCGAACCCGCGAAAAAATCAAGGATTATAAAATCTTCATAATCAACACTACTTATAGCTTTACATGGTAAAAATACCGATTTCGGAAAATCAAAAATATCCAATCCATCAAATAGTTCTTTGACAGAATTTCTACCATTTTGATTATTTACTTGTTTTTCATCCCAGATACTCCTTGGTTTTTTTAGAGTTTCTATTCCATTTTTCTCTAATTAGTCTTTTCTAAATATATCCCAAACCTCAACTTCGGAATTTTGTCTATTAATTTTTTTACCTACAATGATATTTTTATTTTTATCTAAAAGTTCTTTACTCCAAGTCCATCTTGACTCTTCGCCTGTAGGTCTTTTGGGTAAAACCTCTACTATGAATATTTCATTTTTCAACAACGAAACCTCACCGTTTTCTGGATTTATATATATTGGATAATACATTTTTGGTCTATGCTCTCTTTTCCAAGCACCTCCTCTTTGTCTTAAACCTAACAATCTATATTTTTTTCCTTCTTTGTTAGTTAAATTATATTCAAGTTTTTCGTCTTCATTTTTTTCATATCCTCTAATATCAAATTCATTTATGTTTTTGCAAAAGACTAAAATATATTCGTGTTCTATTGCAAAAAATTTACTTGCTTGAGAACCCCTGGGATTACTCTTATTTATAATTTGGCAAATAAAATTCTCCTCTCCAAAAATCTCGTTCATCAGCAGCCTTAGATTATGGACTTCATTATCGTCGATAGAAACGAATATCACGCCGTCCTGCCGCAGGAGGTTTTTAGCGAGGTAGAGGCGCGGCATCATCATACTGAGCCAATTGCTGTGGTATTGCCCGTTTTCTTTACTATTTTTTTTGAACATACCGTCGTTTGTCATATAGCCGTCCTCGTCTTTGTCGCCTACCCGCCTTGCGTACTCTGCTCGGGTTTCGCTAAACTTGTCGGGGTATATAAAGCTGTCGTTGCCCGTATTGTAGGGCGGGTCGATGTATATCATCTTCACCTTGCCGAAGTAGCTTTTTTGCAGCACTTTGAGTACGGCGAGGTTTTCGCCCTCTATAAAAATATGTTCGGTATCGTCAAAGTTGCTGCTTTCGGTTTTGGCAGGCACGAGGGTTTTGGTCGTCGGCGTTTGCAGCACCTTAAAGGCATCGCTTTTGCCCGCCCAGTTTAGCACATAGCGTTCGTTGCTAAAATTGACGGCTTCGCCGAGCGTCGCGCGCAGCTTCTCCCAGTCTATTTTGCCCTCCGCAAACGCCTCTGGCAGTAGCTCTCGCAGGGCGTTTAGTTTCTCTTCTTGCGGCGTGAGGCTCGTTGCTTCCATATTATATTTTGTGTGTTACAATTAGTTTGCAAAGTTAGGTTTTTTAAAATTATTTTCTTCTATGGAGTAATTATAAATTCATTTGGGAATGCGTCTAAAATAAATTACTCATTTTTTCTGCTAAATATACAATCAATCACTGCGTTATTTTTTCGTTTCAACGCCCTGCGTTGCGCCTCAAAAATGCCTTGTTATTGTTTGAATTGATTGGAAAAAATTGAGTATCTTACTTTTCCTTCATTCCTTATCCGTGCATACGCAGATGGTGGACGGGTTTGAAGTGTCGGAGCGAGAGCGAATGTTTTAATTTTACGACGCTTTGGATTTCTGTCGCTTTCTGTAGGGCTACGCAAAAGTCAATGTTATCTGCTGCTTTTCAGCGCACGAAATTGTTTTGGTTTCAGATTTTGGTCTGCAAGCTCGGCTATTTCCGTTACTCTGTTCAGCCTTGTTTCTGGTCGTTTTGCGAGAGTAAGCCATTGCAAAATATTTCTTTTGTCTGACCTGCTCAAACGCATGAAATAAATTTTCGCGTTGGGTTTTTTCTGAAACGCTACCTCCAAGTCGTCAGGAACAATGAGTGCCTCTGCTTGGTCTAAAATCGTCCATGAGCCGTTCTGTTTTGCTTTTTCGATTATCTCAAAGCCTGCTGCTGTCATCAGTCCGCTATTTGTGAGCCGTTCAATTTTTGCTTTATTCACTTTTGACCACACACTTTTGGGGTTTCGTCGGCTAAAAAACTGCATGAATTTCTCGTCGTCTATCGGTTTTGACTTGCTGTCTATCCAACCAAAGCAGAGTGCTTCGTCCACCGCTTCGCTGTAAATTACGGTCGGAATATTTGATTTTTTTTTGTAATAAATTAGCCATACGGATTGCACGGTGTTGTGATTTTGAAGCAGCCATTCCCGCCATTCCTGTCGGCTTTTGGGGTAAAATATTTCTGTATTTTTTTCCATTTTTTAATGACTCACGTTGCGCAAGGATTTTAAATAGACTCTTTGGAGCTTAATTTTGTAGCTATTGACTTGGTTTTTGTCACGTTTTTTATTCCCAACCCGATATTTCACAGAGGGGAAGGAGAAGAAAAGTAAGCAAAAAAATCAATCACTCTGTGGAAAGTACACTCACATTGAATAAAACGCTGCCTGAAATTCTATTAAAAAAATATTTTGCGTAACATGAGTTACAATTTGAGAATCAATGTCTTCTACTGTGTGCAAACTTCACGACTGCTACTAAAAACACGCCGCCAATTACGTTGCCGAGTGTAGCAAGACTTTGAAACTTAAGAAAATCGTACCAGCTTATGCGGTTGGCTTCGGCAAAAAATCCCATAAAAACTTCGATGGAACCTACTATACAGTGGTGGAGTCCTGCGATGCTTATCAAAAAAGTTACCAAAAATATCATTACTACTCTGCTAAACGTGTCTTGCGCGGAACTCAGCAACCACGAGAGCATTCCCATCAACCAACCTGCCATGATACTGCTAATCAGCGTAGAGCCAGCACTGTATTTTACCATTTTTTGGGATATGAAATAAAAAAAATCATTTCCTATCAGGTGCATTTCTGAGTTGAACACCAACGAGATGCTTCCAAAAATGTAACCGCCTGTCAAATTGCCAAGATAAACGATGAGCCAGAGTTTGGCTAAACTCCCCAAGGTCGCCTGCCCGTTCATTACTGGCAAAGTGGCGAGCGTGGTGTGCTCCGTGAACAGTTCCGACCTCCCGATGATTACAAAGACGTAGCCTATGGGATAGACTAATGCCATCATTAATGTTAATTGACCGGCGGAGGATTCGTTTTTGAAAAGTGTGTAAATAATGCCGATAATCAAGATGCTGAAGCCTACCTCCAAACCGGCAGATAAGGAAGACAAAAACAGACCTAAATCGGACCGATTGTGTTCTTTCAGACCACTTTCGATTTGTTCATTCATAATTTCGTAAGCCTCTTTGGGCTTTTCTTCCGCAGTGGTTTGGGCAGTTTTTTCCATTTTGATGTAGTTTAGAAACCGGTTGGTTGGGTTAGAAATTTAAAATAAAATACTGGCTATCGGCACAAGCCACTGAAATCCAATATCTTGGGGGTAATCAAAGAACCAATGTCTGTGACAAATGTAGTAAAAAATTTTGATAAAAATTTTGGAATTAATTACAAACTTGTGAAAGGTATCTCAAAACAAAGCAATTCGTCCAACAGTTGTCGCAGGGAAACGCATTATTCGGGAACTTGGTTTTTGAAAGTTAGCAACCACATACTTTTTTGCTGCGCATGATTTTCCTATGCCCGCAGTTGTGTTTGTGACTCTATTGCTACTTGTTCAAAATTTTCTGTCTTTGCCATTGAGCTTTTAAAATTTCTGTTTTTATTTCATTCTACAAAATATTTGTGTGCCTCCGCTAACCGAAGATGTATTACCGATGGGGGAAATGAAATTTCGTCAAGCCCGAACCGAAGCCGAGTAAAGAACAAAAAGCCGATTGTACTTCCGTCTGCCACACTTGCCATAAAACCCCATGTTGGGCGTAGTTTTTATTTGTAAATTTCGTGGTTTCTGTCTAACCAAATTAAGCAAAAAGCAGTTCTTGCTCTAAATCCGTGAACTCTTGCTTCTTGAGAGACTCTTAATTCAAAAAATGTTGTGTCTTCGCTCAATGAATTGACAATAATTTGATTAGGTAATAAATTTGTTTGCTTACAAATAGTGTAACCAAACCCTGATTTGTTTTGGCTTGCACCGCTTTTGTAAATATCTATCCAACTTGTATTTCTTAATTTTTCGACGAAGGAAGTGAATAATTTCAATTCGTCTTGCGACCACTCTGATAAACATTGATATTTGTGGTCATAATATTTGAAATATACATATGCTGGATTGTTATTTCCCTCTTTTTCAAAGCCAAGTATTTCTGCTTCCTTTTCATTTAAGTATTGTAATTGTCTGTCTAAATTTGCTACTTTTTTATTAATTTGTTTCATCAACAGTATTTCTCTCGTGTAGTTTTGTATAAAAATTTTTCATAGTAGTTTTTGAAATTGGTGTGATACTTCGCATTTCTATCGAAATTCCACCTCTTGCTTCAAGCCAAGGCAACTCTGAGTGGGTTAGATTCTCTAGATACTTAGCCGACTTCTCACCATAAATACTTTTTATATCTTCCAACAAACTTATAATCTCATTTGTAAATTCATTATCACAGCTGCAAACTGGAATCGTATCGTATCCATATTGCTTATAATTTTCATAAATTGAGGGCAAAACAGGACCGTGAGACCAAGCTTGAAAGTCTTCTTCAAAAAGAGTTTTGTCAAATAGAACTAAACTCCAAGATTGTGCATAAAACATTAGTTTTTGCAATTTCAAATGTGTTATAGAATCACCTGCCTCCCTGTCGATTGTGCAAGTAAAATAATTTGCGATTTGTGCAGGATTTATATTAAATGATTTCATTTTTTAATTTTTGCAAAGATAGATTAACTTCTGTAAATCCCTACATTTTAGGTGGTTACACAAAATTGAGTCCAACGAACAGGGCTTGTGGCTGGTGGGGAAATTACTTCCGTCTGCCCGTAACCACTATTGATTGAAAACAAATGTACCAATTTATTAGTAATGTTCAGCGATGCTTGTCAAGCCCGAACCGAAGCCGAGTAAAGAATAAAAAGCCGATTGTACTTCCGTCTGCCCCACTTGCCATAAAACCCCATGTAAGGTGCAGTTATTTGGTCAATTCTTTTAATTGTTCTAATGAATATTTTTTAATTATTTCATTGCTGTCATTTGCAAGAATATTTATTTTTGAAATTGATTCCGATGTATTTATTTCCGCTAAAGCATAAAGACATTTCCTTATAAAGGCATCGCCATTATCAAACCAATAGTCGCATTTAATATGTACGCCTTCCATTATGGACTGAATTGAATTAGGGTTTTTTAGTTTTTGAAAAACTCTCGCTATTTCTTCGTGTTGTTTATGCCAAGTTTGAGAAATAAACTTTCCAAGAATTTGTATTGATTCTTGAGTAAATAAATCAAATGTAAAAGCAATATGAAAAATAGATTCTGTTTCTTTTTCATCCTTTTTATTAAAAGCAACTTCTAATCCATTTATTATATCTTTTTCTGTAATTTTATTTTTGTAATTATTTACTAAATCTTCTTGACTGATTTCATTAGTCCACAATTTTGATACTATTTCTGAAAAAAATTTCATTTTTTTTATTTTATAATTTTAATTAATTGATATTGTAACAAGCCTGTATTGAAATAATTTAATGCTGTACCTGTTCCTATTCCAATATTAACCTGAATTCCTTCTTTCTTAAAATACGCTTTTGTCGTTCCCCAACCTGTTGGAACAGCTGGCATAGTTCCAAATTTAGTAACTACTAAAGAAGAACCGTCTGAAACACCTATTCCAACTAATTTATTAATTGTGCCAATAGACACTAAAATTTTTACTAAATAACCTTTGTAGTCTTCACAAAATAATTGAGTTGGTGAAGTGAAAGTTTCAGTACTGGCTTGTAATTTTTTAGTTGCTACCAATTTATCATAATCTTCATTAGTCATTGTTCTAAAGAAGATTTCACCATTTGTGTATACTTCAAAATCACCAATTTTTTTCACAAACGTTCCTTGAGTAACAGTTTGAGCAAAGCATATAGTCGAAATGACTACCATTGCTAATGTTACAATAAATTTCTGTTTCATATTTAAATTTTTTAAAGTAAATATAGATTTTTTTTCGTTTTGTAAGTATTTTTCTACAAGTTCTTACACTTAAATAGATGACATTTAATATTCGACATAATTCGTTGATTTTCAATAGTTTATGATGAGTCAAGATTAAAAACTAAAAACTTATAACTACTTACATTTCTAATGCGTAATTTATTTTTTTAATAAAAGATGAGCCGAAGTAACCGACACCTTCAAGGTGTCGGTTACTTTCAGTAAGTTGCACATTCTTTTTATTTCTATATTTCGTCAAGTAATATTTTTGTCACAAATTTTTATTTTTTTATTTTTTTTGTAAATTATTTTGAGTACCATTAATACAGATTTTGTCAATCCGATTGACAAATCAAAGACAACAGAAACGCCGGGATTGCTGCCGTATGCACACACGGCTGGCTCCGCTATTATCAAGCCGATTGACAAAGGGCGTGTGAAAGGCTTGGCGGTGTCTGCGATGTACGAGCAAACCAACGTCCAGCTCGACCAAATCCGCAAGCAAGTGGAGCTTTTGGCGCAGCAGGCGTATTTTATCCACCAAAGAGTAGAAATATCCGAAAAAATCTACCTCGCCGATATGGGTTTCAAGCCGCTCATCAGCCACATTTATCATCTTTACCAACGCCAAAACGGTCAATACGTCCTGTCAATGGTAGGACCAAAAGAGTGGGGGAGGAAGAGCAGCTTCGATTTTGTGGCTACCGTAAAACTCCTCTCCGACCACACTTGGGATATTCTGGAGGGCAACTCTAATCTCTAAAAGATGCTTTTTGTACTTCTTATTTGCCACCATTTTATCGCCCCTCTTACATGGCTGACTCCCAAGATTCACGATTTTGGCTCTGTCACAATCCGCAAGGAAAGTAACTGCGAATTTCGCTTCAAAAATGAAACTACCGAACCTATAGTCATCGACAACGTGCGCACCACTTGTGGCTGTACCGCGCCCGAGTGGTCGGACGCGCCTGTGATGCCCGACTCGATTGGTAGCATCAAAATAGCTTTTTTCCCGCGCGAATCAGGTAGCTTCGAAAAGCGCATCAAAGTCTGGCTTCATCACTACTCGAAGCCCGAAATCCTCACCATCAAAGGCACTGTGGGCGAAGAATAAATCTTGCTTTCAGCCCGCCAAAAAATAAATCTTGACTTTTTTGATTTTTAGCATTATATTTGCAAAGACGTTTTTTATTAAAAACAAAAAAAGCAATTATTTCGCATGACACTTTTGTACAAAAATCAAAGTCCAAAAAAGCATCGTTTTTTTCTAAAAAACTGCCATTTGTTGTTGTTGCTAACGCTATTTTATGGTGTTGCAATCGGTTCCGCTCGCGCGCAATGTTGGCAAAGTGCGTCGGCAGGCTTGGTGTATAATCTTGGGCTGAAAACCGACGGCTCGCTTTGGGCGTGGGGAGCAAATGACAACGGACAATTAGGCGACGGAACTAACGTGGATAGAACAACGCCCACTCAAATCGGGGCTGCCAAAGACTGGAAAGCTATCTCGGTAGGTGGCGGTCACGCTTTCGCGCTCAAAACCTGTGGCTCGCTCTGGGCGTGGGGCAGAAACGATTTTGGGCAATTAGGCGACGGAACATTTACGAAAAAAAAAGTCCCAACCCGAGTCGGTACCGACGACGATTGGCAAAATATTTACGCAGGTAATGATTATAGCATTGGGTTGAAAACCTGTGGCTCGCTTTGGGCGTGGGGAAGAAACGATTACGGGCAATTAGGCGACGGCACAAATACCAACCAAAATGTCCCGACTCGAATCGGCTCCGCCAACGACTGGAAAAGTATCTCTACGAGTTGGTACCACAACGCGGCTACAAAGACCGACGGCTCGCTTTGGGCGTGGGGAAACAACGATTACGGACAATTAGGTAACGGCACGAATATCAATCAAAATGTCCCTACCCGAATCGGTACTGCGAATGACTGGAAAAGCAGCACAGTAGGTATTGCTCATACTATCGCTTTGAAAACCGACGGCTCGCTCTGGGCGAGTGGCGGTAATTATTACGGACAATTAGGCAACGGGACGTTGGACGACGAAAATACGATGTTCCGAGTTGATGCTGCCAATGACTGGAAAAATATTGCAGCCGGCAGTGTGCATACGTTGGCTACAAAGACCGACGGCTCACTTTGGGCTTGGGGAACGAATACTTTTGGACAATTAGGCAACGAAGTAGTCACTAATGTCATTTATCCGACCCAAGTTGGAACTGCCAGCGACTGGAAAAATATTTCAACCATGAGTGCGCACACTCTTGCGATAAAAACCGACGGCTCGCTTTGGGCATGGGGACGGAATACCGACGGACAATTAGGCGACGGCACCAATATCAGCAAAAGGACACCAACGACTATTGGCTGCCCAGCGAGCGACGCAGCAGATGTGATAGAAAGTATGCGAATTTTTCCGAATCCTACGGAAGGAGTGTTCACGGTGGGGATAGAAAGCAGGACTTTTCAGGACGTGCGCATTTCGGTTTTCAATGCGATAGGTCAGCTTATTTTAGAAAAAACGCAATGCGGACAGTCCACGTTGCTCGACCTTTCGGGACAAGCAAACGGCATCTATTTTGTCCGCTTGCGCAGCGAAAAAGACGGAGAAATTACCAAAAAATTGCAAAAATATTAAGTGATGTAACGCTGCCAAAGTTGGTTTATATGTTTTGCACCTTTTTTAGGTTGTAATTCTTGACCGATAACTCCGAAAAAATAAAGACAATCATCAAAAGGCTACCCGATTTGGTCGAGTAGCCTTTTGTAATTGTCGAATAGCGATTGTATTTTCTGCATTTATTTTTCAAAAATGGTTACATTTGTGGCAACTTTTTATTTTTCACCTGTTTTAATCAAAAAATGAGTATTTTAATTTTTTTCTTGATAACCTACTTGTTGCTGTGTTTCAGTTTACAAAAATTATTTTCAAAGGCGGGCGTTGCGCCTTCTAAAGCGTGGATTCCGGGCGTGAACTTTGCCGAATGGTGCGACCTTGTGGGTCGTCCGCGTTGGTGGGCGTGGCTTTTGTTGCTGCCGGTGGTCAATTTTTTTATTTTAGCAGGTCTGTGTGTGGATATGGTGCGCTCCTTCGGAAAGTATAAATTTGCCGATAGCGCTTTGGCGGTCATCTACGCGCCTATTAAATTTTTCTTGGTCGGTAACAACGACAAAGACCAGTATGTAGGAAAAACACTGCTCCTCGAGCAAGAATACGCCCAAAAGTTAGAAGCCGCTCACGCCTCTAATAATTCCTACGAATTAAAAAAATTAGAAGCCAACAATCCGTACCAAAAAAATCAGGGACGTGAGTGGGCGGAGGCAATAGTTTTTGCCGTTTTTGCGGCGGCTTTTATCCGAATGTTCCTCATCGAAGCCTACGTTATTCCTACGTCTTCGATGGAAGGTTCGCTTTTGGTGGGCGATTATTTGTTCGTCAGCAAAGCGCATTACGGCATCAGAACTCCGATGACTGTCGCCCAGATTCCGTTGCTCCACAACCGTATGCCCATCATCGACCGCGAGTCGTACCTCGAAAAACCGAGTTTGCCCTACTTCCGACTTCCTGCCTTGCAAGATATTGAGCGCAACGACCCCGTAGTTTTCAACTATCCCGAAGGCGACAGCGTCTATGTTTTCAAAGACCGTGCGTACAGCGTCTATGACATAAAAAGGCTCGGCATTGAGCAGCGTTTCAACACCAAACCGCTCACCACGCGACCGATAGACAAGCAAGACCACTACATCAAACGCTGCGTTGCCATCGCTGGCGACAGCGTGGAGGTGCGCGAGCGACAGCTTTATATCAATGGAAAACCAGTCACAAATCCGACCAATCTACAATTTTTGTACCACGTCACTTCGCCAAGTGTTCCTATCAACACCGCCAAGCTCGACGAATGGGGCGTGCATTTGAGCGACGGAAATACCCAATCGGGACTTTTCAACCTCAATGTAGCGCAAGTAGAAAAAATAAAAAGCATCGGCAGCGACGTAAAAGTAGAAGTCGTCCCCAAAAAAGTAGATTTTGATGGGCAGCTTTTTCCGCACGACGCGATTCATTTTCCGCTCTGGACAGCCGATAATTACGGACCGATTTATATTCCCAAAAAAGGTGCGACCGTCGCGCTCGACCCCACAAGTATCGCCTGCTATCGCCGTGTTATCAGCGTTTATGAAGGCAATAAACTCGAGGAACGTGACGGTAAATTCCTCATCAACGGACAAGAGGCGACGACTTACACCTTCCGCCAAAATTATTTTTGGATGATGGGCGACAATCGCCACAACTCCGAAGACTCCCGCTATTGGGGCTATGTGCCAGAAGACCACGTCGTAGGAAAGCCTTTGTTTATCTGGTTTTCGACCAAAGACGGAAGCATGACAAACGGTATTCGTTGGAATAGAATTTTTTCGGGAGCGAATAAAATGTAGCGTAAAATATTGTTTACAAAATAAATGTTCAAAAAAATGAAAAAAATAATCTTTTTGTTTGCTATCGTTTTGGCAGCCACTCAAGTTGACGCACAAGATAAAAAGTTCGGTTTTGGCTTTTTGATAAATCCCAACTTGTCGGATAACTTCATCTATGGACCAAATTTTCCTGTGGTGAGTGTACATGGTAATTTAGAAAAGCCAAAATGGAGTTACAGTGCATTTATTTTTACGGATTACGGGCGCAGCGCAGGCTCAAAATTGCGGGTTGGATTGGGATATTCCAATTCGGGCTATCAGACAGACAAGCGGAAAACAAATTCTGCCACTCCGTCGCCTTTGGAGCCAGAATACACAAAATTTACTTGGACGCATCACGATATTTTAATACCGATTTTGTACAAACTTCGCGTTAAAGAGTCGTGGAAAAATAGTTATTTAGTCTTCGGTATTTCGCCGTTGATAAAAGTGAGCCGCCGCCAACGGCTTGAGAGTTGGTATGTGAGCGGAGAAAAAAGGAGCGAAGATGCTCCAGATTTGAGTACTAATTTTAAACTTTTCAACTTCAATGCCACTCTTGGTTGGAGTTACGCGTTCAAAATATCTCATGCTTGCACTGGTTTCATTCAGCCAACATTCGACTGCAATATTTTAGAAATTTCAAGACAAGCTATAGTGAACCGAAGAATTTATTCCTTTGGTATTAGCTTGGGTGTGCTGTTGGAATAAAAAATCGTCAGCTTCCGAGAATAAATATTGACTACAAGTTACGGGCATCTTTAAGGTGTTGGTAACTTCAACTAAAAAACTAAAAAACTATGATAATCGCCAATCCGATATACGATGTTGTTTTCAAATATCTTTTGGAAGATATAGAAATTGCGCGCGAGTTACTTTCCA
>JAYUHK010000054.1:0-25758 GCA_043767025.1 Saprospiraceae bacterium | reverse complement strand
GCATTTTTGAGGCGCAACGCAGAGCGTTGTAACGAAAAAATAACGCAGTGATTGGTTGTAATTTAGCAGAAAAAATGAGTAGTTTATTTTAGATACATTCCTAATGAGTCTTCCAATCTTCAGTTTTTATTTTCCCCAAAAATACAAAGCTATGAATCGCAAAGCCGTGAGTTTTTTTAAGAAAAACTTGCGGCTTTTTTTTGGTGGGAGATTATAAGTATTTTTTAATTACCTCTTTTTTTCTGTCTGCCGCCCCTTCCTCCCCACTCTTCTACTCCAAAATAGCGGCTACGCCGGGCAGCACTTTGCCCTCCAAAAACTCAAGCATAGCTCCGCCGCCAGTCGAAACATAGCTCACTCGGTCCGTCAATCCCGACTGTTGGAGTGCAGCGACCGAATCGCCGCCGCCAATGAGCGAAAACGCTCCCGCACTCGTAGCGTCTGCGATGGCGTGGGCTACAGTATTGGTGCCGTTGGCAAAGTTGGACATTTCAAAAACACCCATCGGACCATTCCAGAGGATAGTTTTGGAGGATAATATGGCTTCTTTGAACGATGCGCAGGCTTTTACGCCAATATCAAGTGCCATCCAAGCGTCGGGGACGGCTTTGCTGTCGGCGGTCGTGAAGTTTGCTTCGTTAGAGAATCCCTCCGCAACGATAGAATCTTCGGGCAGTAAAAACTCGACTCCTTTTTCTTTTGCCTTGATTATCAACTCGTCAGCGAGTTCCAAACGGTCGTCTTCGCAGAGGGAATTGCCGATGTGACCACCCTGCGCTTTCATAAAAGTATATGCCATGCCGCCGCCGACGATGATTTTATCCGCCAAATTCATCAATCTTTCGAGCAATAAAATCTTATCCGATACTTTGGCACCGCCCACAATCGCCAAAAGCGGGCGCGCAGGTTGCTCCAAAACTCGCTTTGCATTGGCAAGTTCAGCATCCATGAGGTAGCCAAAACACTTGTGATTTTTATCAAAAAAATGCGCCACAGTGGTCGTCGAAGCGTGCGCACGGTGAGCAGTTCCGAAGGCATCGTTTACGTAGAGGTCGCCGAGCGAAGCCAATTTTTTTGCAAATTCGTGGTCGCCTTTTTCTTCTTCTTCGTGAAAACGTGTATTTTCTAAAAGTAAAATTTCTCCTGCGCGAAGTTCGGCAGCCATTTTTTGAGCCGACTCGCCTAAACAATCCTCTGCGAATTGGATATTTTTACCCAACAACTCTGAAAGGTGCGCTGTGAGGTGTCGAAGCGTAAATTTTGCTTTGTTGATGCTGCCGTCGGAGTTGGGTTTTTCGATAGGTCGCCCCAAATGCGACATCAAAATTACGGAGCCACCTTGCTTCAAGATTTCTTGAATGGTCGGCACGGCAGCGCGCATTCGAGTGTCGTCCGTGATTTGATATTGTTTGTCGAGCGGAACATTAAAATCTACACGGACAAGTGCTTTTTTATTTTGAAAATTAAGTTGCATTTTAGATTTTTAAAAATGAGATAAAAAAACAAAAGATGTCTTTTTGTGACATCTTTTGTTTTTTTGATAGTAAATGAAATACTTTTAAATGCGAGTCGCCAAGTCCGCCAAACGAGCCGAGTAGCCAGCTTCGTTGTCGTACCAGCCGACTATTTTGACGGTGTTGCCGATTACCATAGTCAGTTCGCTATCGAAAATACAAGAATGGTCGTTGCCCACGATATCAATCGAAACGATGGGGTCAGTGTTGTATTCCAAAATGCCTTTCATCGCGCCTTCGGCAGCTTTTTTGAAAGCTGCGTTGATTTGCTCGACCGTCGCGGCAGTTTTCAGAGTAGCCGTAAAGTCCGTCACCGAGCCGTCGGGTGTGGGGACGCGCATAGCGTTTCCGTTGAGTTTTCCCTTCAAGTGCGGCAATACCAAACCGACCGCTTTGGCAGCTCCAGTACTGGTCGGGATAATTGAACAAGCGGCAGCGCGGGCGCGGCGCAAATCCTTGTGAGGCGCATCTTGAAGATTTTGGTCAGACGTGTAGGCGTGGATAGTGGTCATAAAACCGCTTTCTACCCCAAAGTTTTCATCTAAAATCTTGACCATCGGAGCCAGACAGTTGGTGGTGCAGGACGCATTGGAGTAAATATTGATGTCGCTTTTGATTTCGCTTTCGTTTACGCCAAGTACGATGGTAGTCAAATCGCCAGTAGCGGGAGCGGAAATGACTACTTTTTTGCAGCCTGCGGTGATGTGTTTGCCGGCACTTTCTCGGTCTGTGAAGCGTCCAGTGGATTCGATGACGACTTCTACTCCGAGTTTTGCCCAAGGCAAAAGAGTAGGGTCTTTTTCTGCCAATGCGTGAATTTTATGCCCGTTGATGTGCAAAAATTCAGTATCGGAGCTGACAGTTCCGTCGAATTTTCCGTGTACGGAGTCGTATTTGAAGAGGTGCGCCAGCGTAGCGTTGTCGGTCAAGTCGTTGATAGCGACGACTTCTACGTTGGGGTTCTTCAATAAATTGCGCATCGTAATTCGACCGATGCGACCAAAGCCATTGATTGCGATTTTTGTTTTTGCCATGATTTTTTTATAAAAAAATAATAAAGTTTAGTGGTTCAGGAACGTATCCAAAAATATGAATGTCTTATTTTTCTTCATTCCTAAAATTGATTTTTCACCGCAAAAATACGTCAAAAAATTGGTTAGAAAGGCATTATTTAGGACGAAAACTATTTTTTCTTTTTCCAAAATTTGAAATCTTCCCAGTCTATCGTCCAACTTCTTTTTTCAAAAACGTAGCGCAGCGACAAGCCAGATTGTATTTCGTAAGAATTTTTACCGCCCGCAAGATGGATAGCAGGCTTCAAATCCCACGAAATATTGAGTCGCCCAATAGTAAATTCCGCGCCCGCAATCACCGAAACTCCGACGGGGTTGGATACGTTGGCGGGCTTGTCTTTGAGCCAAAAGTAATGCAAGCCGCCGCCGTAGTAAAAGTTGAACCTCCGCGTGAGAAGGCTTTTGTGTTGCTCGGCGAGCAGCGAAATAGCGGCATCGCCTGTGCGTGCGTTTTGTTGGAGGATTCCCTCTGCCGTCAGGTGCAGCTCGGGCGAAACCAAGTATTTACCAGTAATGCCAATGTCTGTGCCGAGCCTAACTCCAAGACAAGCGATGTACGATTGGGCAAAAATCGCCGTTGTTGGAAGGCTTAAAAAAAGGGTGCAGCAGAAAATAAAAAATAATTTCATATCAAACTAAACGTTTCGTCAGACAAAACAGTATTTTGCAGTCAAAAAGTATTCCATTCTTTTTATAAAAATAAGGTTAGATGGACTTAATTCATTGATTTTCAGTACTGAATGATAAAAAAATATTATATTCTTCTTCGATTTTTACGCTTTTGGTGGGCTGCACAAACGAAATATGACGTTCATTCTCCTTTCGTATTTGAGTTTGTAGAAAAAGTTTTAGAAAATAAGCAGTGGTACTACGCTTTTTCGGAAATAGAGCCGATTCGCAGTCGAGTATTAAAAAATAAAACGGTGCTGAATGTGACAGACTTTGGAGCAGGTTCGCATTTATTAAAAGATAATAAAAGAAAGATTAGTGACATTGCAAAAACATCATTAACTCCTTCGGATAGGTGTCGCTTTTTATTCCGTCTGGTAGAATTTTGGCAACCCAAAACACTTTTAGAATTTGGGACTTCTCTCGGTGTCGCTACACTCTACCAAGCTGCACCTTGCCCAAAAGCCAAATTTATTACGCTCGAAGGCTGCCCTAATATTGCAACCGTAGCGAGAGAAAATTTTAAATTATTCGGTCTGGCTGACATTGACTGTTTGGTGGGCGAATTTGAGCAAACACTCCCCCAAGCAATCCAGCGATTAGGTAATTTGGACTACGTTTTTTTCGACGGAAACCACCAGAAAGAGGCGACTGTTCGTTATTTTGAGCGATGTCTGCCTTTTGCGAATGAAAAATCTTTGTTTGTTTTTGACGATATTTACTGGTCGGAAGGAATGGCGGAAGCGTGGGAATTTATCAAAAAAAATCCAAAAGTCCGATTGACCATCGACTTATTTTTTTTCGGGTTGGTCTTTTTTAGAAACGAACAACACGCGGTGGAGCATCTAAAATTAGTCCCTGCTTCTTGGAAACCTTGGCGATTGGGTTTCTTCTAAAAATTCAATTTTAAGTTCTTACACTTAAATAGATGACATTTAATATTCGATATAATTCGTTGATTTTCAATAGTTTATGATAACTCAAAATTAAAAACTAAAAACTTATAACTACTTAATACATTATACCATGTCACTATTTTCACTTCGCGGCGAATTAAATAAATCACAAAATATAACTTTGGGCTTTGCGGGATTCATCGTAAGTTTGCTAATTTGGTGGGCTGCGGCGGAGGCATTTTCAGTCCAAAAGCCAGTAGTGGCGCAGGCTAACGAGCTTCCGTCGGTTGCTGACACAAGTGTTTCTGCCGCCCAAAGGGAGCTAATGATAAAGCAAGATTCGACAAATTATGCAGACGCGAAAACTTTCGTCAAGGTATATCCAATTTTGCCGCCGCCGCATCGAGTCATCGCATCTTTTCCAGAGTTGAGCAATAAAGACGCACTGTGGAGCAATACTTTCCGCTCCGTGTGGCTCAACGTACAAGGCTATCTTTGGGCGATGTTTTTTGCCGTTCCGCTCGGGTTTTTGATTGGTTTGATACCACTTGTGCGCGGTTTGTTCAGCAAGCAAGTAGATGCACTTCGCTATCTCCCGCTCACTGCGCTGACCGGTCTTTTTATTGTTTGGTTTGGTATTGACGATAAAATGAAAATTGCATTTTTAGCTTTTGGAATTATTGTTTATTTGCTTCCTGTGGTAGTACAAAGAATTTTTGAGGTACAAGACGTTTATTTACAAACAGCTTATACTTTGGGCGCAACGAACTGGCAAACCATAAAAACGGTCTATTTACCAGCCGTTTTTGCGAAATTAATTGACGATATTCGAGTTCTTACCGCCATCTCATGGACGTATATTATCATCGCCGAACTTCTAAATCGCGAGGGCGGAATCGGTGCGTTAATCTACCAAAAATCTCGTCAGGGACAAGTTGAGAAAGTTTTTGCGATACTTATAGTCATCATTACCATCGGATTTTTGCAGGATAGAATTTTCGCTTTTATTGACAAAAGGCTATTTCCACACAAATATTATGCAACCGCTCCCGATGGATTGAAAGAGTCACAATATGGCATTTATTCTATTTTATTGGGGGTAGTTTTTGCTACATTTATAACGTCTTTTGCGCCGTCTGTCGCAAGCAATTTGGAAATGCTGGTGCCTATTATTATAGTTTCGGCACTGCTAATTATTGGCTATGGCGAGTTTAAAATTAGAAAATCAGATGTGCAAATGATTAAAAATTAGGCTTTCAACAAAAAATGTCACAAATCATGTATAAATTTATAGATACACAGCTTCCCAACCTCATTGAGCTTCGCAATATTCACCAAAGTTATGACAACGGAAAGATTCAAATCTTAAAAGATTTTAATCTTTTGATAGAAGATAAGCCAGCGCAAGGACAGTTCGTGGTGCTTCTCGGAATGTCGGGCTGCGGAAAATCAACTATTTTGCGGTACATTGCAGGCTTGCAAGAGCCAAGCAGTGGTGAAGTTTTTATCAACGGAAAATCTCGAAATGAGGACAATCGGGTAAGTATGGTTTTTCAACAATATTCTTCCCTTCCGTGGCTCACTGTTCTTCAAAATATTTCGTTAGGACTTGATTTTCAGGGAGTTACAGAAAAAGACCGCAAAGAAAGAGCTATGGAAATGGTAAATTTGGTAGGTCTTTCTGGGCACGAACACAAATACGCGCAGTATCCAACGCTTTCGGGAGGACAACTCCAACGGGTAGCTATTGCGAGAAGTTTGCTCGCCAATCCCGAAATTTTGTTGATGGACGAACCTTTTGGCGCACTCGATATAAATACGCGGCTCCAAATGCAGGACTTGCTTTCAGAGCTTTGGATAAAATTTAAAAGTACGATTATTTTTGTCACACACGACATTTCAGAAGCAGTTTATCTGGGCGACGACATTTATATTATGAAATCTGCCCCGTCACAAATTGCCGAATATATTGCAGTTGATTTGCCCTTCAATCGTACTCGGGCGACCAAACGCGAGAAGCGTTTCGAGGAATTGGTTGGTATGGTAGAAGATAAAATGGTCAATATCAGTAAGTTATAAAAAATTAATCCAATAAATCGCCTTGCCAGCCTGTTGGTCTGCCGAAGCAATGCACGATGTCAATTTTCGAGGAACGAGAAATCCCTCCCGGATTCAGTCCGAGTTGCCCTTCGGGGATTGGTTTTCCCAAATTTTTGTAATATTTTACCCAAATTTCAAAATTTTCTTTCGTGTCAGGGTCTTTAAAAGTCATTGGTTGTGGCTCAAAAAGCGGCGTTCCGTCGTTGGCGCGTTTGAAGGCTTCATATACCAACTCCGAACAATAATATGCGTCATTTTGTAGGTCAAACACATCGTCGTAAGGCTTGCCCAAAAGTTTTTTAGCTTCATTTAAAGCGTTGGTTATCAAGAAGTTATACTGCTCTTTCAATCGCCCTACCACTACCTTTGGCTTTCCATTTGCATCTTTGCTGCGAGATAAAAAAGTATCCAACGGAGTAGCAATCACGCCCTTGGATACTGCTTCGAGAACCATTTTTTCTCCATTTTTTTCGACCGAAACTAAACCAATGTGCGAAAATTTCGCACCATTCACGCCAAAAGTTACTTTTTCTACTGCGTCACAAAATTCGCCGCAATCCAAGTCTAAAAACACTAAATCTCCTGATTTTATTTCAAACTTTTTTGCTATCGAGTGACATTCTAAAAAAAGTAAAATAGTAGAATATAAAATTAATTTTAATAAATTTTTGAGCATCATTAATTACTTGCGGAGCGTTAATTTTTTATTGAATTGTACCATCACAACCTCTTTGTCAGACTTAACCGTTTCTAAAAAAAAATTGGGTTTCCCAAAATTGTTGCCGACATCTAACAACCAATAATTCAAATCTGGAGAAAGCCTTTTTTTAATTTTTAACTCATTTTTTTCATATTTTTTTAGCCAAACATTAATATCTACTCCGTTATTCAACTGCACAATTAATTGATTATCAAGTTCTTGTGGCGTATCTTTCAGTGTTTTGTCGTCTAACGGAAGCCAGTCTTTACTATTTTGCAAACTGTCAAACAACTTCGCTAACGCACTAATTTCTGACACACTCAAATTTTCTTCAACTGGATTTCTATCCGGTAAAACCAACGTAAAAATATAACTGTTACCGTCTTCTCTATTGCTAACCGCATTCCTTCTAACACCTGATTTTTGCAAAGCGGCTATTATTTTTTCGTAAGTACTTTTATCCAATAATTTTTTAAAATTACCTATTTTTGTGACACCTTCGATTCCTTGATAATAAGCAATTTTATTGTTGTTAATTGCTATGTTATAGAGTTGGACATTTCTATTTCCGACCTTGCGAGAGGCAGCACAGGAGGCAACTTGACTGATTTCGGCAGTCGTAAATTCAGCAGGTTTGCAAGAAAATTGCAGCAAAATAAAGGCTGCAAACATCAAATACAAGTATGATTTTAGATAGAACATAAAAAATTGTCTTTTGTAAAGGTCACAAAATTAGAAAATTATTTTGATATAATAAATTTTTGTATATCATTCCGACCGCTTGCGTCTTGAATCTTGGCAATGTATATGCCAGATGGAAGATTTTTTAAAAAAATACTTTTTCCCGTAACGGGCGGCGAAAGTTGTTCTTCAAAGTAAAACCTGCCCAACTCATCGAATATTTTTACTGTAACTTGTTGATTTTCAGACAGATTAAAAGTTAGAAAATTATTCGTAGGATTGGGAAAAATACACAAATCCGAGCGAGTGTCCTTGCAAAACTGACAAACTTGAGCATTGAGCAAGCTCGGGCGAAGGCTTAAAAGTGTCACTAAAACGCGATTTTTTTGCCCTTTTGTAAATATTTTTCGGCAAGAATCGTCGGTATAATCCATAAAATTCATAAACATATTAGACGTTCCACAACTTTCTTGTGGATAGGTTGGGCAGCCAAAATAAGGCGCGGACTGCGTAGGCGTATCGGCTACTAAATCGTCGCCTGTGCAGTTTTCTGTGTCGCCCCAAAGATGTTTAAGATTGAAAAAATGCCCTATTTCGTGCGTGCAAGTCCTACCCAAAGAGTAAGGAGCTTTCGCGGTGCCGTTTGTTCCAAATGCCTGATAATCAACGAGTACGCCGTCCTCTTTGGCATTGGCGAGAGTGCCGAGCGCAAGCCCGAGCGTGCCTCCTCCGATGCTGCAAACCCAAATATTGAGATATTTTTGGGTATCCCAAACGTCCTCACCTCCCAAATCAGAGTAATAAATTCGCCGCCGATTGCCAAGCGCAAAAGAAGAACCTATGTTACTAAATTCTGTTTTAGTCCTCGTGATGCCCGAGCTTTTTTTTCCTTGTGGGTCTATATTTGCCAAACAAAATTCTATTCCAATATCGGTAGAAATATTTGTAAATACATCTGGAATGAATGTCACATCATAATTTTTTTTTCTAAAATCTAAATTTAATATTTCTATCTGGCTTCTAATTTGGCTTTCAGAAATATTTTCTGCATCATTTTCATACACCACGTGGACTACAATAGGAATCAAATAAACATTTCTTTCTTCTGATGTTTGTGACAGGTCAAAATTAGCGATTATTTTTTCATGCAGTTGAATTTTAGCCTGCATTTCGGGTTGAATACGCAAAAGCTGCTCAAGATAGGAAGCCTGCGAACACGGTTGGGCAAGCACTGGAATTGAGGTTCCGAAAAGGAGTATGTAAAATAAATTTTTCATGCTTTTAATATCATGGACTGAACAAAGATAGTCAAAAATAAACAAAAAAAAAGTCATACCGACTTTACGGCACGACTTTTTAACAAATTATAATCCCATGAACATATTAAATCTTGACGAGAAAGCGAACTTTCTTCGGTTGTTATATTGTACTTTTTGGCTGCTCAATCTCCTCATTATCAAGGCTTTATAAAATAAGTTCCACTGGTAAATTATCCAATAAATGATTAACATTCTTTTACCAGTGGAACTTAAAATATCCCATGAACATATCCAAAATAAAACACGCCGGATTCTTTAATCTTGCGCTCAAAGCTGGACTGAAATACAATCGCTTGCTTTAATGATGCAAAGATGGGGTAACTTTTTTGCCGCCACAAAGACATTTTTTATAGGTTGTGAATTTATTTATATAATTTTTAAAATATAAATATTATTTAATAATTTGAATATCAATTAATTATAAATATAAAATAATTTATAAACAGAATTTTTGTGAATTTTTTTATTCTTAAATTTATTTGAAAAAATATTTTATTCCTTGATATTATTGGGTTGATAAAAAGTTTATATACAAAATCAATATACGTTAAACCTTTTTTTCGTATCATTGCGTCTTTATATAGGCAGTCAAATATTCGCTCAACTCGTTTATAATTTTTTTAGATGAACCGTTATCTTACAATTTTTATTTTTTTACTAATTGCTTTATCCAAATTTTCGGTAAGCGCACAAAGCAGTTCTGCGCCCGTAAATTCTAATTTTTTTGATAATTCAAAAATTATTGATGTTAATATTACACTTTTGCAAACTAATTGGGCGGCTCAATTAGATTCGCTCAAGGCGAGTACTTCAGACGATATGTTGCTCGGAAGCATAAAAATTGACGGCATTCAATACGACAGTGTTGGAGTTCGATACAGGGGAGGAAATTCTTTTAAATTTGGCAGTAAGCGCAATCCTTGGCAGATAAAATTGAATTATATTCGTTCCGCACAGAATCATTTGGGTAGTAAGGTGTTACAGATTTCTTCGTCTCTTCGCGACCCAAGTATGGTGCGAGAGGTACTTTCTTACGAAATTGCGAGAAAATATATGTTTGCTCCCCACGCAAATTATGTGAGGGTTTCCGTCAATAATATTTACAATGGTTTGTATGTGAATGTTGAAAATATTGATGAGTCTTTTTTGGATAAAAATTTTGGCGTTGCCAACAATGCGCTCTACAAAATCTATTCAGCAGACCCAAAAACTATTCCCGATGAATGTCACAAAAATTCGTATGGTAGTTTAGAAAATGAGAACAATCCAGCGTGCTATCTCAACTTTTTTCGACCACTTTCGAGCCTTCCAAGATGGAATGAGTTGATTGAGTTCATTAATGTGCTGAATAAATCACCCGAGCAAATTGAGAAAGTTTTGGACGTTGATCAGACGCTTTGGATGCTTGCTTTCAACAATGTTTTGGTCAATTTGAGTTCCTACTCGGGTGATAAAAGTATCAATGTTTACTGGTATAAAAATAAGTTTGGGCAATTTACGCCTATCATTTGGGACTTAAATTTATCTTTCGGAAGCTACAAAAATACGGGTTCTGGTTCGGACTTAAAACTGGAGCAACTACAACAACTTGACCCGCTTCTCCACCTCAATGAACCAAGTAAGCCCTTGGCGAGCCAACTTCTAAAAAATCCAACTTATCAAAAAATATACCTGTCGCATTTAAAGGCGATTTTGAGTGAAAATTTTGAAAATAACAGCTACTCAAAACGCACCGAAGAACTGCAAAAAATGATTGCCGACGCGTTCAACAAAGACCCAAATAAGACCTACAAGAACGAAGATTTGGCTAAAAGTATGAAACAAACGATTGGCGAAACAAGTAAAATACCGGGTTTGGCGGAACTGATGGAACCCAGAATAAAATTTTTAAAAAAATATCCTCAATTACAGTATGTACCGTCGAAAGTGAGAGATGTGAACTTTGCAAGTCGCGACAAATATAGCAGTGACACGCTGAAAGTATTTAAATTAAGGGCTAAAATTGAGAACTTTCCCAAAAAAGTACAAGTTAAATACCGTTTCAGCAATGCAGAAGACTTCAAAACAGCTGACCTCAACGATGAAGGCAAAGATGGCGACGAAAAACCCAATGATAAGGTTTTTGCGGCTATAATAATGCCTACCAGCCCGCAAAATAAAGAAATGGAATATTATTTTATGGTGGAAAATGCTGCAACTATTTCTTTTGAGCCAGCTAATTATCGCCAAAAACTATTAAAAATAAGTCTAACCGAATTAAATAAATAATTTATTTTTTTTGAATCACTGTGACATTTTAAAAAAGGCATCTATCTTTCTGTTTACTTGGATTTTTGCACTTCTTTCTGCTCAAGCACAGCAGGTTTTTGACCTGAATACTGTGCATGAACTCCGTATAACTTTTGCTCAAAACGACTGGGACGCGCTGCTTCATGCCAATAAATTAAAAAATAGTGACAGCCGATTGGTAGCAAAAATGTTGTGGGACGGAGTGCCGTATGACAGCGTTGGGGTGCGGTACAAAGGAAATAGTTCTTACTACAATGTGCGTGGCACAGGCTCTACAAAACTACCTTTCAACCTGAAAATCAATGAGATACATAAAAAACAGACATTGCCCGAAGGTGTTACCACGCTCAAACTTTCTAATGTTTTTCGCGACCCAAGCTTTGTGCGAGAGGCGTTGAGTTATGAAATTGCACGACAATATATGGCGGCACCTCGTTGTAATTTTGTTAGAGTTTTTGTGAACGAAAAATACGTAGGACTCTACAACAGTTCCGAGTCATTGGACGATAAATTTTTGAGTAAAAAATTTGAAGAAAATAGCAAAATTTTGTTCAAATGTGACCCTGATTGGAAGGCGCAACCGATAGCTGGCTGTCCGCAAGGCGACAAAGCCTCTTTGATGTATCTGGGCGAAGACAGCACTTGCTATCGCCCTTTTTATGAGCAAAGTTCCTCAAAAAGTGCCTATAAAGACCTGATAAGATTAACGAAAATTTTGTCACAAAATCCAGAAAAATTAGAAGAAATTTTAGATATTGACGCTACGCTTTGGATGCTCGCTTTCAATAATTTTACGGTAAATTTAGACAGTTATCTTGGGCTTTTTTCTCACAATTACTACCTATACAAGCAAACAAATGGGCAATTTTTACCGCTCATTTGGGACTTGAATTTATGCTTTGGAGCTTTTCGTTTAGATGGAAATGCGCCCACCGCGCTCAACAACGAGCAAATGCAACATTTAAGCCCAACCATTCATTTTCAAAATCCCAAACGTCCGTTGATTAGTCAGTTGCTAAAAAATGATTTTTATAAAAAAATATACATCGCGCATTATCGAACTATTTTGGCAGAACAAAGCAATGAAAATAAACTCCTAAAACGTGCCTATCAACTGCAAAAAATGATAGAGAACGATGTCACAAAAGATGTTAATAAATTATATTCGGCAGAGTCCTTTTCAAAAAATATGAAAGAAACAGTGGAGGCTGGAAAAAATACGACCATTATTGGTATCGAAGAGTTGATGAATGTTCGGATTTCGTATCTTCAGTCGCACCCTCTGCTACAAGCTGCTGCGCCGATTTTGTCCTCACAAACTGCCAATGCCGAAAATAATCAAATAAAAATTCAGGTGCAATCTACGGCTTCAAGTAAGGTTTTTCTATATTTTAGAAACAATAAAAGTGACATTTTTTTGCGGCTCGAAATGACAAAAAGTACTGATAATCAATATGTTAGCACCGTAGAAAAGAAACCTTTTATTCAATATTATTTTGCTGCCGAAAATGAAAAAGCAGCTACCGTCTTCCCCGAAAAAGCCGCCAGAGAATTTTTTGAATCAAAAAATTAACAAATAACCCCAAAAAACCAAGCATAAACGCTACATTTATAAAAAATTTGTGTTCATCGAATGAAAATTGAGTCCGCTATAGAAATTAATAATCCGCCGTCGGAGGTTTATGAATTTATCACAGAAGATGAAAATCTGTCACTGTGGGTCAATAATTTTAAAAAAATTGAGCGTCTTACAGGAAAAAATGGCGAAATCGGATCAACTTCAATTTACTTTTTTAATGAAAACGGTCGCGCGGTCGAAATGACCGAAACCACCGTAAATGCAGTAGAAAATAAAGAAATTGCGTTGATTTTACAACACGAACAAACAGACTTATCTGTAATATACCGCATTGAACCCAACAACGAAGACGGCGAAAGTTGTAAAATAAGTTCATTTATTGAGTACAAACCAAACTCGGTTTTTTTTAAATTTTTTCTGTCTTTCAACAAAAAAAAGTTAATTCTTCGCTACCAAGAAGACTTGGAGCAGCTAAAAAATGCCATCGAACACCTCAGCGAAAGTGAATTTGAAATGGACGATGAATAAATAGCAAAAACACAAAATTCAATTTTAGTCACAAAAATGAATAATATTTCAAAAATATCTCTCCTGCTCTGCTATTTATTTATGTGCTATACTGCATTTGTGTTTTATCCAAAATGGGAAAAAACAGGAACAGAAGCAACTTTGAGCTGGGACGTTTCGGGATATTATATGTATCTCCCCGCTATTTTTATTTACAAAGATTTAAAAAAATGTAAGTTCAAAGACGATATTTTAAACAAATATCACCCAACATCTGACTTCCAACAAGCATTTTTAGACTCAAAATCAGGTAATTATGTGATGAAGTACGCTTCGGGGCAAGCCTTGCTGATGTCGCCTTTCTTTTTTGTAGCTCACGCTTGGGCAACTTACTCTTCTAAATTTCCTCCTGACGGATTTTCATTTCCGTATCAATTTTGCATCGGACTGGGTTGTTTTTTGTACGCATTGATAGGCTTATATTTTCTGCGAAAAATATTATTGTTCTATTTTAAAGATGTCACAGTAGCTATTATTTTAGTCGCATTTGTATTTGGCAGTAACTATCTCAATTATTCGTCTATTGACCAAGCAATGACGCATAATTCATTGTTTTGTATATCGGCGATATTAATTTTTTATAGCGTAAAATTCTACGAAAACCCAACAAAAATACGAGCTGCGGTCATTGGACTGTTGATAGGTTTGGCAGCATTAGTTAGGCTTCCAGATATTATTTTGGGGTTAATTCCTATTTTTTGGGGCGTTTCTAATCTTCAAGAACTGCGGTTGAGATACCAGTTTTTTGTCACTCATTTTTCAAAATATATTCTCGCAGGAATTTTTTTTAGTCTAATTTTTTCAATTCAATTTATTTATTGGAAGTTTGTGACAGGACATTGGTTCGTTTATAGCTACCAAGAGCAAGGGTTTAGCTGGCTGCACCCAAATTGGGTTATATTTTCGACCAGTTATAAATGTGGTTGGCTCAGATTTTGCCCGATGATGGCACTTCCTTACTTGGGTATTCTTCCTTTTTTGTTCCGAAAACAGAATCTTTTTGCTGTAATTTCACTTGTTTTTATCAATTATTACATCGTCACAGCTTGGGATATTTGGGACTATGGCGGCACTTCGGGGCGTGCGATGGTACAATCCTACCCTATTTTGGCGTTTCCATTCGCAGCATTAATCGAAGAAATCAATAAGAAAAAAATTCTGCAAGCCTTATTTTATTCTTTATTTATCTTTTTTATCTACTTAAATATTTGGTGGACATACCATGCACACAAAGGAAATGTTCCCGTTTTTGATTTGAGCAAAGAGTATTATTGGCGGGTTTTGGGCAAGTGGCAAACCGACGACAGCGACAAAAAATTATTAGATAATAAATTTTCGTATCGTGGCAATCCAGCGCAATTTATTAGTTTTTATAAAAATAATTTTGAGCAAGATAGTTCTAAAAATGCTTTGACCGACGACTCGGACACCAAAATTCAGCTCAATGAAACGCTCCAAAATACAGCAGATTATTGGGTAGAAAAACCAAACGTGGTACAAAAATGGGTTCGGATTTCGGCAGATTTTTATTCAAAAAATAAAGAATGGGACGTTTGGAAACAGTCACAATTCATCGTAAAATTTTATTTTCAGGACAAAGAAATACAAGATAATATGATAAGAGTGCAGCGTTTTTTGAATGATTCAGAAGAAAAAAATATTTTTTTAGATGTTATTCCACCCAAAAATTGGGACAAAATGAAAGTGTATTTTTGGAACGCAGGAAGTGATAAGCAACTGATAATCAATAATTTAGAAATAATTACTTTTGATAAATCATAAAATTCAATTTTTTTGCTTCGGCTTTCCTCTGAATGTTTTAAAATATTTTTACCACACTTTAAATACAGATTGTGAAAATTATTGGTAATTTTATCTTATTTTTGAGGTGTTAATAGTGCCATTGTGTCGAACTTTACTAAAAATTAAACGGAATTATCGGTTAAAAATCGCAGCACTGTATTTGTACCAATGCCGCTTTGCTATTACTAACTTTGTATTACCTATGTCACAAAGATAATATTTTTTTGGCATTAATTTTGATTTGAGATTTGTTATTCACAACATCAATTTTATGTTATGCCAAAGAAAATATCAAAACCTAAAAAAATTAAACCCTCTGAAATTATAGCCAAACATATAGTTAGCATTGACGATAAGGCGGTTAGAAAAAAAATAAAATCCGCAATCTCTAAATTTGTAAAAAAATCATCTTATAGCGGTAATATTGATTTTTCAAAATGGTATTGCGGAATAACTGAACAAAGAATAGCTGCGAGAATTAACCAGCATGAAAAAACTAAAAACTTTGTTGCGATTTTTCCACTTTGTAATAATGCCGTGAATATGCCAAATGCGCATGATATTGAAGTTTATTTTCACAATAAAGGCATGACAAATAAACCACATTTAGGAGGTGCTACGGAAAGGTCTATATATGTCTATGTGTTTATGCAACATGGTAATTTTTTAGATTTTATTAAACAAATTTTTACTTCTTAAGCAATTTATTGATACGTTTTTCTTTATCAGGTAAAATATGATTTTCATAATGCCTAATTAAAATTCCTATGTCATAAATTTTTTCTTGCGGTGCTTTTGAGGTTGAAATAATACCCAGTATTGTACTTCTAATTTCAATATTAAATTCATCTAATTTATTGAGTTTATGTGCTAATTTAGTGTATTGTATCACTTTTGCCATATCAAAAAGGTAAATTATTAGTGTCCTTTGGACGTTTTTGTGCAATATTGCTTATATTTTTAGGCTTTTTAGCTCCTAAATTTGTCTTTATTTTTGGCGTTTTTATTGGTCTTGGTTTGCTTGGGTCGTGAATAATTGCTTTTGGTATTTTGACATTCATTGCTACCTTTACAAGCGTATCAAACATATCATCATAATTTCGATTGTTGTATTTAAAACAAAACTCCACTACATATTTAGGCAAATACTTCAAAGTCACATGATGATATTGCCCCATAATACCACGCTCCACGATTGCCCAAAAACTTTCTATTGTATTGGTATTTACGCCATTGTATGAGTACAGTTTGCTATGGTCTATTTTTATGTGTTCAATAATCTTCTTCATTCCGTTATAACCTTTGTATTGGTCGGTTATAAGCAACGATTTTGCTTTATCTACATTATCCTGTACTAATTTTTCTAATTTTTTTGCACCAAGCGAAGTCATTACTTGCGCCATAACAGCTCCGTCCCGTTGCACGATGCCTGCGACTGGTATCTGCTTTTGACTACCACGTCCTCTTTTTGTATGCAAATCTACCTTTGCAGTATTTCCTTTTTTTCTCCGCAAATCAAAACCTTTGTTTATCACATCTGCGGTCTTATTTACCAAATACTCAATACCTTGTTTTGTTAATGGAGCTTTGACGTTTGGCTTTCTTGGCTTACCTCCAATAAAACTTTCGTCCATTTCCACCACGTTGTCTAACAGTTCTATTTTTTCCTCCGCCATCATATCACGAATTTTGTGCGCCATATTAAAAGCCGTTTCGTAGCTAACGCCTATGTTTCTCTGCAACTGCAATGCGGATAATCCTTTTTTAGCGTCTGAAACAACGGCAAAAGCAATAAGCCATTTTGTCAATGGTATTCGTGTGTTGTGTAAATGTGTATTTGTCGTTACCGAAAATCTGTTTCTGCAATTAGAGCAATGATATGTAAAGTTATCATAACGACCTGTTACTTTAACAGATTTGCAATGACCACACTTAATACTACCTTTCCACCTAATTTTTTCAAAAAAATCGTATGCACTTGCATCAGTTGGAAACTTTTTAATTATTTCGTATAAATCCATATTTTACTTTGTATCTTTGTTGCAAATATTATGCTATAAAACACTTGCGATTTTTAACCGATAATTCCGAAATTAAATGTATAATAATTTGATAATCAACAATTTAAAACCTTATATTTCAATGAAATCAAACCAAATTTTTATCGCTTTCCTTGCGCTAACGTCTTTTTCGCAAGCTACAGATGCGCAAGTTGATGTTTTTAAGACGAACAAAAAAGGCAGTAATTTTCACTTTTCAAACATTCACGAAGTGAAAGCTACTTCGGTAAAAGACCAAGGACGGACGGGGACTTGTTGGAGTTTTTCGTCGGAGTCTTTTTTGGAATCCGAAATAATTCGTGCAGGCAAAGAGCCTGTTGATTTGGCAGAAATGTTTGTGGCGCGCAAGGCGTATGAAGAAAAAGCCGTGCGTTATGTGCGTATGCAAGGCAAAGTGAATATGGCGCAGGGCGGAGAGCCGCACGATGTCATCAATATGATGAAAAAATATGGTGCTGTGCCGCAATCAGCGTATTCGGGCTTGACGAATGGTGAAACAAAGTACGACCACAACGAGTTGGAGGCAACGGTTAAGGCGTTTTGTGACGCAATAATTAAGAATATTGAGAGTGGAAAACCTGCCAGTAAAAATTGGAAAGCTGCTCTCGACGGCATTTTGGACGCGTATCTTGGGAAAGTACCTGAAAAATTTGATTATAATGGAAAAACTTATACTCCCAAAACATTTGCAGCTACTTTGGGTATAAATCCAGAAGATTATGTTGAAATAACTTCATTTACACATCACCCGTATTATTCAAAATTTGTAATTGAGATTCCTGACAACTGGATTGGTGCAGAAGTTTATAACGTGACGCTGCCTGAAATGGAGGAAATTACTGACAATGCACTGAAAAATAATTACTCTATTGAGTGGGCAAGCGACGTGAGCGAAAAATATTTTTCTTTCAAAAACGGTTTGGCGATTGTACCAGAAAAGAAAGTAGAAGATATGTCACAAACAGAGAAAGATTCACTTTTTTTGTTGCCCGGAAAAGAAAAATCCATCACTGTCGAAATGCGTCAGGAGGCTTTTGACAATCAGACGACGCAAGACGACCACGGAATGCACATCACAGGACTGGCAAAAGACCAAAATGGCAATAAATATTATGTGGTAAAAAATTCTTGGGGCAGCGAAAGTAATGACTTGAACGGATATTTTTACTGCTCGAAGCCTTATTTTCAGTATAAAACAACTGGAATAATGGTCAATAAAAAAGCGATACCGAGCGGAATCGCTAAAAAATTAGGTATCAATATTTAATTTGAAAAGAGCAAATGCAAAAAAAAGTATTCGATGTGTGACACATCGAATACTTTTTTTTTGTCATTTTAGAACGAGGTTAATTTTGGATAAATAATTTTTGGGCGAACACTTTATCATCTATCAGAAACTCTAAAAAATAAATTCCTGCCGATAAATATTCCAAATTGAGTACCTGCGAATCGGCACATTCAATGATTTTTTCTTCAAAAATCACAGCACCACGCACATCTTTGAGCTTTAATTTAATTTTACAATTTTTGATATTTTGTATATTTTGTATCTGTAAATTAAAAATTCCATTGCTTGGATTTGGGGAGATTTGTATATTGACCATTCCATAAGACGGGCTTGACGCACTCGTAGATTGCCTTATTTCTATACTATCTTTTGTAAAATGACAACCCTGACTGTCAATAATTGTGACATTATAAAATCCGGCTTGAAGTTGAGTTGCAGGGTTGCTGGTTTGTCCGCCACTCCAAAAATATTGATAATTCGGAGTGCCGCCTGTAACATTGAGTGTCGCAGTGCCGTCGTTTTGACCAGCATTAGCATCGGTTGTAGTAGCATTTATTGAAAAAATATCAGGTTGTATGACAGGGATAAAATTTTCATTAACGACACAATTTCGGCTGTCTTTAATTGTTACCTCATAAAAACCTGCGGAAAGTCCTGTTATAAAATTAGTTGTATCTCCGTTGGACCAAAGAAAATAATAAGGCATTTCACCGCCTGTGGAGGCAAGACTAATACTTCCGTTAGAATCGAGCGGACACTGAAGTGAAGTGATAAATTTGGTAACTAACAGTGGTTGCGGATTATTAAACCTAAATGTATCTACTTTAATAGAACATCCTTTAGAATCAATAATGGACGCAAAATACGTCCCCGCGCCCAACTGATTGAGTGAAAATAAATCCGTCAGCGCTGGATTATTCCATTGAATATGATACGGAGAGTAACCTCCGTAAGCAGAAAGCGTAATTTGACCGTCCTGAAAATTGTGACAAGTCGGCTGTTTTGTGACTAAAACAGAATACTGCAAACTATCTGTTGGCTCTAAAATTACGACTGCTTGCTGCCCACTAAACGTACAATTAAAAGAATCTGTGACAGTCAAAAAATAATTTCCTACTGCTAATAGGTTCGGGTCTTCAAGGGTAGAACCATTGCTCCAATTAAAAGAAAATCCGCCTGCGCCGCCAAGAGCAGTTGTAAAAATTTGACCATTTGACTGACCTTTACACTTGACAGGATAGATGCTGTCAATACGGATTGAAATAGGTTGCGGATTGCTCAAAGTCAGAAAAGGTGAAGTCAAAATACATCCATTATTATCTGTAATTGTGACATTGTAAAAATTACTACTTAAATTTTTAATCGTATCTTTCAGCGAATTTGAAATATGATTTTCTCCCGCGCTCCAGTTGTATTGGTAGGGACTCAAACCGCCTTCAATCTCCACTGTAATTTCTCCATTCGTGTCGCCAACACACTTCAACTGTTTAGGTGATATAGATTTGAGCAATAGTTTAGTAAAAGATTTTTTAACTTCGATATTTGAAATTATTTTTTGACAATTCTTTGAGTCATAGATAGTTACGCTATAAAATCCCGCATCTATTCCACTCAAACTATCCAAAAATGTACCATTGCTCCACACATAATTGTAGGGCGGATTGCCGCCTAAAACAGACAACCTGACCGTTCCAGTTTGATTTATCTCACTACAACCAGCACCAACAACCGTCACCTTCGCCGAAATGGAATCGGGTTGAAGCACTCGGATAGGAAATAAATTATTGTTCCCAGAAACACAATTATTACTATCTAACACAAAAAGTGAGTACGAACCAGCAAAGATATTAGTCAAATCTTTGTTATTTGTGACAATATTATTCCAGTAATATTTATAAGGAATTACGCCTCCTGTGACATGGACTTTTATAGAACCTTGTTGAGCATTGAAGCAATTATTATTAATAACCGTGTCTATAAAAATGTTAATAGGCGGAGGAGAATTAATAAAAATAGTTGGCGTTTTGATAGCGCAACCGTTGGCATCTTTCGTAATTAGATAATAATTTCCAGTTGGTAAATTGTTAATAAATGGAAATAAAGTACTTTGTCCATTGCTCCAAGAATATGAAAAAGGAGATATTCCACCTGTCAAATTGAAGCTAATCCTACCATCATTACCGCCAAAACAAGTCGCATTGGTAGCAGAAAAATTGGTAATATTCATCACCTGTGGAGCAGAAAGACGTACCGAAATAGTATCCACACAGCCGTTGAAATCGGTAACTTTCAGCGCGAATAAACCTGTATCAACTCCGTTTAAAGTTGCGTTGCTTGTCCCATTTGACCATAAAAATCCATAGGGTGAAACGCCCCCTGATACCACAGTTTGCACCACTCCACCCAAAGAACCTACACAGGCTGGAGGCTGTATATTTGTTACAAAAATACGAGGCGGCGCAGGCGATTGAAGGTTAAAAAAAGCGGTATCGGCGCACTGATTTCGGTCTTTGACTACCACACTGTAAGCAGCGTTGGGAAGCATATTTCTATCCTCCGAAGTCGCGGCATCGTCCCAGAAAAACCGATAAGGCGCAGTGCCGCCGCGAACACCAATATCAATACGTCCGTTATTGGTTTGACCACAGGCATTGGCAGAAAAATTGAGGGTATCTATTTTCAAAATATTGGGCTGCCCAACTGCAATCGGAGGCGACTTGTAAATACAAAAAGCGGCATCTGTGAGCGTCAGACGATAAGTGCCAGCAGATAGATTTTGAATATTATTAGTAGTATCGCCATTGCTCCAGAGAAAACGAAAAGGCGCAATTCCTGAAGTCACAGCGGCAGTAATTTTTCCATTATTTTTTCCGTTACAAATAACAGAATCTATCAAAAATGTGACAAAAATATTTGTATCTAATAAAACATTGAAAGATTGATTTAGAGTACAATTTTTTTGGTCTTTTACCTGCACTGAATATTGGTTGGATAACAAATTGCTGATATTTTGAGTTGGCAGTCCGTTGCTCCACAGATAGGAATATGGGGGTGTGCCTCCTTGAACCGAGATGCTAATTTTACCCAAAATGTTACATTTTTGCGGCTCAATTTGGAGTAGATTAATATTATAAAAACTGGGTTGTGTGACTACGATATTTCCCAAAACATTCGTACAATTTGCATCTGACACGGTAACACTGTACGTTCCAGCAGGTATATTTGATAGCGAATCACGCGTAGTTTGCCCGTTGCTCCAAGTGTATGCAGATTGCAGTGGGTTCATTCCGATAGCAGAAATGTTGATTTTTCCTGTATTTTCTCCATAACAATTTACAGCAGTGACGCTGTCTAACCTCAAAGCCGTAGTCGGAGAATTGATTGAGATTGTATTCAGTGATTGAGAGCAACCATTCAAATCTGTGACATTAAAATTATAAGTTCCCTGTGACAGATTTTGTAGCGTTGAAGAAAGAAAATTAGACTGGTATGTTCCCGAAACACTCCCCAAAATAGTATTTCCAGACCAATTGATAGTATATGGAGGATTTCCACCAAAAATAAATAAGTAGATTGCTCCGTCGGCTGCGCTGCACGTTGAAACGCCTTTGATGCTATCCAAAGAAACATTTATTGGTGAAGGAACTGTAATATTCACGGTCGCTGTATCTTTACATTGCTGATTATCAACCACATATACAGTTTTGATACCAGAGCCTGATGTTCCTTTTACCGATAAATAATTGCTCGTGTCGCCAGTATTCCATCGGTATTTAAAAGGTGCAACGCCCGACTGAATAGACGTAGTGAGTAAAACAGAATCCGAATTACAAACTACTAAATTAGTAATATTTGTGACATTTATTTGCGGTTTGGGCTTGACGATAATTTGGACGGATTTTTCTACTATACAACTTGAACTGGAGATATATTTTATATAATAAATCGTGTTAGTGACAGGGTTAATTAGCAATGAGCTTAATTGATTAGATGCAGCACACGGCAAACCAGAGTGAAATGAAACAGTGCCGTTGGTATTGTTAGAGTCAATTATTGAAAGCGTGTTTAGATTAAAAATATCTCCCTCACAGATGGGTGTTGGCGTGGAAACAAAAAGTACTGGGCGTTGGTTCACTCTCACCGTAATTGGTTGATAACCAGACTGACAGACGTAAGACAAAGACAAATTAGGGTTCTGAAAACCCATAGAATTTAGGGCTGTACTGCACGGTTCATAATCTGCTAATGTGTTTTGTTCATTCGAAGTAGCCAACGAAATAGACTTACCCGTACCACAGCTTCCTGCGATAAAACCGTTACCAGACCAAGGTAAATTCGTGGCGTTGAGAGAAAATCCGTTGATATTTGTATTGAAATTTGCTATTTGTGTGACATTCCAACCCCAAAAAATTGCATCTCGAACAGTTCCTAAATTATCGACAAGCAATACCCAACCTTTTGCCGACGCTCCGGGATTCCATATTAGGTTGCCACCCCAAAAAAGGTTAGGATTTGTAGAAGTATCATTTTTAAATAAAATTTGGTTGCTTGACATTATACCCAAATTCCATAATTGAGGGTGAACAATATTTATATTAGAAATACTGTTACTTGCCGCAACTACCCAACCCGAAAAATTTTGCGCACTTCCAATATTTTGTATTTCAATGCCGTCTGGTTCTGATATATTTACTTCTGTAATCCGCAAGCCGGGATTGAGAGAAGTAGAATCTTTAACATAATATGTTTCACTGGTAGTAAGTATTGGTGTTTGAAACGAATTTCCGACATGGATAATTCGCAACGTATTGTCATACCAGTAATAGTTCCCTTTGGGCGGCATTTGAGCAGCCATCAAAGTAAATTCATTTTGACAAATAGTGGTATCGCCGATTATAATTGGGTTCGGAAAAATATTATCATCTGACATTCCGTTACAATTTTCATCAATTTTATTACAAAATATTTCAGGCGCATTCGGATATATTGTATTATTTGTATCGTCACAATCTAAATTATTTGTTACAAAACCTTGGGGCGGAAAAGTTTTACAAGTTCTGATAAAGTTATTCGGATTTCCAAAATTATCTCCATCGCTGTCCGCAAAATAAATATTCGGAGCAGCTCCCAAATCCGTAGCTCCATAGAACTCAATTTGGTCCAATGCAATGTCTGATTTATTGGTGACACCGCCCAATCCAACAAACCTTAATTGGATAGTATCGCTGCTAAATTGCTGTAAATCAATGTATTGACGATGCCAAACAGTCGATTGGTCGCCAGCCAAAGTCCATAGGTTTTGCCATGTCAATCCGCCGTCTCGCGAAGCATCTAAAGAAAGTCTATTGACATTTACGCCATACATATTGTAAAAAAACGACATCGAACATTGACGGTTACTCGCATTTATTTTCAAACAATTCGACTGCAAAATAGCTTTCTTGTTATTGCCGCAAATGCTGCCTGCTGACTGAAGTAAAAGGTATTTTCCACCCCCTGAAATATCGTCCGACGGACCCGTATCAAGATTTGTGTTTGTAGCTTGCGAGCCGATAATCCAATCAAAATCATCTCGACTGATGTTTGTCCAAAGTCCGTTAATAGCGCAAGCGTCGCCGCAGTTATTGGTACAAAGTAACTGATTATCAAAGGTTTCTGATATGGTGATTGGATTAGTTGGGCAATTTGTTTCGACACTGTCCCTACAAGAATTAGCCGTGACGTTGCCCGAAGTACAGATTTTACGAAGGTAAATATCATACTTATTGAGCGGCAAAAGCCCTGAAAGAGTATAAGGTTGGGGAGTTCCGCAAGGTATTGTCACAATATTACCCATTCCGGCAATATTTGTAGTACCCGGCGCGAAGCCTGAAATTCCATATTCGAGGATAATATTGTTGCAAGAGTCGATATTGTTCCAACTCACTTGTACAGAATTTTCGGTAACGTTAGAAAACGTGACATGGCTTGGAGCAGCACAATAGACTGGCTCAAAAATAAGCTGCGCAAACTCTAATTTACCCTTGTCGCCACTCACGGTGTCACAAATGGAAAGTTTCCATGCACCGTTTGGATTGGAAAAATCATTTAGAATATCTAAATTTTGCTCGCCTAAAAAATTACCAATAAATGGTGCAGTGCCTTTTGAAATTGGTTTGGCATCGCAAGCTGCCGGACTTTGATTTCTGATTATTGCAGTAAAATGCCTGCAATTATCAATAGAATCGGGGTTACCGAAATTATCCAGCGTAAAACCACGTCGATGCACCAACTCTACCGTGTTACCAGAAGGGTTGGAAAGGTTGAGTATTAAATCCGAATCCCAAGTGTGTCTGATGATGAAGCGAACTTCGCTCAAACGATAAGAAATTCCTAAATTATTTGTATTTATACCTGTCACAAATATCGGAAAATCCAACGGTTTGCAAGGATTACCGAACACAAAATCGGGAATTTCTAAACTCAAGCTGCAATTACTTGGATTTGGACTGGCTGAAATAAAGCTGAATGGTCCCGCCCACAAACTAAAATCGGTCGGCGAACATTTGGCACGAACATAAAATTCATATTTTGTGACAGGGTTCAATCCCTGAAGCTGGACACTTGGCGTAGTCAAAATGGTATCAAAAAGTGGTTGGGCAACATTAAATCCCTGCGCGCCAACAGACATTTCCCATTGATTTTCGATAGGATTGTTGAGCGGCAGCCAACTTATAGTTGCCCCAACGGGTGTAATCTGTGAAATTTGGATGTTGGTTGGTCTTAAACAATTTTGGGCGAAAAGCTCCGTCCGAACCGTAAAAGCCAGTAATAAATAAAGTAAAAAAATATTTTTTTGCATCATATCATCTTTGGGAAAATTATATTTACTGTTCTGCAAAACTCTGATATTCGTTTTTTGGGATATGTCACTAATTATACGAATAATTTATTTTTTTGTGACATTTGCGACAAATATTTTTCCAATAATAAATCGCTCACGCCTTAAAAAACGCTGCCACAAAATAGTTTTTAGTGATTAATTTTTAGCTTTTAGTCGTATAAACTGTTGATAATCAATTTTTTATGTCAAAATGCGAGTATAATCTATTTAAGTGTAATAACTTATTCACAATATTTTGTATTTCTAATTTTTTCAGTCAAAAATACTGCTTACTTTCAGCTCTAAACCTTCTATCACGGCAGATTTCAAAGCATCGCTTTTGGCTTGAAGTACATAA
>JAYUHK010000053.1:0-31830 GCA_043767025.1 Saprospiraceae bacterium | reverse complement strand
GCCTTGTAGAAATTCAAGTTTTTGCAAAAATATCGTCTGGCGAAGCGAAAACTGTTTGAAGTCTGGCGGAGCCGACGAGTATTTTTCGCGCGCCGACGGGATTTTTAAGCAAAAACTTTAGAATTTTTACAGAGCACTTGATTTTTTTGGTTACTTTTTTCATCAAGGAAAAAAGTGACAAAAACCAAGTCAATAGCTACAAAAATCAAGTTCTAATAAGCCAATTAAAATGTTTCTGCGTAACATCAGTGATTAAAAAATCAATTTTTACTATCCGCAATAAATTGTCACAAAACACGACTTATTCAAATAAAATGAACAAAGAAGAAAAAAGAAAATTCCTTGAAGAGCAAAAAGAAGAAGACAGAAGACTGCTCTTCCACCCCGCCAACGTGTATGTCACGATTTTACTCTTTGGTTTGAGCGCGCTGTTCCTTGCCCTCACCGCAGCATACATATATACGCGGACTCAAAATCATCTGCCGCCGCTCCGACTGCCGAATATTTTTTTAATCAATACCGTGATTTTGCTTGCGAGCAGCGGCATGATGTGGCGCGCCAAACAGTGCTACTACAACGACGACACGGACGGCTACCAACAGTCATTAGTAGCGACCATCGGACTTTCTTTTGTGTTTATGGCGGCGCAATACTATGGCTGGCACCTGATGTTCAGTGACCAAATTTTTATCAACTCCACCAACGCCGCCTCCTACCTATATGCTATCTCTGGTCTGCATTTTCTGCACGTCATCGGCGGCTTGCCTTTTTTGATTATTTTTTACGTCATCGCCCGAAAAAGAATGAGAGAACCCGTCAGTGTTTTGGTTTATTTTTCGGATCCCGAGAAGCGTCTTCGCCTCCGACTGCTCACCCTTTACTGGCATTTTTTAGATGCGCTTTGGATTTATTTAGTTTTATTCTTTTTTATAAATTATTGGATTAAGTGACAAACAGAATTTTTGTCATAAATAACTTAAAATTTAAAATAATATTCTTTTAATCGTTAAAAATATTATTTTAAATTTTTTTTTAAATTTTTTTCAATAATATGTTGAGTTTTTAGTAATAAAAATTCTACATTTGCGTCGCAAGGCAGGTCGAGATATACCTGTTTTCCCCACTAACACCGTTATTTTTTTATTATTCTGTTTTATTGTGACATACAATAAAAACGGAACATAATTTTTATCCAACTAAATAAATTTTTTAAAAAATGAAAAAACTGTTATTTTTAGTATTCTTAATCGTTTGCTCTGGAGTAGCTTTGAACGCACAAGAATACAAATTCGGGGCAAACGGCGCAAAATTTCCGAAACCCGCCATTACTGACCAAATTCCAGAGCCTACAACTCCCGGTTATTCGATGCAGGGAAATAACGTCTTTGTAAAACTAAAACCAGATGCCAATGGCAATATCAATCAAGACGAACTTCACGAATACGTACGCTGCGCAAGTACAGAATACCTCAAAAAACTTCAAGCCGAAGGTAAACTTCCTTCTACCGAAAAATTTGAAAAACAAATGGCTGCCAGTATCGAAGAAGCCCGCAGAAACAATTTGATTCCACCCAACGACCCCAACCGCTCGGCAGCTTTGCCGACTCAATACAATATTCCTGTCATATTTCATATTATTCACAGAGCTGGAACGGCGGCAGCAGTAACAGCTGCACAAGTCACAAGCCAAATGAGTCGTCTGAACCTCGACTATATGGACGGCGAAAACGCCTCTATCGCTGCCCGATTCAAACCCGTAGCTGCTGACGTGCAAATGAGTTTTTGCCTCGCAAAATATTGGGGCGATGATATGACTCCTTTGGCGGGCAGCATCAGTGATAATTTTACACTCAACACAGGTGCAGCTGCTACTTCTACCAACTCCAATGCAACTGGAATATGCTATTGGGCATTATCTACTGGCAGATGGGACACTGGAAGTGCTGCAAGTGGCGGCAACGGAAGTGCAGGTTTTTCGACGAGTTATATCGACACCTATGTAAAGCAAGTAGTTGTTTATTTCTGCCCAGAGAATTTTTTCAACGTTTGGGTAGTACCCGTAGATCAAGGGATATTAGGTTATGCTACATTTCCTGACTTGGCTTTTACAGATGGAAGTATTACTACTGCCGATGCTGGCACCTGCGACAGAGACGGAGTGGTAATAAATCCAAGCGGATTCGGTACAGGCGGGACGGCTGCAGCTCCTTATAATCTGGGTAAAACTCTCGTACACGAGGCAGGTCACTTTTTTGGCTTGCGCCATGTTTGGGGCGATGATGCAGATAGTGCTTGCCCTGCTGACCCTGACTATTGCAACGATACTCCCTTGGCATACAGAGCAAACTTTAATTGTCCGGGTACTGCTGGCGCAGTAGTCACCACTTTTGGCTGTGCCACAGGAACAAACGGCTCTGACACGAGCCCTGCTGGAAACTCTGGAAACGGCACGAACTACCAAGACCAAATGGACTACACTGCCGACGCTTGCCTGTTTATGTTTACAGCCAACCAAAAAACAAGAATGTGGACCGTAGAGCAACTCAGCCCACGCAGAAAAACACTTCCTACTTCGCAGGCTTGCAAAACATTGCCTACCACCACGACCATCAACGCAAGCAAAGTCACAGGTTGCATCGGCGACGTAATAACTTTCAAGGATAACAAAGCCTACTCAAGCGGTGAAATGGTACCTACACAGTGGATTTATACTTACACCAACCTTTCAAGTGCTGGCTGCACGATGGCGCAAGACAGCTTGAACAGATATGCGGTTTCAGATACTTCAAAAGCCTACGGTTGGACTCCACCTGCTACTTTGCCTACGGCGGCAGGAAGTACGATACCTGTTACATTCACGCAAGCTGGACAATGGAAAGTAAAAATAACAGCCCGAATCTATCTCAACACATCGGAAGATGCACAAAAATCGACTTGTCCGCAATGTAATACTTCAATTACGCTTTCGGATAGTGTGATTGTGACTATCAGCCCAAAACCAACGCTTGTGTTGGCTGCTAACGGTGCTTGTCCACCTGTGTTGTCATCTACTGCTGCGAATGTCGTTAATTGCGGCTTCACAGGTAGCAGTAGTTTCCCGACGTATGCTTGGTCAGGTGCGTCTTCTGCGAATACCGCTTCTACCACTGGCGCGGCGGCTGGCGGAGTTTATAATCTACAAGTCACTGACGGTAGTGGCTGCACTACTACAGCCTCCATTACCGTAGCAGTTTGCGTCGCCACTCCTGCACCCATTGAGTTGATTTCTTTTGAAGGAAATAATGCAGGAAATATAAATAATTTAGAATGGGTAACTGCACAAGAGCGTGGCAACGACCACTTTGAAGTAGAACGCAGTGGCGCAAACAACCAATTTGAGAAAATCGGTACCGTAAAATCAAAGGGCGATAACGTGGATAGACAAACTTACCAACTCGCTGACCAAAAACCATTGGCAGGCGTGAGTTACTATCGCCTCAAACAAGTAGATAAGGACGGAAAATCAACTACGAGCAATACGATTGCGCTGGAAAGAAAATCGAAAACCGATGCCACAAACATCGAAAGCGTTTTCCCAAATCCGTCCAAAGACGCTGTCACAATCAGTATCAATTCGCCTGAAAATGTGAGTGATGCAAGTATTGAAGTGTTGGACATGGGCGGAAAAAGATACATCACCCAAACCGTCGAATTGCAGAATGGCGCAACGCAAATACCTCTCAACATCTCTGCATTGCCACAAGGCGATTACTTGGTAAAATTAACAGCCAACGGTGTTTCGACTTCTTACAGATTCGTAAAAAAGTAAAAAAACCTATAAAAAGTTACAAATAGTCACAAAAACGTCTGATATTGAAAAATATCAGACGTTTTTTTTTGTAGTTTGAAAATAAATTCTTTTATTTGCGCTATGACCTACAAACAGTATTTTAATATCTTTTTCTATTAAAACGTCCTAATTTTTATGACTTCAAAATTTTACCTAAAATGCGCTCTGGCGATATTTTTTGTCACCTCGCAGCTCGCTGTTTTTGCCCAAAACCAAACTGACCTTACGGGAGTTTGGAAAGAAACAAAAGAAAGCAATCTCAATTTTCCTGAAAGCGAACGCCCGATTTTTCCATTGCGGTACAGAACACTCGCTTTGGATTTGCAAAAGCTAAAAACCGTTTTAGCAAACGCACCACAAGCCTACGTGGGCGACCCCGTAGATAATTTGCTCAAAATAAATTTACCGATGCCCGATGGAAGTTTTGAAGAATTTTTGGTCTTCAACGCACCCATTATGGAAAAACCATTGGCAGACCAACACCCCGAAATCCAAACCTATTGCGGACGCGGCGTAAAAAATCCGGGCGAAAGTATTAGATTCGACATCACTCCCTACGGATTCCATGCTCAAATCCTTTCCCGCGAACACAGCACTGTCTATATCGACCCCTACGCAACCACGACTACGGATTTTTATACTTGCTACTACAAAAAAGATTACGCGCGGAAAGTCCTACCAGACTGGACTTGTGGCACAGTACCAGACGCGCACCCAAAAATCAGCCCTGCTGGTCACGAAGGCTTGCGCTACGGCGATTGCAAATTCCGCCGCTACCGCTTGGCTTTGGCAGGCACGATTGAATATTCTCAAGCCGTAACTGGTCTTTCAACTCCCACACAAGCGCAGGTATTGGCAAAAATGGTCACTTCGGTCGCCCGTGTGAACGGTATTTACGAAGTAGAACTTGCCGTCACGATGATTTTGGTAGCCAACAACACCAATATCATCTACGTCAGTGGCACAGACCCTTACACCAACGGCAACGGCTCTACAATGCTCGGCGAAAACCAAACCAACTGCGACGCTGTCATTGGCACCGCCAATTACGACATCGGACACGTTTTTAGCACTGGCGGCGGCGGCGTAGCTAATCTTCAAGCTCCTTGTGACGTAGCTATAAAAGGTCGCGGAGTGACTGGCTCTTCGACCCCACAAGGCGACGTTTATGACGTAGATTATGTAGCACACGAAATGGGACACCAGTTCGGCTCCAACCACACATTCGCAGGCAACGCAGGCTCTTGTGCTGGAAATGCCAACTCAACTACCGCCTATGAACCCGGAAGTGGTAGCACGATTATGGCGTATGCAGGCATCTGTACTGCCCCCCAAAATGTGCAGACTTTCGGACAGGAAAACTCCAATATTTATCCGCCCGGCTCCCTGCCTTCGCCCGGAGCAAGCGATGATTATTTTCATGCTTCGAGCCTCAGAGAAATCAATATCTATATTACCAACACGGCTGTCGATTACGGCGGATTTTGTCCTGTCCAACTCGGCACTGGCGCATTGCCTTCGTTGCCGACTTTGACCAACTATTCTATACCAGCCTCTACTCCTTTCACGTTGCCCGGAACGGTTGCTACGGGAACTGGTACTATGTACTACTGTTGGGAGCAATACAACGCCAGCACTTCGGCTCCTGTACCTGTGGTAACTTCGACCACAGGTGTGAACTTTCGCTCATATTTGCCCGTTACTTCTACTGACCGCACAGTTCCCGCACTCACAAATATTTTGGGCGGAACGAACACCAACACTTGGGAAAAACTGCCCTCTGTAGCTCGCACGCTTACTTGGAACTACACCGTCCGCGCTATCCAATCCGTTGGGGGCGTAAATATTGGCTGCACCGCAAATAAAACCAATACAGTAACTACCTGCGCAGGAGCTTCGTTGGCAGTGACTTCACCCAACTCTACGGTAACTTATGACGAAGGAAGTACGCAAAATATAACTTGGACGACTGGCTGCGCTACTTGCGCCAACGTAGATATTTTGATTTCGACGGACGGAGGCATTACCTTTTCTACCTTGCTCGCCACTACGCCCAACGATGGTACTCAAAGCGTAACGATACCCACTGGAGCAAGCACTACGGCTCGTATCAAAATAAAATGTTCCAATAATATTTTCTTTGATGTAAGTAATACCAACTTTATTATTGCAGCCGTAACTCCAGCACCAATACAGCTTTTGTCTTTCAGAGCTGAATCGGCTCAAAAAAGCATCCAACTCCGATGGGCAACTGCCAACGAACTGAACTTTAAAGGTTTCTCTTTGGAGCGCAGCAGCGATCCTAAAACAGGATTTACTCCCATCACTTGGGAAAGCGCAAAAGGAGGAAGTACCCAATACAACTACAATTTTGTGGATAAGAATGTAAGTCCCAACGTAGTGTATTATTACCGATTGAAGCAGTTGGACAACGACGGTAGTTTTAATTACTCCAATATCGAATCTGCTCAACTTTCGGGAAAAAGCGACTGGAACGTAAGTCTTACTCCCAATCCTGCAACGGCTGAATTTAAAATTGAGTTGCCTGACAACAAGAGTGTAGGAGATTTGAAAATAAGTATTTTGGCTTCCAACGGTCAGCTTTTGCGCGAGCAAACTTTGACAAAAGAAGAATTGGAACAACACCGTTTTGATATTTCGATGCTCCAAAGCGGCATTTATTTGATCAAAATCAGCGACGAATCGCAGACTATTTTTAAGAAATTAGTCAAAAAATAAATTGATTTTTAGGAAGAAATTTACTAAAATCAGACTAAAAAAGAACGCCGACTTTCGCAATGAAAGTCGGCGTTCTTTTTTAATAAAAACAAGATTTTCACAATTCAATCTGTCCGTTTTCAGCTAAAATAAATTTTAAATTTCGGAGAATTTGAAGAATTTGCATCAATTCGTAGCGGTCGCTCGCATCGTAGGACTTGCTGAAACAATAATTTTTTTCGTGCAAAGTCGTAAAATACCAGTCTTTTCCTATCAGGTAACAACCATAAATGGGCGCGTGGTCGGCATTGATATTTTGTGCTATCAACATCGCTACCAACATTTGCCCTTCGGCATCTTCGCTTGCTTTTTTTCCTTTTTTAAATTCTTGTAAAAAAAAATACGGCTTACGAGGCGTGTTCAAACCCAACGGCGATGCCAAAAGTGCGTCGCAAACAACCGAAAGTAACATTCCATCTACCTTGCCAGAGAGGGGTCGCTCGTAAAACATCTTTACTTTGTCCACAACTTCTGCGTCTGCGAACCTAAAAACAAACGATAAAAAGTGCATTTTTAACTCCTCTTCATTCCATAGATTTCCTTCAAAGTCGAGTTTTTGACGCTGCTCCTCTAATAACTGTGGCAGCTCAAAATCGTCATTTGCAGTGGATTTTTCGAGCCACGCAGAAAGCAAGTCGCAGTGATTATTTCTTTTTATTTGAAATCGGTCTAACAAAAAGTCAATATCGTATTTTTGTTTTTTCATACTTTGAGATTTCAGCTCTAAATATTTTTAAAGCATTATTTGTGATTATATAGTATTCTAACTAATTGATTAACAACTACTTATACGATTAAAAATTAACTACTAAAAACTAAAACTACTTATTTTATTTATTTATTCGTCCCTCGAATCAACTCAATGTAGCCACTCAAAAGTTGAGGTGCGACAGAGGTACTACCGCCCAATCGCTGCTCAAAAACTTGACAAGTATAAAAATAAGCACTTTCGGCGAGCTCTTTTCCTTGTAGATTTTTGCCGTCCCAGTTGATGTCGGGGTCAGAAGTCTGGAAGACCAATTCGCCCCAGCGATTGAAAATTTTGAGGTCTATTTTTTGAATAAAACGATACGGATATGGTTTGAATTTGTCATTTTGACCGTCATTATTGGGCGTAAAAGCGTTGGGAAGTTTGTAAAGCGGACAATTATCTACACACACTGTGTTACTTTTTGGACTTTCATTGCCCAAAGTATCCAACGCGCTGACGGCGTAGCAGCCCGCAATACCGTTTTCGGACGGGCGATGTAAGAAAGCGGTATCGCTCGCGCCTTCGATGGTGAAAAGCAAAGTGAGCGGTTGGGCGGCAGAGGGCGAAAAATAGACTTTGTAACGCGCAACTCCTTGATTACCAGCACAAACTTCGTTAGGATTAGTCCAATGAAGCAGATTTTCTAATTCTTTTATCGCATAAATAGACGGATTGCAGACATTAAAAACTCGCAGTCGTGGCGGACAAGGCGGCACGGTATCCAACGGAATACCACAACTTTCTTGCGAAAAATTAAGAATTGGGTTCACCACATTCGGGATTCCATACGAGCCGATAGACTGGATTTTGTAGCAGTATTTTTGTCCGTTGTTTAAGTTTTTATCCGCATAAAACGGTTGTAAAGCGAATCCGATAGAGTCAAAAATACCAGTCGCATCGTTTTTTCTAAAAATAATATATTTCGTGTTTTGCCAAGGAACGTCGAACTGCCAACTCAAATTATTCCGTTGGTCGGTAGAAGCAACATTCAAAAAAACGGAAGAGCCAACTTCCGAAAAACCCAACGGCTGCGCGTCGCCCCTCACATAAAAAGCGATTTTGTAGCTGTACGGTTGCGCTTCGGTATTCAGATTGTTGTCAATAAAAATCGTATCGTTGAGTCCAGCGAAAGTCGAGCTACTAAAACTCGCTCCCGCTACTTCTGTCATACCAGCAGCCGTAATCCCGTTGGCTCTAAAAACTTGCAAACGGTAAGGCGGTGGATTGAGTATCGTATCCAAATCCTGCGGAAGCGGCTTCGTCCAATTGACTTCGATGCGCCCGTTGGCGAGGTCAGTAGTCAAAACACTGGCTTTGGTGAGCAACGGCAAGTCGCGGCTCAACTGCACGCAGGCTTCGTTGGAAGGCAAACTTTCGACATAATTATAAGGCTGATTAGACGCAGAGCGGCGCGCAAAACCAGCCAAAACTCTATAACAATAGGTGCGACCACGCTCCACATCAACGTCTTTGAAATAATATTTTCCGTTCACTATTTCCGTCGTGCGAGGCTCGATTTCGGTATATCCTCTTCCAGCTAATCCATTTTTGCAGGTGTCCGGCACAAACGGATTGCTCTCCAATTTCCTCCAAACCGAAAATCCCCAAAAATAATTAACCGCAGGCGATTGACATTTATACGGATTTTGCCATGTCACTTCTACCTGATTTAATCCAGCTTTTGCCTGTACGTCCAAAGGCGGCGGACCGACTACTTTGATTCTTACCGTTTTGAGGGTAGATAAACCTGTTGTATCCAAAAAATTATCGGTGGCTTTGAAAACAACCGAATACGGTTGGTCAGAAATATGCTCGCAAGTAGTCGCCCACACGAAGCGTCCTGTGTCTGGAGGAACTTGATAATTAGGATTGACCAAGAATTTGGCGGGACTAATCGCTACGATAAATGGACCTCCGAGCGCGCTCAAAATAACTTTTTGCTGCGGGTCAGGGTCGTTGGCGATGACATTGAAACGCACCGTATCGCCAGCCACCACACAAATCTCGTCTTTTGTCTTGATAGTTGGCGGACGATTGTTGCAGCTTTTTATCAAAATTTGCATATCCCGAATCATCGTATCTATCGCCACACCGTTGCGATATTCGATAATATACATCGCAATATTGTATTCGCCAGCTTTTTGTGGCGCGTCCCAAATAAAATCACCTGTCACAGGATTCAAGTTTATTATATTATTTGGTCCCGCAAAAATTTGATTGGGATAAACATAATTTGGCACTACCAAACCGACGGACTGCAAGGGCGTGATGAGTTCGTAGGCGAGGCTATCGCCGTCCACGTCGTAGGCATTAGGATTGTGAATAAAACGCTGCCCGACGCAACCAATATCTATCGGCGGCTGGAGCAAAATCGGCGTACTATTTCTCCCCTGAAACTGGCTGCTCAACAGCGTATAGCTGGTTTCTAAATGAAACGGAACGGACTCCGAGTTGGGAGCATTGACGTTCAAGATGCCACCATTGCGGTTCGGGTCGGTCATCGAAATCAGGTAAGTCCCAAGTCCGGGATAGTTGTGTTCTGTGACGTAAAGATTTTTTTTGGTGTCATTGGGCAAAAACTCGCCGCCGCCGCCGCCGTTGGTACGTCGCACGCCCATCGGAGGAGTGCCGTCGCCAAAATTCAGTTCCAACGTATCTCTATCGGCAGGAACGCTGCTGGCTTTGGTGTAGGTCGTAATCGTAATCTCGACTCGCAACGCGCTGATTTGGCGCACCGTAATCTCTCCCGCGCGGTTGTGAGTAGCCCATATTTTTGTCACAAAAATTGGAAAAATAAATAAAAATAAATAAAACTTTTTAATACTCATAACTTATATTTTTAGTCGCTCAATATTGCGTGCGCTTAAAAAATCTGGTAGTCTTACATTGCGCCTTTCATAAAACAATCACAATATACAAAAAATTGTTCAGATAAAAATTTTTGGGTCTAAATAATGTGTTACCTTCGTCGGTATGAAGAAAAAAACACTTGTCGAACTTCAGCGAATATCGGCGACCGAATTTAAAGCCACTGAAAAAATCCCCATCGTGTTGATATTGGACAATATCCGTTCCGCCCTCAACGTTGGTTCTGCTTTCCGCACAGCCGATGCTTTTTTGGTAGAAAAAATCTGGCTTTGCGGCATCACCGCCACCCCGCCGCACCGCGAAATCCTCAAAACTGCGCTGGGAGCTACCGAAACGGTGGATTGGGAATTTGCGGAGCAAACTGCCGATGCCATTCGTCGGGTCAAAGAAAAAAATTATAAAATTTTTGCAGTCGAGCAAGCACACAACAGCATAATGTTAGACGAGTTTGAAGTCACAAAAAATGAAAAATATTGTTTTATTTTTGGGAACGAAGTCGGCGGCGTAGCCGATGAAGTCGTCGAATTATCAGAGGGTTGCGTCGAAATTCCACAATTTGGTACCAAACATTCCCTTAATATTGCAGTCTGTGTCGGGATAATAGTTTGGCACACCAATCAGTTATTTTCCAAAATACCGTAATATTTTAATTCAAAAGCAACTAAATTTTTCTAAATTCTTACACTTAAATAGATGATATTTAATATTCGACATAATTCGTTGATTTTCAATAGTTTATGATGAATCAAAATTAAAAACTAAAAACTTATAACTACTTACTATGAAATACCTATTTACTGTTTTAATATCACTCTTTGTGACTTCTATTTTTGGACAAATAGTAGGAAAAGTCAGCAACAAAGACGGCGAACCGTTGCCTTTCGCAAGCATTTATGTAGAAAATACATCGCGCGGAACTACGACCAATGCAGAGGGCAAATACTCACTCGACCTAAAAGACGGAAATTATACTATTGTGTTCCAATATGTTGGCTATCAGCGATTTATAAAAAAAATTACGTTAAAAAATACTTTAGTTTTGGATATTTCGCTCGAAGATATTTCTACCGAAATGAAAGAAGTCGTCATAAAAGCCAACGCCGAAGACCCCGCCTACGCCGTCATACGAGAAGCCATTGCGAAGCGAAATTATTATCAAAAATTGATAAAATCTTATAGTTGTGAAGTCTATATAAAAGGGATTCAGAAAATGCTTTTTGCTCCCAAAAAATTGATGGGACGTGATTTGGGCGACTTCGGCGGCGCATTGGACAGCAATCGGCAAGGCATCGTGTATCTCTCCGAGTCGCTCGCCAAATATTATTTTGCGCAGCCCAATCAGAAAAAAGAAGTTATGATTTCGTCAAAAGTGAGCGGACGCAGCAACGGGTTCAGTTTCAATCAAGCCTCCGCGATGGATTTTAGTTTCTACGACAATTATATCGAAATCCAACGTCAAATACTTTCTCCGATAGCCGAAAACGCACTCAATTATTACCGCTACAAATTGCTTGGAACTTTCTACGACAACGACGGAAAACTCATCAATAAAATAGAAGTAACTCCCAAAAGAAAAGAAGACCCAACCTTCGCAGGTATTATCTATATCATTGAAAATCAATGGAATATACAAAGTACAGATTTGTATGTAACGGGAAAATCCATCAAACAAGATGCGTTGGACACGCTGTGGATTCGGCAGGTTCATGTGCCTTTGGAGGGCGATAAATGGCGGCTCTTTTCACAAAAAATTGATTTCAAATTTGGCTTTTTGGGCTTCAAATTAGCGGGTAATTTTACGGGCGTTTTTACGAATTATGACCTTCATTTTGAGGCAGAAAAAGGATTTTTTAACTCGGAATCATTCAAAGTAGAGCGCGGTGCGAATGAAAAAGACAGCACATATTGGAATAATATTCGTCCAGTACCGCTCACAAAAGAAGAAAATAAAGATTATACCAAAAAAGATAGTTTGCAAATAGTGCGAAAATCCAAAAGTTATTTGGACTCTTTGGATAAAGTTCGGAATAAATTTACTTTTTCGAGTGCTGTTTTGGGATATACTTTTTCCAATTCGTACAAAAAGTGGTCACTCAATATTCCGTCGCCTCTTTTTGCCACCCAATTCAATGCGGTGCAAGGATTTCATGTCACACTTGGAGCGATTTATAAAAAAAGATTCGATGATATTAATGCTCGTTGGTTTGAGATTGCTCCGAGTGCTGATTATGGCTTCGTAGATGAGCGTTTTCGTGAAAAATTACGGACTACTTTTCATTTCAATCGCCTGAATGACAAGGAGTTATCGCTCGAGTTGGGCAATAAAAATGTGACTCAATTCAATGAAGAAAATCCATTGAGTCCCACGCTCAATTCGTACTATAATTTGATTGGGAAAAAGAATTTTTTGAGAGTTTTTGAGAAAACATACGCAAAAATTAGCTTTCAGCAAGAAATCATAAATGGCGTTTTTTTGAAAGCCGAAACGGAGTACGCTCGTCGGGCGGCTTTAGAAAATCATACCAATTACAGCTGGCTCAAACGCGACAAAATTTATGAAGCTAATAATCTGCAAAACCCTGACAATCAACTAATTGACTTCCAACCACACGAAGCCTACATCGTAGAGTTGGGCTTGCGGTTGAGATACAAACAAGAATATTTGAGCTATCCAGACCGCAAATTTATTCGTGGCTCGAGCCTTCCTGACCTTTGGATTCGGTATAGAAAAGGTATTCCTGTTGGTCACAGTTTGGTTGATTTTGACAAAATTAGTGTCGAAATAAGCCAAGACGAAATCGCAGCAGGCATCTGGGGATACTCGGAGTTCGAGGTCGAAGCTGGCACATTTATTAACCAAAAAAAACTACCTTTCAACGACTGGAACCACTTCAACGGAATGCCTTTTTTATTCGGAAATCGACGTTATTTGAGTTCCTTTTTATTGATGAACAACTACCAATACAGCACAAAAGCTGCCTACGGATTGGCGCATTGGCAGCATCATTTTCAAGGATATTTTTTAGATAAAATACCGATAATCAACCGTTTAGGTTGGAAAGAAGTTATCGGTGTTTCTACGCTACAGACTGGCGACCGCAAAAATTATACGGAGTTCAACGCGGGGTTAGAAAACATCGGATTTGGTGTGTTTCGTCTGCTTCGAGTGGATTTTGTGTACAGTTTGGAGAACGGCAAAGCCAGCCGAAAAGGTTTGGTACTTACCCTAAATTTGTAGTAAAAAAACGAAAGGTTCGGCAAGTCAAATGACTTGCCGAACCTTTTGTTTTTTATTTTTACAGTGTTTTTACTATGTCACGCTCCCAAGTAATTACGCAATAATTTACTCTTCGACGTGGAGCGAAGTTTGCTTATCGCTTTGTCTTTAATCTGCCGCACCCGCTCGCGCGTCAGCCCAAATTTATCGCCAATATCTTCGAGCGACATCGGATGTTCGCAGCCGATACCAAAATATAATTTTATCACATCGCATTGACGCTCGGTCAGCGTACTCAAAGAACGCTCTATTTCGCGGCGCAGGGACTCTAAATATTCCAGATTTTCGTCCGTCCGAGGGGTCGTAGAGTTTTCCAAAACGTCCAACAACGAATTGTCTTCGCCTTCCACAAACGGCGCGTCCATCGAAACGTGGCGCGCAGCTACGCCGAGCGTAGTTTCGACCTCCTCCGTCGGAATATCCAACAACTCCGCCAGCTCCTCCGCCGACGGCTCGCGCTCAAACTCTTGCTCCAACTCCGAAAATGCTTTATTAATTTTGTTGAGCGAACCCACTTTGTTGAGCGGCAAGCGGACGATGCGACTTTGCTCCGCCAAAGCCTGCAAAATAGACTGGCGAATCCACCAAACGGCGTACGAAATAAACTTGAAACCACGAGTTTCGTCAAAGCGTTGCGCCGCTTTTATCAAACCCAAATTGCCTTCATTAATCAAATCCGACAAGGAAAGTCCTTGATTTTGATACTGTTTGGCGACCGAAACCACAAAACGCAAATTGGCTTTTGTGAGTCGCTCGAGTGCCGCTTGGTCGCCTGCTTTGATGCGTTTTGCCAAATCCACTTCCTCCTCGGGAGTCAATAAATCTACTTTTCCTATTTCCTGCAAATACTTCTCCAACGACTGACTTTCTCGGTTCGTGATGGATTTCGTAATTTTTAATTGTCTCATGTAAAGCCTGAATTTTATTAATTTTTTAGTCTAAATAGCAAATTAGAAACGAAGAAAAAATAAAATACCCAGTTTTTTTCAATCATTTTATTCAATAACAAGGCGTTTTTGAGGCGCAACGCAGGGCGTTGAAACAAAAAAATAACGCAGTAATTGGTTGTAATTGAGCAGAAAAAACAAGTAGTTTATTTTAGACGCGTTCTTTACGCTCGAAAAAGAAAAAAATCTTTTTCAAGGGCGCAAAAGAATGTGGCAAAACTTAAACAGTAAGATTGTCGTCATTCCGAAAAAATAGTAGTGAATTTTACGTTCGATTAAGGAAAATATGTTTCGGTTGGATAATGTTCATCGTTGATACGTTTAATACTTCAAATTGTTTCTTAAAACATTGAAAAATAGTAAAAATAAATTAATTTTGTTCAAAATTAGTTCTCACGCCTCATCAAAAGAGTAATCTGACGGAATTTATTTTATAATTTTCTCCCAACAGACTATTTTTTTATCTAAACCAATTTTTTTGTGAATATACTGACTGTCAAGCATTTAAACATTCGTTTCAAGACTTCCAGCACCATTTTGGAAGCGGTGAAAGATTTGAACTTTGAGCTTTCTGTAGGCGAAACCGTCGGGATAGTCGGAGAGTCTGGTTCTGGAAAGTCTGTCACATCTTTGGCATTATTGCGATTATTGCCTGCTGCCCCCAACTGCACTTTGAGCGGTGAAATATTGCTAAAAACACAGGAAGGCAAGTTAGTTGATTTGTCGCAAATACCTGAAAAACAGATGGTTGCGATTCGTGGAAAAGAAATTGCTATGATTTTTCAGGAGCCAATGACTTCACTCAATCCAGTTTTGACTTGTGGCTTTCAGGTCGCAGAAGCAGTGCAAGCACATGAAAAATTAAACAGCGACGAAGCAAAAAAAAGAGCCATTTATTTGTTTGAACGCGTCCAACTGCCTGATACTGAACGGATTTGGCGGTCGTATCCGCACCAACTGTCGGGCGGACAACAGCAACGAGTGATGATTGCGATGGCTTTGTCCTGTCGCCCGTCCATTCTTATTGCCGACGAACCGACGACCGCGTTAGATGTCACAGTTCAGCAAAATATTTTAAAATTGTTAAAAGAATTGCAGCAAGAATTTCAGATGGCGATGATTTTTATCAGCCACGATTTGAGTGTTATTCGAGAAGTCGCCGACAAAATATTGGTGATGAAAAAAGGCGAAGTCGTCGAAAGTGGTTCGGCAGCAGCTATTTTTCACTCGCCACAGCACCCCTACACACGCGGTTTGCTGGCGTGCCGTCCTTCGCTCGCCTACAAACTCCGCCGACTGCCGACGATAGAAATTTTTGAAAGTAGCTCCACTCAAAGTATTGACAATCAATTATTTAGTAAAATTATTGCGGAGCAAAAAATAACCGCAACCGATATTGAGCGACGAATTTCGGAACTGTCTGAACGCAAAAATTTGGTAGAAGTGAAGAATTTGAGTGTTCGCTTTGCGGCAGAAAAAAACTGGTTCGGAAAAACGACTCGCTTCACACAAGCCGTTGATGACGTAAGTTTTGTGGTCAAAAAAGGCGAAACTTTGGGCTTGGTAGGTGAATCTGGTTGCGGAAAAACGACCCTTTCTCGGGCTTTGTTGCGGCTAATTCCGTCGGACGAGGGACAGATTTTTTTTGAAGAAAATGACATTTTCCAACTCAATCAACCTCAAATGCGCCGACAGCGACGCGAAATGCAGATTATTTTTCAAGACCCTTTTTCGTCCCTCAATCCCAAAATCCGCATCGGCGACGCTATCACAGAGCCGCTCGAAGTGCATAAAATATACGACAACCAAGCACAAAGAAAGGCAGCTGTGATGGAACTTTTGGAAACGGTCGGACTTTCTACGGAGCATTTTTATCGCTATCCGCACGAGTTCAGTGGCGGACAACGGCAGCGTGTAGGCATCGCAAGGGCGCTGGCGTTGCGTCCAAAATTTTTGATTTGCGACGAATCGGTTTCTGCGTTGGACGTTTCGGTGCAAGCGCAAGTGCTGAATTTACTGACCGAATTGAGAGAAAAATTAGGCTTGACCTATATTTTTATTTCGCACGACCTCGCCGTAGTGAAGCAAATGAGCGACCGAATTATGGTCATGCAAAACGGTAAAATCGTAGAAACAGCCACCGCAACCGAACTTTATGACGCACCCAAAACAGACTATGCAAAACGCTTGATAGCAGCTATTCCGTCACTTTGAAGTAAAAAATTATCAGATTTTTTCGATTTCGGATTTGCTTTAGGAATGAAGAAAAATTGCAACTAATTGATTATCAATTAGTTCCGTAAGGAAAAATTCATCACTAAAAACTACTTATCTGTATTTGTTTCTCTCACAATGTAAAGCGGGCGGTCTTTGATGTTGGTATTCATGCGGCTCAAATATTCGCCGATAATCCCAATCGCTATCATTTGGACTCCGCCGATAAACAAAACCGAAACCAAAATGGAAGCCCAACCCTGCACATAATCGTGCGAAAAAAGCCGCGCGTACAACACATAAAGCGTGACCAAAAAAGCTACAAAAGAAACCAAAATACCAAAATAAGTGACAATTTTGAGCGGCAAATCCGAAAAAGCCGTGATGCCGTCCAACGCAAAACGCATCATTTTGCGGAGGGTGTAGCCAGTTTCGCCAGCGTTTCGCTCTTGTCGCTCGTATTCGATATAGGTTTGTCGGAAGCCAATCCATGCAATTTGTCCGCGTAAATATTTATTTTTTTCGGGCATTTGCTTCAAAACGTCTACGATTTTGCGGTGCATTATCCGAAAATCTCCCGTGTCCACGGGGATAGCGACGGACGTGATGCGAGCCAAAATTCGGTAAAAAGCCTTCGCCGTCCAAAGTTTGAACTTGCTCTCGCCGACCCTTTTTTTGCGCCGCGCGTACACGACTTCGTAGCCTTCTTGCATCTTGGCGTACAGCTCCGCAATCAGCTCGGGCGGGTCTTGAAGGTCGGCATCAATGATGACCACCGCCTCTCCTATCGATGCGTCCAAACCCGCGCTGACCGCCACTTGATGACCAAAATTTCGGCTAAAATCAATATATTTTACCTCCGAAAATTGCGTCGCCAAACTTTTTATCAGCCCAATAGATGCGTCTTTGCTGCCGTCGTTCACAAAAACGAGTTCGTAACTCACGCCCACTGCTCGCATCACTTCGCTCAAACGGGCGTGTATCAACAAAATATTCAGCTCTTCGTTAAAGACAGGAACAATTACGGAAATATTAGTCATTTTATTCATAAAAAATTTGGCACAAAGTAAAGAATATTACACAAATATCCAACACTTTTATTTATCTTTGTTGGAATAAATAACGAAAAAAATGAATATTTTTTGTATAAAAATAAGCCTTTGTGCCTTGATACTGTCTTTCATTTCGTGGCAATGCAATTCAGATGTTGCACAAAAAAAAGAAACTCGTACAGAGGAACGCGCCGCCGAAGCCAAGCAAAAACCTACTAAAAAAACGATTTTATTTTTTGGAAATAGCCTAACAGCCGCTTACGGCTTGTCGCCAACGCAGGGTTTTGTGTCGCTTATTCAGCACCGTTTGGATTCATTGGAGTTGCCTTATCGCTGCGTAAATGCGGGTTTGAGTGGCGAAACAACGGCGGGCGGCTTGGGAAGAATCGATTGGGTACTGAACCAGCACATTGATATTTTTGTGTTGGAACTCGGCGGCAACGACGCGCTGCGAGGTATCAATCCAGACGACAGCCACCAAAATTTGCAAAGAATAATAAACAAAGTGAAAGAAAAATATCCCGCCGCCAATATTATTTTGGCAGGTATGGAAGCACCGCCCAACATGGGCGCGGCGTTTACAAAAAAGTTTCGCGAAAATTATAGCCAATTAGCGAAAGAAAATTCAGTGGCTTTGATTCCTTTTTTGCTCGAAAACGTAGGCGGCATCCGCAGCCTCAACCAAGCCGACGGCATTCACCCCAACATAGAAGGCAACCTCATCGTAACGGAAACCGTCTGGAAAACACTCAAAAATTCGTTGTAATATCCGATAAAAAATAGACCTAAAAATGCCGACCTCTCCGTCCAATCTGAACCAAAATAAATATAACTTGAGTCGCTATGTTGTGATAGCAGCAATATTTTGTTTGGTTATTTTTATTATTTACAAATTTAGCACTGTTGTCATTTATGTTTTGATAGCTTGGATAGTATCCATGTTGGGGCAGCCTTTGATGCTTTTTTTCCAAAAATACCTCCGTGTCGGACGTTTTTACGCTGGTTCGTCGCTCTGCGCCGCGCTCACTATTCTGTGTTTTTTTGTTATTTTTGGGTCGCTTGGCTTCATCTTTATTCCGCCCATTATTGAGCAAGCCTACAACCTTTCGCAGTTGGATTTTCAGGCACTTGCCAAGACGCTGGAGCCGCCGCTCGCCGTCCTCAACAAGCGACTCGGAGCGATGGGCGTGTTAGAACCCGGCAAATCCATCGTCACCCAACTCCAGCCGATGGTCGTCGGTTGGCTGAAAACTACAAAAATTAGCGACCTATTGACCTCTTTTTTCTCGACCGCCACCAGACTGCTTGCCACTCTGACTTCGGTGGTTTTTATTTCATTCTTTTTCTTGCGGGAGCAAAATATGTTCAGCGACTTCATGCGCACGCTCGTCCCCGTAAAGTACGAAACGCACCTCAAAAGTGCCATCAAAGACACCAGCTTGATGCTAACGCGCTACTTTCGGGGCATCACGATACAAATTTTTTCCTTCGCCAGCGTAGTCAGCATCGGATTGAGTATTTTTGGGGTAGAAAATGCGCTTCTGATAGGCTTTTTTGGTGCTTTGATGAATTTAGTTCCTTATCTCGGTCCTATCATTGGAGCTGTTTTTGGTGTAGCCATCACTATTTCGTCGCATCTTCAGTTGGATTTTTATACCCAAATCCTGCCGCTTTGCATCAAAGTAGTAGGGGTTTTTGGGGTCGCACAATTTTTGGACGGCTTCGTAATGCAGCCACTGATTATGTCCAACAGCGTAGCCGCTCACCCGCTCGAAATATTTCTCGTTATCCTCATCGGCGCGCAGATTTACGGCGTTGGCGGCATGATACTCGCTATCCCGACCTACACGGTCGTCCGCGTAGTCGCCAAAGCCTTCCTAAGTGAGTGGCGAATCGTCCAAAAATTGACCGATAACTTGGACGACTTGACGGACGGCAAATAATAGTTTTTATGTATTTAAGTAGTTTTTAGTTTTTAATTTTGAGCCATCATAAACTATTGAAAATCAACGAATTATGTCGAATATTAAATGTCATCTATTTAAGTGTAAGAACTTATATCTTTTGCCAACAACCGAAATAATTGTTAAATAATTTTATTGTTTTAATCTTTTATTGCTATTTTTGACAAGTTTTTAAACTTTTTATACTCTATTCATGAAAAGACTACTACTGCTACCAACCTTAATTTTTCTGACCATTCGTATTTTCGCGCAAGCTCCGCCGAATGACGAGTGTGCGTCCGCTGCGAATTTTGGAGTCGCTCCCAACTGTTCGATGACTACATTTTATACAAATGTAGGCGCAACAGCGAGCAATATTGACTCTGACTTCAACCTACCGCTTTGCTTTCAGGGCGGCAATACCAACCGCGATGTTTGGTTCAAGTTTGTTGCGTCCGACACTATTTTGGATTATTCTATTCTCCTCACAGGCGCGCAAAACGGCGCGCAGCCCAGTATTCGCAACCCTCAAATGGCGGTTTATCGCGGCGATTGTACTTTTGGCGAATTGCAAGAACTCGCCTGTGGAAGTGCCAACGCGGGCGAAACAAAATTAGAGCTAAAAGTAAATGGACTCACGCCGGGCGAAATGTATTTCATTCGCATCAACGATTGGTCAGTTTCTGCTACGCCCAATGCTGGCTCTTTTATGCTGTGTGTGAAAGAAAAAGATCCCGTCTCTACCATCAATCAAGGTGGCTCTACGGCTTGCGAAGGAGAACTTTACGACTCTGGCGGACCCAGCAACGACTACGGCAACAGCGAAAATTTTGTTTATAAAATATGCCCATCTTCCCCAAGCAAATGTATCACTTTTGAGTTGGATTATTACAACATCGAGAGCGGACAATTCGGCGTAGGAGGCGACCAACTGACTTTTTTTGCGGGAGCGGACACAACCGCACCCGTGATACAAACTATCAATGGCGGCTTTTCGACTCCTTCTGCGGGCGGCGTTTGTCTGAAAGTGAAAGCAAATAGTAACTGTCTGACCATCAAGTTTAAGTCCGATGCTACGGGAGTTTTTGAAGGATTCAAGGGGCATTGGAAATGCAGTCCAGATGAGTGTCCGATAGAAACACCGATAAGCGTAAGCAACGAAAATGTGACCAAACAGCAAATTATCAACAGTATTTCGCCCAACGGAACGACCGTCACGATTGATACTATTATTTGCCCTTCGGGTGCTTTTGGAACTTTTATCGCGACCGACGACTCCAATCTGGGACTCAAAAAAGGCTTGGTTTTTGCCTCCGGCAATGCCCAAAACGCCGTAGGTCCAAATCTGCTCAATAACGTAACGACCACCTACCAAGCTCCCGGCGACTCGGATTTGGATTATCTCGCAGGCGGCGGCATCACCGATAAATCCAACGACGCGTGCGTAGTGGAGTTAGATGTTTTTGCGGGAACTGATTTATTGACTTTTGAGTATGTCTTCGGCTCGGACGAATATCCAGAGTTTGTAAACAGTGGTTTCAACGATATATTTGCCTTTCTAATCTCGGGTCCGGGCATCGTGGGCGACCCCAATATTGGCAACCAAAAAAATATTGCCGTCCTAAACAATGGCTCGCCAGTAGAAATCAACAACGTCAGTAATTTGCAAAATTGGCAGTTTTATCGGGACAATCAAGGCGGCGAAAGCGTCGAGTACGACGGGCTAACTTCCGACTCTTTGGGCATCAAAAAAAGCCTCACCGCTCGCGCCAAAGTCACTCCGTGCAAAACTTACCACCTCAAATTGGCGGTAGCCGATAGAGGCGATTTTTCTTACGACTCGGGAGTATTTATCTCCGAAATAAAAAGCGCAGGTCCATCGCTCAACGTCAAATTCGCTTCTGGCATTGATTATTTCCTCGAAAATTGCGGCAGCACAGGCGACCAACTTGTTATCAAACTCGGGCAGGCTCTCACCGACACCCTCCGATACACGGTGCAAATCGGCGGCACAGCTACGCTCGGCACCGACTATACACTCAACATTCCTAACGTCATTACGTTTCTTCCGGGACAGACTGAACTGAATTTTCCTATCGTCCCTATCTCGGACGCACTCACCGAACCCGACGAAACGATTGTCATTTCATTGTTCAAAAACTACGGCTGCGGCGATTTTAAGGTTGCTACTGTGACGGTACTCATCAAAGACAAAGCGAGCATCAGCATCAATGCAGGCGCGGATACCGCAATTATTTGTAAAAATTCTAAAATAGTGCTGAACGCAGTCGGAACGCAGACTTTTTCGTGGTCGCCTATCAGTATTTTTAACAATCCGAGCCTCGCCAGCCCAACCGCAAGCACCAACACAAGCCAGTGGGTGACTGTGACGGGTACCGTAGGCGGCGTATGCGTGGCAAAAGATTCTATTTTTCTAAAAGTTATCGCACCCGTCATCAATATTGCTGCGTTGAGTGACACCAATATTTGTGAAGGAAAAAGCGTGATGCTCGTAGCAAGCAACAACCTCAACAACGCTGCACTAAAATGGACTCCCAATTTTGGAATCAACAATCCCAACAGTCCGTCCGTAACAGTAACTCCAACTTTCACAACCACCTACACGGCGACTGTCAAGCTGGCAGGTTGTAGCGTTTCGGACCAAATCACTATCAAAGTAGATCCTTACAATTTATTGAAACCACAAAAAGATACGACCATTTGCCAGAAGTCGGGCGTAAAATTGGGCTATCTCAATCCGTTTGATACTTTTTTTGTGCAAACTATTTTTAAATGGACTCCGAGCGTCGGATTGAGCAACCCAAACAAGTGGAACCCGACCGCTTCGCCAGATACTACTACCACTTATCAAGTAATCTCGAGCAGCCAAAGCAATTTTTGTCGCGACACATTCAAAGTAAAAATCACGGTGCTGCCTGCCAACGTCAGTATTTTAGCTCCCAACATCGTCAATCTTTGCAAAGGCGATAAAATAATTTTGAATACCAATAGCAGTACCAACGGCGTTGGGCTGACTTGGTCGCCCGTCGCAGGACTGAACCAAAATACAGGTCCGACCGTGACGGCGACTCCCACGCAGTCGCAGCAGTACATTGTCAAATTAGTCACAGGTATTTGTACGGTTTTTGATACCGTTGCTGTCCGACTTGATTCTTTGCCCAACGCGCCGATTCAGGCAATCCCGAGTAAAAATATTTATTGTCCGGGAGAGATTATCAGCTTGGTTTCTCCTGACTATAATCATACTGTATTTCCTATTTTGCAGTACCAATGGCTGCCGCAAGCGGGTTTTTTGACCCCACTTACCAACTACAACGCCGTTATTAGAGCCTCTACCCAAACGCTGACATATTCGAGGATAATCAAAAGTGGTGCGTGCGCGGACACGAGTGAGTACAAAATCAACGTGCTGAACCCGTCCGCAGAGCTATCCGTCCGCGACACCAGCGTTTGCGCGGGAGAGAATGTAAATGTCAGACTTACTGCGCCTTTGGGTGCAAGAATCGAATGGACTCCCGGCGACCCAATTTTGATCAGCTGTTCGGACTGTCCAAACCCAACTTTGACCCCCAAAGGCACAACGACTTACAAAGTAAAAATCACGGTGGACGGTAGCTGTGCTGCCGAAGCGGCTATAAAAGTAACTATTTTGTCGTCCAGAATAACGCTCCTCGTCACGCCGAGCAGAGAGGTAGAAAAAGGCGATACGGTGCAAGTAAGAGTCGTCCCAGCAGACTCCACCCAAAGTTTTGTGTGGATGCTCAACGGTGCTACCTTGCCCGATACCAAATATTTGATTACTAAAATTATTTCGGAATCCGAAAACTTGTTCAAAGCAACATATTTCACTCCCAATGGCTGCATCAGTCAGGACACTGCGCTCGTGATAGGCACAGAGCCAGTCATAAAAATTCCCAACGCATTCAGTCCCGACGGCGACAATACCAACGACAATTTCAACATCGTCGCCAAGTCTTTGGATAGAATCACCATCAAAACATTTCGTATTTTCGACCGGTGGGGCGGCATAGTTTATGACAACGAAAAACCCTCCGACGGTTGGGACGGCAGCAAAAACGGAACGCCTCTCCCGCCCGACGTATATGCCTACTATCTCGAAGCGGTCATCGGCGGTGGGTCTATCAAAAAATATTCAGGGCAAGTGACGCTAATCCGATAAGAATTAAAAAAGTAATTCCGTCATTTTTCACAATGAAAAATGACGGAATTACTTTTTTAAAATCGCAAAGATTATTTACATCAAATCCTTATGAATGAAGAGAAAATAAGGTACTGAATATTGTGAAGTAGAATTTTGGGTCAAAACAAGGCAGATTTGAGGCTCGGTGCCGTGCATCGTAACGAAAATCTAACGCAGTTTTGGCTCAAAAGACAAGTCAGAATACAGTAACTTATTTTGGACGCGTTCCTTGACAGCTTTTTAGATTTTCGCAAATCACAAAAAAAGAAGGCGACTATGCCAAAGAGCTGCCGTAAAGTTGGCGGTATTCGCGGAATGTAATCATGCGCTGCTGCTGCTCGTCCCAGAGTTTGTTAAGGAAATAGCCGAGGCTGTCCGCAAACGAAACGATGGTAACGTGTTCCTGCAAAATTGGATTTTCATTCTTGCACCGCTCCAAATTATAATTGGGGATAAGCGAACTCAAATGGTGGATATGGTGCATACCGATATTGCCCGTAAGCCACTGAAAAAATCGTGGAAGTTTCCAGTAAGTACTGCCTTTGAGAGCTGACATGACGTAGTTCCATTCACTTTTCCATTTTTTGTAGGCGTGTTCGTGCTGGTGCTGAATGTAGAAAGCAAAAACCGCAATCGCTCCAAACATCATCACAATAGGCAGCTGTATTTTCAAAAAATTGGCTGCGCCGAACACCAAAATACACAAAAAATAAACGCCCGCCATGAGCAAATTGCTCCAAATCAAAGATTTTTTGGCAATTTCAAAACCTTTTTTCTTGATGAAAGAAAAACGATTGTGGATAAAAATATAATAAACCGAGCCGACGACAAGCATCACGAGCGGCATCCGATAGAAGCGATAAATCAATTTTTTGGGCATCGAAAGCTCGCGATATTCGGCGACGGTGAGCGTAGGAAGGTCGCCGATGTCGCGAACATCTTCTTCGAGCCGCCCGTTGTGTCCGTGATGAAAATTATGTGATTTTGCCCAATATTTGTAAGGAATTAGGCTTATCGTACTGCAAATAATGCCCACCAAATCGTTCATTTTGCGAGAGCGAAAAAAAGATTGATGCCCGCAGTCGTGTTGAATGATAAATATACGAACTAAAAAAAACGCGTTGAGCAGTGCCAAGCCGAGCGTCAGCCAATACGATACGCAAAGGCTAAAATACATCAACACCCACAACGCCACGAATGGCAAAAAAGAAGTGACAATTTGAGTGACAGCGATTTTAGTGCTTGGGTTTTGGTATTTTTTTACGATTTGTTGCCAATTATCTGCAATGTATTGGATAGATTGTTCTCGATTTAATTTTGTTGATTGCATTATTATTGATGGTTTTAAAAATTAGATTTTTTTGTAAAAATAAAAGCGATTTTTAGAGTGGAATATTTCCGTGTTTCCGATGCGGACGGTGTTCTACTTTATTCTCTAACATTGCGTAGGCTTTGATAAGTTTTCGGCGCGTGTCTGCGGGGTCAATGACTTCATCTACGAAGCCACGACTTGCGGCACGATACGGATTGGCGAAAGTTTCGGCGTACTCTTTTTCTTTTTCGGCGAGCTTCGCAACAGGGTCGGCAGCCGTCTGAATTTCTTTTTTAAAAATAATTTCGCTCGCGCCTTTTGCACCCATGACGGCGATTTCAGCTGTGGGCCACGCAAAGTTCAAGTCCGCTCCGATGTGTTTGGAGTTCATCACGTCATAAGCTCCGCCGTAGGCTTTGCGCGTGATAACGGTGATGCGAGGGACGGTCGCCTCGCTGAATGCGTACAGCAATTTTGCGCCGTTGGTAATGATGCCATTCCATTCTTGGTCGGTGCCGGGCAGAAAACCCGGAACATCTACCAGCACCAAAAGTGGGATATTGAAGCAGTCACAAAAGCGCACAAAACGCGCCGCTTTTCTCGAACTGTTCACGTCCAAAACGCCTGCAAGACTGGCTGGCTGATTGGCTACGATGCCGATACTCCTACCTCCCAAGCGAGCAAAACCGACCACCATATTCTCCGCAAACTGCCCGTGAATCTCAAAAAACGAATCTATATCCACGATGTTGGAGATAACATCTTTCATATCGTAGGGCTGATTGGCGTTTTGTGGGACGATGCTCCGCAATATTTCTCGTTTTTCATCGCCGAGCTGAAAGGGCAAATTTGGGACTTTATCCTCACAGTTTTGTGGCACAAAACTCAGTAATTTTTTTATTTTTTGGATACAATCTATGTCGTTGGTAGCCGTCAAGTGCGTCACGCCAGATTTGCTGGCGTGTGTGCTTGCGCCACCAAGTTCTTCAGCTGTAACAGTTTCGTTGGTGACGGTTTTGACTACATTCGGTCCAGTCACAAACATATAAGACGTGCGCTCCACCATAATCGTAAAGTCGGTAATCGCTGGCGAATAGACTGCTCCGCCGGCGCAGGGTCCCATGATTGCCGAAATCTGTGGCACTACGCCCGATGCCATCGTATTGCGCAAGAAAATATCCGCATATCCGCCCAAGGAGCTTACGCCTTCCTGAATCCTTGCGCCTCCCGAGTCGTTGAGTCCGATGACTGGCGCGCCGTTTTTCATCGCCATATCCATCAACTTACAGATTTTTTCGGCGTGTGTTTCGGAAAGCGAGCCGCCAAAAACCGTAAAATCTTGCGCGAACACATACACCAATCGCCCCGCGACCGTCCCGTAACCCGTCACTACTCCGTCGCCGAGAAATTGCTGTTCCGCCATCTCGAAGTCCGTGCAACGGTGCGTGACCAACATACCGATTTCTTCAAAAGAATTATCGTCCAACAGAAAATGAACGCGCTCGCGAGCAGAAAGTTTGCCGCTTGCGTGCTGTTTTTTGATGCGGTCGATGCCGCCGCCTTCGCGAGCTTGGACTTTTTTTTGGTCGAGGGACTCTAAATGTTGCTGCATACAATAGTTTTGAACGGATATTTTATCGCAAAGGTTGAACCGAAGTTACCGACACCTTTAAAGGTAACGGTGACTTGTAATCAAAGTGTGACATTTTTAGCACTTTTGATTACACAATTAACTGCTCAAAGGTACAAAAAATTAATTTTCTGTCCATAGTTTGAGAATCCTTTTTTTACCCAGCTGCCGCCGCAGGCAGTTTTTCAGTCAGAATTTTTTTTTTGAAATAAAGAAAAAAATGCCGCGATTGGGTAGATTTATTAGAAAAAATAGGTAGTTTATTTTAGACAAGTTCCCGACAAAAAAAAAAGCGTTTCTTCTGCCCGAAGAAACGCTTTTTTTTGCGATTAATTTTTTACAAACTTGGCTTCTGCAATCCGCTCATCGGGCTTGCTGATAGACAGAAAATAAGTGCCGGCGGGCAACTGTCGAATATCCGTTGCGTAGGTTCCTTCTCCCTTGACGGACGAAATATTTTCTTGGAACACCTCTCTTCCGTCGGAAGAGTAAATTTTGAGCGTCAGGGTTTCAGTAGTATCGGTATTGTACTTGAATTTCAAAAAATCCGAAGTCGGATTGGGCTGCAAAGCAAGAATTTCAAAAGATTTTTGTTCGTATTGCACCGCAATTATCTCCGAGTAAGTCGTCCGTCCGTCGGTGTCGGTTTGTTGGAGGCGATAAAAATTGGTTCCACGCGTCGGGTTCAAGTCATCAAAATTATACACATTCTGCTGACTGCCATTGGACGCAATACTATTCCGTTTTCCAATAGTTTGGTAGTTTTTTTGGGCATCTAATTTTTCTATTTCAAAATATTTATTGTTGCCTTCAAAAGTAGTTACCCAGCGCAAAGCAATCGTATTTTTGGACTGCGCGCCCTCAAAAGTCAGCAATTCTATCGGTAGCGGAGCTGCGATGCGGGTAATCCAAATCGGAGAAGTCCAGATAGAATCGCCATCGGTTTGGACTATTTTTGCAAAATAATAAAAATTATTTCCAGCCACAGTCGGGTGCGTAAAATTCAAAGTACTGCTATTGGCATTGGAAGTCAGCAAAGTAGGTAATAAATTACTGCCCGGCACTCCGTAATAGACTTCGATTTTGCTCACATTATCGCCAGCGTCGGCATCGGTCACTGAAAGCGAAATCGCCGAATTGGAGGTCGTGTTGAATATGCTGCCCATAAAGTTGCCGTTGAGCGTGTAAGTGACTTTCACATTCCAGTCGTCGGAGGCATAAAAACGCATAGCGCGGTAAGCACTGTAAATACTGTCGCGGTTCAAAGCGGTAGCCATCACGACTGTCCGAGAGTCATTGGTGCGCCCAAAAGTGGTATTGTGGTTGTCGTGGTCAATCGTAGGTCCAAGATGATAGCCTTTCGCCAACGCCGTATAATAGGTAGAAGCATAAAGTGTGGCTGGAGCGTCGCTGTAGTTGGTGGTCGTGGAGAACGCGCCGCCGCTCCGAACCGCAGTGCCTACGATGGCGTTGTCGGCAGGCGTGCTGAAAGCCGCACCATTTAATAGACTTCCAAAATCTCCTGATTGCGGGTGCGCAAGCGTACAAAATCCTTTTGTGTAACCATTGGTAATATTCCAAAGCGAAGCGTAATCACCCTTGGCGCAATAAAAATTATAATTCGGTCCGGGCGGCGTGGTAAGTGTTTCCCAACCCACCAAACCGGGTATTCCATATACTATTACGTGTCCGCCGGAGCTAATCGTCCCCCACTCCATGCCGTACATAGTGACGAAAGTGCCGTTGTGATTGGAGGTATCGGCTTGGTAAAGCCCCAGAGTAAAATCCGAAACGTAAGTGCCGGGATTGTTGGGACTGCTAAAATGGTTGTGTTCGGCGATGCCCAAAAAGTCCATGTGGTTGCTTGCGCGAGCGTATTTGTAGTCGTCGGCAGGCGTGTGGCTGCCTGTGGTAGCTCCATCTTGATTGCCATCAGAATAATCAGAGTGGCTGTGAATATTTCCGTAATAAAAGTTATATTGCGCAAAAATTGACGTTTGGAGTTGGATAAATGCGATTAATAAAATAAATAATTTTTTCATTTTTGTGACAGCGTAAAATATCGGTGTTAAATATGTTGAAATAAATATTAAAGTGCAAATATATTACATAAATTCTTGAAATCCTAAAAAATTGCTTAAAAAACAAATAAAAAATAATATAAATACTTTCTAAAAATATTTTTAATAAAAATTATATTAAACAAATACGATAAAAAATAATTTTTTTGTCGTATTTGTGATAAATCATTTTGCACCAAAAGCTACATATTATAGTAGTTTGATATATTTATTAAAAAAATTAAAAAAAAAGTCGCAAAAAATTAGGAGATAGCAAGGTTTAAATCTAACTTTGCAATCTCAATTATTCCTTAAACCTTCACCGTTCTCTAATAAACAAAGCAAATATCGTGAAACTGTCAAAAATTTTCAACTTCTTCAGCGCAGATAAGTCGAGGCGCACCCTCGATGACCTCAAGCGCGACTTACAAACGGTCAATCACCTCGAAATGAATCAAATCATAGGTGGTCGAAAACGTAGCATCGAGCGTTGGAACAACGGCTGCGGAGGAATTATTCCTCAATAGCTTTAGTGTGCTATGCTCCCAAGCAGATATTAAAAAGGTTGCAAGCTGTAAATGCTTAGTAACCTTTTTTGTTTTTTCGTAAAAAAATTCTCTCTCTATTCTCTTATTTCTGTATGTCAAAAGTTGCTGACAATCCGGACGAAACAACTCGATTGGAACAAAAAATCGCTATCGAAAAAAATCCCAACGACAAGTTGGGACTGATGGATCAGTACATCGCCCTGATGATATTCAAAGATGTGGCGCAAGCAAAAATCCTTTTGACTGAACAAGAGCAATTACTCCAACAAAACCCCAACAATAGGGTTTTTATTCACTTTCTGACGCACAAGGCTTTCGTAGAAAATCAACTTTACAACTACAACGCCTCCCTTGATGCCTATGAATTGGCTATCCGCGAAGCACTAAAAGTGAACGAAAAATCCCAAATCGTGACTATCTATATAGATGCGTCTGGAACGCTTATCAATCAAAATAATTTTGAAAAAGCCGAACAATATCTCGAAAAAGCCCATAAAATAAACGCCGAAATCACCGAAGACAATACTTTGCTCACCGCTCGGCTCAAATGTCGGGAAGGCTTCGTGCAGCTCCATTACGAAAATTATCCGCGCGCCATCGAACTTCTGTTGGACGCTGAAAAATTAATTACCGAATACGACAAGCCGCTCAAAATCAAAGATTATTACTTTCTGACGCTCGTGCAGAGCGGCTTGGGACGCGTCTATGAGCGCGGCGATGACTTTGAAAAAAGCGTGCGAAGCTACCTCACGGTCGCCAATATGTGCGAATCCATCGGCATACGCTCACGATTGAGTTGGCATTATCTGAACGTTGGGAATAGTTTTATGGCGATGGGCGACCTCGAAAGTGCCGAAGAATACTACAAACGTGCCAACCAAACCGAAGAGGACAGCCGATTTTCAGCCCGTGCCTCCGCCAACGCCAATCTTGGTTACATTGCCTACATTCAAGAAAATTTTGAAACTGCTTTGGATTATTTCGACCGCTCGGAAGAACTTTTTAAGAATCGGACAGACGGCTCGGAGGCGACCAATATCACGAGCCTCGAAACCTATCGCGGACAGCTGCACATAGCAGCAGGCAAAGAAAAATTAGCGTTGCAGCACTTCGCAAAAGCCTTCGAGATGGCGAAAGCGAGAAACGATAAGCGGCAGCTGGTCGTTATTTGCAAACACATTGCCGACTTTCATGCGTCGGAGGGAGATTTCAAAAATGCCTATGAATACCAACTTTTATATGAAAAAATAAGCGAGCGACATCACGAAGAAATTAGCAAACGTAAAGTGCTGGAATTGGAGGCGCGGTTCAGCTCCGAAAAAAAGAAGCGCGAAACAGAAATGTTGCGCCTGCAAGCCACCAGTTTGCAACTCAAAGCACTGCGAGCGCAGATGAACCCACATTTTATCTACAATGCACTCAATTCGATACAGCAATTTATTACGTCCAATAACGCCGCCGATGCCGCCAAATATTTGGCAAAATTTGCTAAACTGATGCGCCAAAGCCTCGAATATTCGGATATGGAAATGCTCGACCTCGAAAAAGAAATTGAGTTTCTGACGGATTATTTGACCATCAACCAAAAGCTGCGCTTCGAGGACAATCTCCAATTCACGATTGAAGTAGATGAAAAATTAGACGACGATTTCGTCGCCGTGCCGACGATGATTGTGCAGCCCTATGTCGAAAACGCTATCGAACACGGACTGCGGGGTAGAAAAGATGGAAAAATTTTGGTTCAGTTTTTATACCACAACGAAAAATCACTCATCTGTGTCGTGGAAGACAACGGAGTTGGGCGCGAAAAAGTGCGCCTCCACCAAGACCAAATCGGCTATCACGAAACGCACCGGTCGCGGGGGACAACCATCACGGAGCAACGACTGAACTTGCTTTTGGGCAACGAAAAAGGTGGAAATTACATTCAAACCTTTGACCTCAAGTCAAAAATCACCGGCAAAGCCGAAGGCACGCGAGTGGAAATATTAATTCCTTTTATGGAAATGGGTATTTGAAAAAAAAAAACTTACCGTTCCCTAAATGAAACCTACCGTTCCGTAAATACTTTGCACCAAAACATATTAAATGTTTCACACATATATAAATGCCTGTATATTACAGCGTTTTCTCTTTATATGTTTGTTTTCTCATTTCCTGCACCCAGCTACCGCCCCTTCCTCCTTTTCCTATGCGTAGCGAATGTGCAGGAATTTTTTTGCTCCATTCGCCGCATTTCGACTACTTTCAGCTTCGATATTTTTTTTTTAAGTACTCATGTTACGCAGAATATTTTTCTACTAAAATTTCAGACAGCATTTTATTCAAAGTCACTGTATTTTCAGACGTGCCTTGTAGAAATTCAAGTTTTTGCAAAAATATCGTCTGGCGAAGCGAAA